>NZ_JBSFRK010000033.1:0-94168 GCF_053589195.1 Streptomyces sp. NPDC003379 | reverse complement strand
CTACGAGATCGACGAGATCAACAAGCGACATCCCGGCCGGCCGGGATGTCGTACGCGGCGGGGTCGGGCGGCTCAGACCAGGTCGAACCGGTCGAGGTTCATGACCTTGTCCCACGCCGCGACGAAGTCCTTCACGAACTTCTCCTTCGCGTCGTCGCTCGCGTAGACCTCCGCGACCGCGCGCAGCTCGGAGTTGGAGCCGAAGACGAGGTCGGCGCGGGTGCCGGTCCACTTGACCTCGCCCGTGGCGGCGTCGCGCCCCTCGAACGCGTCCTGCGCCTCCGACGTCGACCTCCACTCCGTGCCGAGGTCGAGGAGGTTGACGAAGAAGTCGTTGGTCAGCGTCCCGGGGGAGGTGGTGAGGGCGCCGTGCTTCGACTCCTGGTAGTTCGCGCCGAGGACGCGCAGGCCGCCGATGAGGACCGTCAGCTCGGGCGCGCTCAGCGTCAGCAGGTTGGCCTTGTCGAGCAGCAGGTACTCGGCCGGCAGGCGGTTGCCCTTGCCCAGGTAGTTGCGGAACCCGTCGGCGGTCGGCTCCAGCGCGGCGAACGACTCCACGTCCGTCTGCTCCTGCGTCGCGTCCACGCGCCCCGGCGTGAAGGGGACCTCGATGTCGAAGCCCGCGTCCTTGGCGGCCTGCTCGACACCGGCGGCGCCGGCGAGCACGATCAGGTCGGCGAGCGAGATCCGCTTGCCGCCGCTCTGCGCGGAGTCGAAGGCCGCCTTGATGCCCTCAAGGGTGCGCAGGACGGTGGCCAGCCGGTCGGGCTGGTTGACCTCCCAGCCGCTCTGCGGCTCCAGGCGGATGCGTGCGCCGTTGGCGCCGCCGCGCTTGTCGCTGCCGCGGAAGGACGAGGCCGAGGCCCACGCGGTGGACACCAGCTGGGACACCGACAGGTCCGAGGCGAGGATCTGCCTCTTGAGGGCGGTGATGTCGGCCGCGTCGACGAGCTCGTGCGTCACCGCAGGGAGCGGGTCCTGCCACACCAGCGTCTCCGCCGGGACCTCGGGGCCGAGGTAGCGCACGACCGGGCCCATGTCGCGGTGGGTCAGCTTGTACCAGGCGCGGGCGAAGGCGTCCGCGAACTCGTCGGGGTTCTCCAGGAAGCGGCGCGAGATCTGCTCGTAGGCCGGGTCCAGCCGGAGCGCGAGGTCCGTCGTGAGCATCGTCGGGGCGTGCGTCTTCGCACCGTCGTGGGCGTCGGGGACGGTCCCTGCGCCCGCACCGTCCTTCGGCCGCCACTGGTGGGCGCCCGCGGGGCTCTTGAACAGCTCCCACTCGTATCCGAAGAGGATCTCGAAGAAGCTGTTGTCCCAGGTGATCGGCGTGTTCGTCCAGATGCCCTCAAGGCCGCTGGTGATCGTGTCGGCGCCCTTGCCGGTGCCGTACGTGCTCTTCCAGCCGAGGCCCTGCTGCTCCATCGGGGCGGCCTCGGGGTCGTCGCCGACGTGGTCGGCCGGGCCGGCGCCGTGGGTCTTGCCGAAGGTGTGGCCGCCCGCGATCAGGGCGACGGTCTCCTCGTCGTTCATCGCCATGCGGCGGAAGGTCTCGCGGATGTCGCGGGCCGCGGCGATCGGGTCCGGGTTGCCGTTGGGGCCCTCGGGGTTGACGTAGATGAGGCCCATCTGGACCGCGCCGAGGGGATTCTCCAGCTCACGGTCGCCGGTGTAGCGCTCGTCGCCGAGCCAGGTGGTCTCGGGGCCCCAGTAGACGTCCTCGTCGGGCTCCCAGACGTCGGCGCGGCCGCCGGCGAAGCCGAAGGTCTTGAAACCCATCGACTCCAGGGCGACGTTGCCGGTGAGGACCATGAGGTCGGCCCACGAGATGCTCTTGCCGTACTTCTTCTTGACCGGCCACAGCAGACGGCGGGCCTTGTCGAGGCTCGCGTTGTCCGGCCAGCTGTTCAGCGGCGCGAAGCGCTGCTGACCGGCTCCGGCGCCGCCGCGGCCGTCACTGATCCGGTAGGTGCCCGCGCTGTGCCAGGCCATGCGGATCATGAACGGGCCGTAGTGGCCGAAGTCGGCGGGCCACCAGTCCTGCGAGGTCGTGAGGGTCTCGGCGATGTCCCGCTTCACGGCCGGGAGGTCGAGGGACTTGAACGCCTCGGCGTAGTCGAACTCCTCGCCGAGCGGGTTGGCGACGGCGGGGTTCTTGGCGAGGATCTTCAGGTTGAGCCGCTCCGGCCACCACTGGCGGTTGCCGCCGCCCTGCGTGGGGTGCGGGGCGCGCGCGTGCGCGACGGGGCAGCCGGACACCTCCTCCGGCTTGGGGTCGGTGACGATCGCGTCATGGTTCTCGGTCATGGAAATCCCTCCGGACGGGGCGGATCACGATGCGGAACTGCGGACGGCTGCACCGTTGGGCTCAGGCCCCACCGGCGGGCCCGGTTGCTGAAGTCACGTGCCGTTTCCCGCTGTTGCCCTGTGCCTTGGCTATCGCCGGATCCGATCCTACGATGGACCAAGTCCAAGTCAATACGACAGACAGGCCCGCACGTACTCATTTGTCGGACGATGCACAGTAAGGCTGGTGGCCATGAGTGACCTGCTGGAACGACTGCGCGGACGCGGCTGGCGGTTGACCGCTCAGCGCCGGGTGGTCGCCGAGGTGCTCAACGGCGACCACGTCCATCTCACCGCGGACGAGATACTCGTGCGGGCCACCGCCCGGCTGCCGGAGATTTCGCGCGCCACCGTCTACAACACCCTCGGCGAACTCGTCTCGCTCGGCGAGGTGATCGAGCTGACCACCCACGGCCGCGCCACGCTCTACGACCCGAACGCCCACCGCCCCCACCAGCACCTGATCTGCTCGGAGTGCGGCACCATCCGGGACGTCCACCCCGGCGGCGACCCCCTGACGGACCTACCGGAATCCGAGAGATTCGGCTACACCGTCTCCGCCGCCGAGGTGACGTACCGGGGCCACTGCCCCGACTGCGCCCGCCCTACGAGCCGCTAGGGCGCCATCTCGTACGTACCGGCCAGCGACTCGACGACCTGCCACACGCGCACCGAGCGGGCGTCGTCGACGACCGGGCGCCGTACCGCGCCCAGGGCCCAGCGCTGCTGTTCCGCGGTGGCGGAGTCCTTGCCGTGCAGTTCGACGGCGTGGGCGGAGAAGTCGCGCACCAGGACCGCGAAGAGCTCATCGAGGACGTCCCCGTCGAGGCCGGTCAGGCGCGCCTGTTCCAGGATCAGCTGGCCGTGCACGACCAGTGCGAACAGCTGGCCGACGGCGAGGAGGAGGTCGAGGTCACGGCTCTGCTCCTCGTCGGGGGCGGCGGTCGTCACGAACTCGCAGAGGGCGTCGGCCTGTTCGCGGAAGCGGGCGACGTTGGGCACCTCGGCGTACGCGTCGTAGGCGGGACGCCAGTCGTGGAAGCGGACGGAGCCCAGTCCCCGGGCCGGTCCCTGCCGGAAGAGGAAGGCGTCGTCGGCCGCGTCGAGGCGGGTCGGGACGGGCTCGTACGGCGCCGGGTCCAGGAGGTGGTTGCGCAGGAACTTCAGGATCAGCGCGAGGTTGACGTGGACCGTGCCCTCCAGCTTGGGCAGACCGCGGATCTCGATCGCCGCCTGGGCGAAGTAGTTGTCCTTCTCGAAGCCCTTGGCGGCGATGACGTCCCACATCAGGTCGATGACCTTCTCGCCCTCCGTGGTCACCTTCATCTTCGTCATGGGGTTGAAGAGCAGGTAGCGGCGGTCGTCGGGTCCTGCGGAGCGGAAGTAGTCGACGGCGCGGTCGCTGAACAGCTTCATGCCGATGAGACGGACGTACGCGTCGGTCAGCTCACGGCGTACGTGCGGGAAGGCGGTGACGGGGCGGCCGTAGAGGATGCGCTGGTGGGCATGGGTGACGGCCTCGTACATCGCGTGCTCGCAGATGCCGATCGAGGCTGTGCAGAGGTTGAACTTGCCGATGTTGACGGTGTTGAGCGCGGCGTCGAAGGCGGCGCGGCCGGTGTGCAGTACGTCGTCGGGGCCGACCGGGTAGTCGTCGAGCCGGAACTCGCTGACGTACTTCGAGGAGTCGACGACGTTCTTCACCAGGTGGTACGCCGGATGGCGGCTGTCGGCGGCGAAGAAGACGTAGCCGTCGGGGCCCTCGACGTCGGTGCGCCGGCCGAAGACGGAGACCAGCCCGGCGGCGTTGCCGTTGCCGATGTAGTACTTGGAGCCGCTCGCCCGGAACCCGCCGTCACCGTCGGGCTCCAGCAGCATGTCGGTGGAGTAGATGTCGGCGCCGTGGGCCTTCTCGGACAGACCGAAGGCGAACACCTCACCCTCGGAGAGGAGTTCCGCCGCGCGCGTACGGGCCGCCGCGTTGTCGCTCTGCCAGACCGGGCCGAGACCGAGGACGGTGACCTGCCACGCGTACCAGTAGTCGAGTCCGTAGAAGCCGAAGATCTCGTTGAGCGCGGCGATCCGGGCGGTGTCCCAGCGCTTGTCCTGGTGCCCGTCAGCGGTGGACGCGGGCGTAGCGGCGGACGCGGGCGTGAGGAAGGTCGCGAACAGCTTCTCCTTGGCGGAGAACTCCAGGAAGTCCGCCAGCCAGGCACGGGAGCGGTAGTCCTCGATCAGCTTCCGCTTGCCGCGGGCCTCGAACCAGTCGACGGTCGCGCGCAGCAACCTGCGGGTCTCGGGGTCGAAGTGCGTCGGGTCGTAGGTACGCGGGTTGAACAGCAGCGCGTCGGCCATGGATGTTCGCCTTTTCCTGGTCGGGGGGCACCGATCCTTCTATGCAATTCGTTGCATAAACAAGTGGCACCGCCTCGGTGAGACACGGCTCACCAGGGAGGTCGCGTGCCTCTTGCCGTCAGCCGGTGGCTGTCAGCCCCTTCCTGTCAGCCCAGGAAACTCAGCCGCACCTTGCGGTCGGGGTTGTCCACGTTCGTGTCGACCAGGCAGACCGACTGCCACGTCCCGAGCTCCAGGCTGCCGCCCACCACGGGCAGCGTCGCGTGCGGCGGGACCAGGGCGGGCAGGACGTGGTCGCGGCCGTGGCCGGGACTGCCGTGGCGGTGCCGCCAGCGGTCGTCGGCGGGGAGCAGGGTGTGCAGCGCGGCGAGCAGGTCGTCGTCGCTGCCCGCACCCGTCTCCAGGATCGCGATGCCCGCCGTGGCGTGCGGGACGAAGACGTTGAGGAGGCCGTCACGGCCGGCCGCCGCCTCGCGCAGGAAGGCCTCGCAGTCGCGGGTGAGGTCGAGGACGGTCTCGGTCGAACCGGTGGTGACCCGCAGGACTCGGGTCGTGAACGCGTCGGACATGGGACCATCCTCCCCCATCCCGCCGCCCATTCCGCGATACGGGGCGTCCGCCTTTCGAGACGTCATTGACCCTGCGTACGCGATCTCGCTACGTTCTGCGGCATGTTGCGTTCAGCCCTGCTCACCACGCGCGGTCACATCGACCTGCTGCGGGTGACCTCCTCCGCGTGTCGCCGCGGCTGCTGACGCCCTCTCACCCGCTTCACCCGCTTTCCCTCTCCCTCCGGCCGGTCGGCCCGCTCCGTCACGCCTTCGCGCTCGCACGATCGCGCTGACGCGCCTCGCCCTCCTCTGCCCTCGCCCTCCCCCGCCCTTGCCATGGAGCGCCTATGAGCATCAGCCATGCCCCGCCGCCGCATGACTCAGCCGATATTTCCGGTATATCCAAGACATCGCCCCCTGGAGACGCACCCGGCTCCGACTCCGGACCCGGCTCCGTACCCGGTCCCGAGCTCGAACCCCTCGTTCCGTCCTCCAGCCGCCGCACTCTCGTCCCCCGCTGGCTGCGCCGCACCTCAGGCCCGGTCCTCCTCCTCGCTCTCTGGCAACTCCTCAGCACCAGCGGCGTGTTGACCAGTGACGTGCTCGCCCCGCCCGGGACCATCGCCCGGGTCGGCGCTGATCTGATCCGGGACGGCTCACTGCCGTCCGCCATGGGCGTCTCCCTGCAACGTGTCGCCGTGGGGTTGTTCTTCGGCACCGTCATCGGCACGGCACTCGCCCTCGTCTCCGGGCTCTTCCGGGTCGGTGAGGACCTCGTGGACGCGGGCGTGCAGATGCTGCGCACCGTGCCGTTCGTCGGGCTCATCCCGCTGTTCATCATCTGGTTCGGCATCGGCGAGACGCCCAAGATCGCCATCATCGCGCTGGGTGTGTCGTTTCCGCTCTATCTCAACGTGTACGCCGGTATCCGCGGCGTGGACGCCCAGTTGATCGAGGCCGGGGAGTCGCTCGGCCTGTCGCGGTGGGGGCTCGTGCGGCACGTCATCCTGCCCGGCGCGCTGCCCGGGGCCATGACGGGGCTGCGTTACTCGCTGGGCATCGCCTGGCTCGCGCTCGTCTTCGCCGAGCAGGTCAACGCCGATTCCGGCATCGGCTTCCTCATGGTGCAGGCCCGCGACTTCCTGCGCACCGACGTGATCGTGGTCTGCCTGATCGTCTACGCCTTCCTCGGCCTCGTCGCCGATCTCATCGTCCGCACCCTCGAAAGGCTGCTGCTGCAATGGCGACCGACGTTCACCGGCCGGTGACCCCCACCCGCTCCGCCCCGGGCCCGGCGTCCGCCGTACGCGTCGACGGGCTCACCCGCTCCTTCGACGGGCGCGCCGTCATCGACGACCTCCACCTCGACGTGCGGCCGGGCGAGTTCGTGGCGCTCCTCGGGCGCAGCGGCTGCGGCAAGTCGACGCTGCTGCGGGTCCTCGCCGGGCTCGACCGCGACATCGCGGGGACCGTGCTCGTGCCGCGCCGCAAGGCCGTCGCGTTCCAGGCGCCCAGGCTGATGCCGTGGAAGCGGGTGTGGCGCAATGTGCTGCTCGGCCTGCCGGGCAGGCCGGACCGGGACGTCGCCGAGCGCGCGCTGTCCGAGGTGGGCCTCGATCACCGTACGAACGCCTGGCCCAAGACGCTCTCCGGGGGCGAGGCCCAGCGCGCCTCGCTGGCCCGCGCGCTGGTGCGCGAACCCGATCTGCTCCTGCTCGACGAGCCGTTCGGCGCGCTCGACGCCCTCACCCGCATCAAGGCGCAGCGGCTGGTCGCCGAGCTGTGGCAGCGGCGCGGCTGCGCGGTGCTGCTCGTCACGCACGACGTCGAGGAAGCGGTGCTCCTCGCCGACCGTGTCCTCGTGATGGACGGCGGTGTCATCGCGTACGAGACGGAGATCGGCCTGGAGCGGCCGCGCGGCATCTCCGACCCGCGCTTCGCCGAGCTGCGCGAGGAGTTGCTCCAGCGGCTCGGCGTCGAGACGCCCCCCGAGACCACCAAGGCCACCGAGGCCGCCGAGGCCGTCGCCTGACCTGCCCCCCTCCCTGCCTGCTCCACGCATCGATCGAACGGAAACCCATGCGACGACCACATCCCGCCCCCGCCGCCCTGCTCCTCCCCCTGGCCCTGCTGCTCGCCGCCTGCTCCGGCACCTCGTCCGCCGGCACCTCGGTGGGCGGCGCGGGCGGCGGCACCGACGGGAAGGGGTCGCTGACTCTCAACGTCGGTGACCAGAAGGGCGGTTCGGAGGCCGTGCTGCGCGCGGCCGGGGAGCTCGACGACCTCACGTACAAAATCCGCTGGTCGACCTTCAGCTCCGGGCCGCCGCTCCTGGAGGCCGTCAACGCCAAGGCCGTCGACATCGGCGCGGTCGGCAACACCCCGCCGGTGTTCGCGGCGGGCGCGGGCTCGAAGATCTCCGTGATCGCCGCGAGCCACGGCACGGCGGCCGGCGAGACGATCCTCGTCCCGAACGGCTCGCCCCTGAAGAAGCCGGGCGATCTCAGGGGCAGGTCCGTCGCCGTGGCCCAGGGTTCGTCGGCGCACTTCCAGCTGATCGCGTCCCTTGAGAAGGCGGGGCTCGGCCTCAAGGACATCGAGGTCAAGTACCTGCAACCGGCCGACGCGCTGGCGGCGTTCACGAGCGGCAAGGTGGACGCCTGGGCCGTCTGGGATCCGTACACCTCGCAGGTGCTGCGCGCGAAGAAGGGCCGCGTCCTGACCGACGGGGACGGCGTCGTGAACGGCCTCAGCTTCCAGGTGGCGGCGCCCGGCGCGCTGAGGGACAAGAAGAAGTCCGCGGCCGTCGCCGACTACCTCAGGCGGCTGCGCAAGGCGCAGGACTGGGTCTACGACCACCCTCGGGCGTGGGCGAAGGTCTGGGCGAAGGACACCGGCCTGCCGTACGAGGTCGCGCTCGACGCGGTCAAGCGCACCAACGGCACCCGGGTCCCGGTGGCCGTGGACAAGAACGTCGTCGCCTCCGAGCAGGACATCGCCGACACCTTCACCGAGCTGAAGCTGATCCCGCGCCGCATCGACTTCGGCGACTTCGTCGACACCCGTTTCAACGGAAATCTGCCGCCCTCCACCAGCGAGCCGCGTACGTACCGCGAGGAGTCCTGACCATGAACGTCCACCTGCACTGGTTCCTGCCCACCGGCGGCGACGGCCGTACCCTCGTCGACCGGCACGCCTACACCGACGGCGGCATCACGCGCTCCCGCGTCACCCCGGTGAGCGGTGTGCGCGCGCCCGACATCGAGTATCTGGCCCAGATCGCCAAGGCGGCCGAGCAGCTGGGCTTTGAAGCGGTGCTGACGCCGACCGGCACGTGGTGCGAGGACGCCTGGCTGACGACGGTCGCGCTCGCGCAGCACACGGAGCGGCTCAAGTTCCTCGTCGCGTTCCGCCCCGGCGTCCTCTCCCCCGTGCTCGCCGCGCAGATGGCGGCGACGTACCAGCGCATCACGCGCGGCCGGCTGCTGCTCAATGTGGTCACGGGCGGCGACTCGACGGAACAGCGGCGGTTCGGCGACCACTTGGACCACGATCGCCGGTATGCCCGAACGGACGAGTTCCTCTCGGTCGTACGAGGGGTCTGGAGCGGCAAGCCGTACGACTTCGCCGGTGAGCACTACCAGGTGGAGGGCGGGCTGACCGCGCTACCGCCGGACCCGCTGCCGGAGATCTTCTTCGGCGGGTCCTCGGCGGCCGCGGGTCCGGTCGCGGCGCGGCACACGGACGTATATCTGACCTGGGGCGAGCCGCCGGAGCAGGTCAAGCAGAAGATCGACTGGATCCGGGGGCTCGCCGAGCGGGAAGGGCGTACGGTCCGCTTCGGCATCCGGCTGCACACCATCTCCCGCGACTCCTCGGCCGAGGCGTGGGCGACCGCGAACCGGCTGCTTGACGACCTCGACCCGGACACCGTCGCCGCGGCCCAGGAGGCGCTCGGCCGCAGCGAGTCCGTCGGTCAGCAGCGGATGCTCGCGCTGCACGGCGGCTCCCGCGACCAGCTGGAGATCGCGCCGAACCTGTGGGCCGGTGTCGGGCTCGTGCGCGGCGGCGCGGGTACCGCCCTGGTCGGCAGTCACGCGGATGTCGCCGACCGGATCGAGGAGTACCACGCGCTCGGCGTCGAGCACTTCGTGCTGTCCGGCTACCCGCACCTGGAGGAGGCGTACTGGTTCGGCGAGGGTGTCATCCCCGACCTGGCGCGGCGCGGCCTGCTGCCGCGCGTCCCGGCGTCGCCGCTCGCCGGGGTGCCCGCGGCGAACGGGCGCCCCGCGTCGGCTCCGGGGGGCGCTCCGCTGCTGGTGACGGGCGGGCGCTGAGCCTTGGGTGTCGAGTCCGGTTCACTTCCCCTGGTGAATTGGTGAATCCTTCCCGGACCTGCCCGCCTCTTATCTGCGTACCGGCCGAAGGGGCCGGCGGAACCGGGAGGGAACACACGACGGTCACCGGCCTCGTAGTGATCGGAGTCCTGCTCATGGGCGCGTGCGTCCGGCACCTGACGCGGCGCTGCAAGAGTCGCCTCGCGGCGCTCGCCTCGCCCGGCGAGCCCGTCTGCGTCACGCCGCCCACCTTCGAGCTCTACGCCCACTTCGCCCGCCTCCTGCGGCTGCCCGTCGTCGAGGCACCGCTGCGCGGCGACGACCTGTCCGGGCTCGACACCGAGCGGATCCTGGCGGCGGATCCGCGGGTGACGATCCTGTGCGATCCGAACAACCCCGTCGGGACGAGGCTCGACCGGGCGCGGGTGGTCGACCTCGTCACGCGTACCCGCGGCCTTGTGGTGATCGGCGAGGCCTACGTCGAGTTCAGCGAGCACCCTTCGTACGCCGGTCTCGTCGCACGGCACGACAACCTCATCGTGCTCAGGACCCTTTCGAAGGCATGGGGTCTGGCCGGTGCGCGCTGCGGGATCGCGCTGGCCCGGCCCGGGATCGTCGACGCGCTGCGGCGCGTGCAGGTGCCGTTCGGTTTCACGGACGCGTCCCAGCGCGCCGTGCGGGACCGGCTGACCAACTCCCGCCGGGCGCTCGCCGCCATGCGGCTCATCCGTGCCGAGCGCGACCGGATGGCCGCCGCCCTGGCCGGTCATCCGGCGGTGGAGCGGGTGTTCCCCTCCGAGGCCAACTTCCTGCTGGTCCGGCTCCACCGGCACGAGCGCGTGATGGCACAGCTCCGCGACGCGGGAATCATCGTCGCCGACACCGGGCGGCTCGTCCCCGCCACGTGCCGCGTCTCCATCGGCACCCGGCGCGCGAACGACATCCTGCTCGACGCGCTCACCTCGGCGCTCTGAACAGACACCCGAAAGGAGCCAGTTCGTGGGCAACGACTCATCCGCCGCCTCCGCCTCCGCCCCCTCCTCCGATGCCCCTCTCACCAGCACCCTCGTCGCCGAAGGGTTCGCTCGCTGGAGCCCCGAGCTGCACACGGAGTTCGACAACAACGCCCACCGCGACCGGGCGGGCCAGACGCTGGTGCACGAGACCGACCTGGTGCGCGTCTGGGAGACCCACCTCCAGCCCGGGGAGCGCCTTCCCGTTCACCGGCATGTACGGGACTACTCCTGGACGGCCCTCACCGGCGGCCGGGCCCGCCGGCACGCGAGCGACGGCACCAGTCGGGAGATCTCATACGTCCGCGGCCAGACCCTGTACTTCCGTTGCGACGGCGGCCGCCACCACCTCCACGACCTCAAGAACATCGGCGACGACGTGCTGTCGTTCCTGACGGTGGAGATCAAGGGCGGGGCGGGGGAAGATCCCGGACCCCGCTGAAGTTAGTAGAAACGTGAACGGCATCGGGGTACGAGACGCGGCCGCCGCCGCAGCGGCACAAGACGTGGACGTGGTCGTCGTCGGCGCGGGTCAGGCGGGCCTGTCCAGCGCCTACCACCTGCGGCGGGTCGGCTTCGAGCCGGACCGCGACTTCGTGGTCCTCGATCACGCGCCCCGGCCCGGCGGCGCCTGGCAGTTCCGGTGGCCTTCCCTGACCTACGGGAAGGTGCACGGCATGCACGCGCTCCCCGGCATGGAGCTGACAGGCGCCGACCCCGCGCGTCCTTCGTCGGAGGTCGTCGGGGAGTACTTCACGGCGTACGAGGACCGCTTCGACCTGCGAGTACGGCGCCCCGTCGATGTGCGCAAGGTGCGCGAGGGCGAGAACGGGCGGCTGCTCGTGGAGACATCGGCGGGCACCTGGTCGACGCGTGCGCTGATCAACGCGACGGGCACCTGGGACCGGCCGTTCTGGCCGCGCTATCCGGGCCAGGACACCTTCCGGGGGCGTCAGCTGCACACGGCCGTCTACCCGGGGCCCGAGCCCTTCGCGGGACAGCGGGTGATCGTCGTCGGCGGTGGCGCCTCGGGCACGCAGCACCTGATGGAGATCGCTCCGTACGCGGCGCGGACCACCTGGGTCACGCGGCGCCCGCCGGTGTTCCGCGAGGGGCCGTTCGACGAGAACTGGGGACGCTCGGCGGTCGCCATGGTCGAGGAGCGCGTACGTCAGGGGCTGGCCCCGCGCAGTGTGGTGTCGGTGACCGGCCTGGCCGTGAACGACGCGATACGGCAGGCGCGCGCCGACGGGGTCCTCGACCGGCTGCCGATGTTCGACCGGATCACGCCGAGGGGGGTCGCGTGGGACGACGGGCGTCGCGTCGACGCGGACGTGATCCTCTGGGCGACCGGCTTCCGCGCCGCGATCGACCACCTGGCTCCACTGCGGCTGCGCGAGACGGGCGGCGGCATCCGCGTGGACGGCACCGGGGCCGTCGCGGACCCCCGCGTCCACCTGGTGGGGTACGGGCCTTCGGCCAGCACGATCGGCGCCAATCGCGCGGGGCGCGCGGCCGTACGTGACATCCAGCGGCTGCTGGCGGGGGCGCCGGCCGCCGTGTGAGCCGACGCCCCGGACCACTCCCTTTGCGGGCGGGTCAGGAGCGGCGGCTCTGCTTGCTGTTCCTGCTGGACTCCACGACGTTCTTCTGGTGCTCCTCGAAGTTCGCCGTGAAGCGCGTGTCACCCGGCTTCACCGTCACGAAGTACAGCCAGTCCCCCGCGGCCGGGCTGATCGCCGCGCGCACCGCCTCTTCACCCGGATTGCTGATCGGTGTGGGCGGCAGGCCCATGCGCGCATGGGTGTTGTACGGGCTGTTGGCCTTCGTGTCAGGGTCGCTGTTGACCTTCGTGTCACGGTCCCCGGTGGTCGGCGTGGAGCGGTTGAGGGCGTAGTCGATGGTGGAGTCCATCTGCAGGGGCATGCCCTTGTCCAGGCGGTTGTAGACGACCCGGGCCACCTTGCCCATGTCCGCCTCGGAGTCCGCCTCCGCCTGGACCATGCTGGCGATGGTGACGGTCTGGTAGACGTTCACCGCGTTGCGGTCGGCACCCGCCGTGACATGGCCACCGCTGAACTTCTTGTTCGCCGTGTTCACCATGTACGAGAGCACGGACGCCGGCGTCGACTGGGAGCCGATCGGGTACGTCGTCGGGAAGAGGTACCCCTCGGGGTTGCCCCCGGCGTCGCCGGGGAGCCTGAGATCGGCCTTGGGCAGCGCCTTCTTGGTGGTGCCCGCGGGCACCTTCAGGGCCTTGTCCACGGCCGCGTACACCTGGCCCGACCGCCAGCCCTCGGAGATGGTCAGGGACTCGGGGCGTCCGTCGTCGTCCGGGAGCAGCAGCGGCACCGCCACGGCGGTGGCCGCCACGACGGCTCCGGTCGCGATCAGGGCGGTCCAGCCCCGCCGCGTCAGTCGAATCGTGCCCCGTCGCGGTTTCTTGGTCTGCATGGGGGCACATTAACCCGCAAATACGCTTAATTACGACATATCTTTATGTCGTCGGCTCCAGTTGGGCGTCTCTGCGGACGAGGGCGGCGTACCGCCCGTCACGGGCCAGGAGTTCCTCGTGGGTGCCGCGCTCCGCGGTGCGCCCCGCGTCCAGGACGACGATCTGGTCGGCGCCGCGGACGGTGGAGAGCCGGTGGGCGATGGTGAGGGTGGTCCGGTCGGCGGACAGGGCGTCGATGGCTTCCTGCACGGCCCGCTCCGTGCGCGTGTCCAGGGCGCTGGTCGCCTCGTCGAGGATGAGGACCGGCGGATCGCGCAGGATGGTGCGGGCGATGGCCAGGCGCTGCTTCTCGCCGCCGGAGAAGCGGTGGCCGCGCTCGCCGACGACCGTGTCGTAGCCGTCGGGGAGCGACGCGATGTGGTCGTGGATCTGGGCGGCGCGGGCCGCGGTGACCAGCTCCTCGTCGGTGGCGTCGGGCTTGGCGAAGCGGAGGTTGTCGGCGACCGAGGCGTGGAAGAGGTACGTCTCCTGGGAGACCACGCCGACCGCGCGGGCGAGGGTGTCGAAGTCCAGGTCGCGCACGTCGACGCCGTCGAGGGTGACGCGGCCGCCCGTGACGTCGTACAGCCGGGGGACGAGGTGGCTCAGGGTGGACTTGCCGGAGCCGGTGGGCCCGACGACGGCCAGGCTGCCGCCGGCGGGTATCACGATGTCGATGCCCTGGAGCGTGGGCCCGGACGTGTCGTCGTAGCGGAACTCGACGTCCTCGAAGCGGACCTCGCCCTTGATCGCGTCGAGGCGGACCGGCTTCTCGGGCTCGGTGATGTCGACGCTCAGGTCGAGGTACTCGAAGATGCGCTGGAAGAGCGCGAGCGAGGTCTGGATCTGCACGCCGGTGGAGAGCAGGCTCACGGTCGGCCGGAACAGGCCCTGCTGGAGCGAGACGAAGGCGACGAGCGTGCCGATCGAGACGGTCGGCCCGCCCATCTGGAACGCGAGGCCCGCGCTCCAGTAGATGACGGCGGGCATGGCGGCCATCACGATCGAGATGACGGCCATGCGCCAGCGGCCCGCCATGTTCGACCGGATCTCCAGGTCGACCAGCTGCTCGGACTCGTCCGCGAAGGACTTGGTCAGCGAGTCGGCGCGGCCCATGGTGCGGCCGAGGACGATGCCGCTCACGGAGAGCGATTCGGTGACGGTCGCGGCCATCACGGCCATCTGCTTCTGGCGCTGCGTGGCGATCCTCTTGCGCTCGCGGCCGACGCGGCGGCTGATCCACACGAACGCCGGGAGCAGCAGCAGCGAGACGACGGTCAGGCGCCAGTCCAGGGCGAGCATGGCGGCGATGGTCGCGATCACGCTCGTGAGGTTCGAGACGAGGGAGGTCGCGGTGGAGGTGACGGTCGCCTGCATGCCGCCGATGTCGTTGGCGATGCGGGACTGGACCTCGCCGGTGCGGGTGCGGGTGAAGAAGGCCAGGGACATGCTCTGGAGCCGGCCGTAGACGGCCGTGCGCAGGTCGTGCATGACCCGCTGCCCGACGGACGTACTGATCAGGGTCTGCAGGACGCCGAAGACGCTCGTGACCACCGCGCTGAGGATCATGCCGAGCGCGAGCAGGCTCAGCAGGCCCGTGCGCCCCTGCGGGATCGCGGTGTCGAGGATCTCCTTGAGCAGGAAAGGGGTCGCGACCGAGACGAGGGAGGCGGCGCAGACCAGCAGGCCCACGACCGCGAGGCGGCCTCGGTAGGGGCGGAAGAGGCGGAGGATGCGGCGCATCTGGCGCGGAGGTTCCTGGTCGGGGGCCTGGGGTGGCGGCGTCCAGGTCGGTTCGTCGTGACGCATGGGCTCCTACGGGGAGTCGGACGACAATATTCAGAGAGCTTAACTCACTGTTACCTATGCTCACAATGTACTAGGTCCTGATAATGTTCCCGGCATGAGCACCCCGGACACCGACGGCCCTCTCGCCGAACAGCTGCTGCGGCTCACCCGCAGGCTGCACCGCATCCAGAAGCACCATCTGGAGCCGGTGGGCGTCACCCCGGCCCAGTCCCGGCTGCTGCGCACTCTCGCGCACTTCGAGGGACCGCCGCGCATGGCCGACCTCGCGCAGCGCCTCGAAGTGGTCCCGCGCGCCGTGACGAGCCTGGTCGACGGCCTGGAGTCGGGCGGCCTGGTGCGCCGGGCACCGGATCCGAGCAATCGCCGCGTCATCCGGATCGAACTGACCGATACGGGACAAGATGCCCTGAAGAAGCTGCGCGGCGCACGTCGGGCCGCCGCAGAGGACATCCTGGCTCCGCTGACCGCCGACCAGCGCGCGGTCCTCGGCGGTCTGCTGTCCGCCCTGCTCGACGACCCCGAAGGTCGTTGCTGACACCGCCAGGTCGTCGCCGACATCGCCAGGTCGTCGCTGACACCGCCGAGGAGAGACCATGCCGCTGCTGGAGCCCGAGCCGGACGCCCTGCGCCCCCCACCGCGCGAACAGGGCCCGTCACCCGATCGTGTGCCGGACCGGCGGGCCGCCGGCACCCCGGAACCGCTGCGCTCCGAGCTGACCGCGCTGCTCGGCGCGGACAAGGTCCTCACGAAGGTCTCGGACCTGGTGCGGTACGCCTCGGACGCCAGTCCCTACCGCTTCGTGCCGCAGGTCGTGGTCGTCCCCGTGGACATCGACGACGTCTCGGCCGTCCTGTCGTACGCGCACGGCAAGGGCCGCGAGGTCGTCTTCCGCGCCGCGGGCACGTCGCTGAACGGCCAGGCCCAGGGCGAGGACATCCTCGTCGACGTGCGCAAGCACTGGGCGGGCGTCGAGGTGCTCGGCGCGGGCGAGCGGGCGCGCATCGCTCCCGGCACCACGGTCGTGCGCGCCAACGCCACGCTCGGCCGGTTCGGCCGGGTGCTCGGCCCCGACCCGGCGAGTGCGATCGCCTGCACGATCGGCGGCGTCGTCGCGAACAACGCCTCGGGCATGACGGCGGGCACGACCCGCAACTCCTACCGCACGGTCGCCTCGCTGACCTTCGTCCTGCCGTCGGGCACGGTCGTGGACACGGCCGAGCCGGACGCCGACGAACAGCTGGCGCACGCGGAGCCCGCCCTGTGCGAGGGGCTGCTCGCGATCAAGCGGGAGATCGAGGCGGACGCCGAGCTGGTGGCCCGGATCCGCACCAAGTACCAGATCAAGAACACCAACGGCTACCGTCTCGACGCCTTCCTCGACGGCACGACGCCCGTGGAGATCCTGCGCGGTCTGATGGTCGGCTCCGAGGGCACCTTCGGCTTCATCTCGGAGGTCGTCTTCGACACGCTGCCGCTGGACCGGCACACCAGCACCGCCCTGCTCTTCTTCCCCTCGCTGCCGGCGGCCGCCGCGGCGGTGCCGCTGTTCACCGCGGCGGGTGCGCTCGCCGTCGAGCTGATGGACGGCAACACCCTGCGCGCCTCGGTCAGCGTCCAGGGCGTGCCCGCCGACTGGGCCGGGCTCCCGAAGTCGACGACGGCGCTCCTGGTGGAGTTCCGGGCGCCGGACGAGGCCACGCGGGAGGCGTACGAGGCCGCCGCGGCCAAGGCCCTGGAGGGGCTTGAACTGGTCGCCCCGGTCCCCTCGGTGACGAACGCGTTCACGCGCGACGCGAAGACGATCGGCGGCTACTGGAAGGCGCGCAAGGCGTTCGTCACGGCCGTCGGCGGCACCCGCCCCTCGGGGACCACGCTGATCACCGAGGACTTCGCGGTGCCCCCGGGCCGGCTCGCGGAGGCCTGCGAGGCCCTCCTCGACCTCCAGACGCGGCACGGATTCGACACCGCCGTCGCGGGCCACGCGGCACACGGCAATCTGCACTTCCTGCTCGCCTTCGACGCGGCGCTGCCCTCCGACGTGGCGCGCTACGCCGCCTTCATGGACGAGTTCTGCCGCCTGACCGTGGAGCGCTTCGACGGCTCCCTGAAGGCCGAGCACGCCACGGGCCGCAATCTCGCGCCCTTCCTGGAGCTCGAATGGGGTCCCAAGGCCACGGAGTTGATGTGGCGCACCAAGCAGGTCATCGACCCGGACGGCGTGCTCGCCCCGCGCATCGTCCTCGACCGCGATCCCAAGGCCCATCTGCGGGGCCTGAAGACCATCCCGAAGGTGGAGCCGATCGCGGACCCGTGCATCGAGTGCGGCTTCTGCGAACCCACGTGCCCCAGCGAGGACTTGACCACGACGCCGCGCCAGCGCATCGTGCTGCGCCGCGAGATGATGCGCCAGGCTCCGGGCTCCCCCGTCGAGGACGGCCTCGTCGAGGCGTACGGCTATGACGCCGTGGACACCTGCGCGGGCGACTCGACCTGCGCGCTGGCGTGCCCGGTCGGCATCGACACCGGCGCCCTCATGAAGGACTTCCGGCACGCGCGCCACTCGCCCCGTGAGGAGAGGATGGCCGCCCTCGCCGCGAGGAACTTCAAAGCCGTCGAGGCGTCCGCGCGGCTCGCGGTGGCCGCCGCCGACAGGATCAGCGACCGGTTGCTCACCGCGGTGACCCGTACCGCCCGCAAAGCCGTACGCCCCGACCTCGTCCCGGAGTGGCTGCCGCGGATCCCCGGGGCCTCCGTACGCGAACTGCCGCGCACCGAGCGGGTGGGCGCCTCCGCCGTCTACTACCCGGCGTGCGTCAACCGCATCTTCGGCAGCCCGGGCGACCGCTCCCTGGCCGAGGCCGTCGTCGCCGTCTCCACGCGCGCGGGCAAGCCGGTTTGGATTCCCAACGATGTCGCGGGGACGTGCTGCGCGACGATCTGGCACTCCAAGGGGTACGACGCCGGGAACGTCCTCATGGCCAATCGCATCGTCGAGGCCGCCTGGGGCTGGACCGCGGGCGGCCGTCTGCCGCTGGTCGTCGACGCCTCGTCGTGCACGCTCGGCATCGCGCACGAGGTGGTGCCGTATCTGACGGCCGACAACCGCGCGCTGCACCGGGAGCTGACGGTCGTCGACTCGATCGTGTGGGCCGCCGACGAGCTGCTCCCGCACCTGACCGTGCACCGCACGATCGGCTCCGCGGTCCTGCACCCCACGTGTTCCATGCGGCACCTCGGTGACGAGCCACAGCTGCGTGCCGTCGCCGAGGCCTGCGCGGACGAGGTGGTGGTGCCGGACGACGCCGGGTGCTGCGCGTTCGCGGGTGATCGGGGCATGCTCCACAAGGAACTCACCGAGTCGGCCACCCGCCGGGAGGCCACGGAGGTCACCGTCCGCTCCTTCGACGCCCACCTCTCGGCGAACCGTATGTGCGAGGTGGGCATGGATCACGCGACGGGCCGCGGGTACTACTCCGCGCTGCTGGAGCTGGAGCGGGCGACGCGTCCCGCGCTCGGCTGAGGGTCTTCTCTTGTCTCACGGAAATCCAACTCCCCGACCACTCCAGCCTCTTGCATCCCCGCCGTAGCCCCATCAGGGTGGCTTCCGCCCCAGTGGTAGAGACCACCCGACTTACAGCTACGGAGGTCCGATGCACGACGAGAACGCGACACCGACCCCTGACGGCGCCACCCCCGAGGAAGGCGCCGCGGGCATACCGGACGACGGCCATTCGCGCCGCACGGTGCTGCGCACGGCGGGCCTCGCCGGAGCCGGGCTCGGAGTCGGCGCCTTCGCGGGCGGCACCGCACACGCCGACACCCCGGGCGCCGCCCCAGCCGCCGCGGACATGGCGTCGGCGCGCAAGGGCGAGACCATGATCGGCGTGCCGTTCCAGCGGCGCTCCACGGTACGGGTCGGGATCATCGGGCTCGGCAACCGCGGCGGCTCCATGATCGACCTGTTCCTCGCGCTTCCGGGCGTGCGCGTCGTCGCGCTCTGCGACCCGGTCAAGGAGAAGACCGCGGCCGCCGCGAAGAAGGTCACCGCCGCGGGCCAGCCGGCCCCGGCGACGTACACCAAGGGCGAGCACGACTACGAGAAGCTGTGCGAGCGCGGGGACATCGACTTCGTGTACGTGGCGACGCCCTGGGACTCCCACTTCGCCATCTGCAGGTCGGCGATGCTGGGCGGCAAGCATGTGGGCGTGGAGTGCCCCCTCGCCATGCGTCTGGACGAGCTGTGGGAGCTGGTGGACCTCTCGGAGCGGACCCGCAGACACTGCATGCAGCTGGAGAACTGCTGTTACGGCAAGAACGAGATGCGCGTCCTGCGGATGGCACACGCGGGCAAGTTCGGCGACCTGCTGCACGGAGCGGGCGCCTACAACCACGATCTGCGCGGCCTGATGTTCGACCCCGACTACTACGAGGGCCCGTGGCGCCGCCTGTGGCACACGCGGCTGCGCGGCGACCTCTACCCCAACCACGGCTTCGGCCCGGTCGCCAACTACATGGACGTCAACCGCGGCGACCGCGTCACGCACATCTCCAGCTTCGGCACGCCCGCCCTCGGCCTCGCCGAGTACCGCGAGGCACACATGCCGGCGGGCGACCTGAGCTGGAAGGAGACGTACATCGAGAGCGACCGCACCATCAGCCTCGTACAGACGGCGAAGGGGCGGGTGATCCGCCTGGAGCACGATGTCTCGACCCCCCACCCCTACAGCCGGATCAACAGCCTCGGCGGCACGAAGGGCGTCTTCGAGGACTACCCCGCCCGCATCTACATCGAGCCGGACCACACGAACGACCAGTGGGCCGACTTCGCCAAGTACGCCGACTTCGACCACTGGCTGTGGAAGGAGCACGCCAATCCGCCGGGCGGGCACGGCGGCATGGACTACATCATGATCTTCCGGCTGATGCAGACCATGCGGCTCGGCCTCGTCCCGGACTTCGACGTGTACGACGCCGCGACGTGGACGGCCCCCGTGCCGCTGAGCCATCTCTCGATCAAGGCGAAGGGCGCACCGCAGGCGATCCCCGACTTCACGCGCGGACTGTGGAAGAAGGCGCGTCCGGGAGTGGACTCGCAGAAGCCGGAGGCGTAGCGAGCGCCGGGGCCTCCTTCCGCGCGGCGCTCAGCAGCGCAGCCGGTCCTCCGTCAGAACGCCCTGCACGGTGGCCAGCGTGCGGTCGTGGCAGCCGCGGTCGCCGTACTGCCGGTAGCGCTCGCGGGAGGTGCCCCTCGCGTGCCGCTCCTCGCGCGGAACGTTGGAGATGTACGAGGCGTCACCGTCGTAACGGTCATCGATCACCGACCACCCGATCCGCCGGTCGCCACGCGCCGAGACGCTCTCGGCGCGATCACCGAGGGAGATCTCCGTACGGAGCCGGTCATCCGCGCCGAGCGTCGTCGTGCCGTCCATCGTGTACGTCCGGTCGGTCCGTACCGCCCGGCGGCCCGTCGTGACCGTCTCGCGGTCGGTCCAGGTGGCCTTGAGCGCGTCCAGCGCCTCGCCCTCGGTCCATCGGTGCACCGAGGTGTTGGCGAGGGTGCGCGTCACGGTCGTGGTGACGCGGCCGTGCGAGGTGTTCACATGACCGGAGACGCTCAGACGGTGGCCGCCCTCGGTGTCGAGCCGGTGCGCGGCCTCACCCGAGCCGGGCGTGTGCGTCGACTTGTTCGCGAGGGCGCTCTCCTTGTGGCGGGTCAGTTCGCCCGTGACGCGCTCGCTCCTCTCGTCCTGCCAGACCAGGACGTTGACCGGGGTGCTCCAGCCCGTCTGCGCCTTCGGCACGCCGACGACGGTGACCTCCACCTCATGCGGGCGACCGTCGTTGAGGAGTCCCGCGAACGGCGTCAGGTCGTACTCGATGGGCTTGACGTCGAAGGCCCGGGGGCCCGGGATCACGTACCACAAGAAGGGGTTGGACCAGCCGCCGGTCCACACGGTGGGGAACGGCGCGGCCACGCCCGCCAGTTGGCCGTCGACCGTGATCTGCACCTCGCGGTAGGGGCCGTTGTCCGCCTTGCAGGAGTACGGCACGGCGTCGGGCACCGTCATGTACCAGTACTCCTCGCAGCCCCCGCCGGAGCCGGTCGCATAGACCTCGGCGACGATGCGTTCGCTGTTGCGCGGGGTGGTGAGGGCGGTGCCGTCCCCCAGGGGGAGGATCCGGTCGGGCGGCGCCTGCGCGACGGTGCCCTTCTCCTTCTCGTCGGCGGTGCCGTTCTTCTCCTTGTAGAACGTCAGCGTGGCCTTGACGTCGATGATGCCGGTGTACGTCTCATTGACGACGTTCCCGATGAGCATCTCGACCCGCTGGTCGCGGCCCAGCGTCTCGCTGTAGCGGGTGACGTCCTTCTCCACGGACCAGGTGATGCCGTCGGGGGACGGCTGCGGAGTGGACGTGCGGAACACTTCTACGCCCCCGATGCGCAGATGGCCGAGACGGTCGTACTGCCTTCCCTTCACCTTGCCGTCCAGGCGCAGCACCACCTTCTCCCAGCGGTCACCGCACCCGCGGGGTGGCGTGTAGTCGCCCTCGTACGGCGTGAAGTCCTTGAACCGCGCCTCGGCGACCGTGACGTCGCAGGACTTGGTGCGCGGCTTGGAGACCGGGGGCGCGGCGGTCACCGGGTCATGCCAGTCGGTGCCGAACTCGGGTGGGGGCGTGGGCGTACCGGCGGCCGTGGCCGTGGCCGTGGCCTGGTCTGTGCCGAAGAGTGCGCTCGCGGCGAGGGTGACCCCGACGAGCATGGACATGACGCGTCTTCTCATGGGGGTTTTCTATGGGCAGTTCCCGATCACCGCAATGGCACCTTCGGGCTCTTCAGGCTCTTCGGGCTCTCCAGGACCCTTCAGGCTCTTCAGCGGCGGTGGTGGCTCACGCCTTGAGGTTCGCCCTGTCCCCCATCACCACGACCGGGTGCTGCTTCGGGTCCAGCGTGCGCAGCAGATACCGCATGCCCGACTTGGACAGGCTCACGCAGCCCGACGTACCGCTGCCGTGGTCCATGTGCAGCCAGATGCTGCCACCCTCCGCCTGGCCCCGCGGGCGCGTCGGGTCGTTCGGCGGGGTGCCCTTGGCGCGGTTGTAGTCGATGGCGATGACGTAGTCGAAATCGTGCCAGTGCGTCTTGGGCCAGTAGTGCGGGGCCTGCATGGAGGCCGACTCCGTGTACGGGAACTTGGCACCCGGGTCCGCGAGGACGCCGCCCGCGTCGGTGAGCGTGAACACCCCGACCGGGCTGCGCTTGTCGTTCTCGCGGTGGTCGGTGGTCCAGCCCCTCTTCCCGTTGTGCGCGGGCCAGCTGCGGGTCTTCTCCCACGTGGTGTCCGTCTTGCCCGACTTCGTGTAGAGCACGACGGTCGACTTCGCCGAGTCCTCGCCGTCGCCGTAGACCGCGACGACCTGACGGGAGTCCTCGGGAATCCTCGACCGCAGGCGGTCGCCCACATCGGGAATGCTCTTGAGGTCGACATGCCTTTGATGCGCGCCCCCGGCGCCCTTGGCCTGCCCGGACCCGGCGTCGTCCTTCTTCTTCTCCGTCTCCGTCTTCGCCGAACTGCCGCCTCCGCTCCCGCAGGACGTCAGAAGGACCCCGCAGGCCGCTGCCGCGACCACCGCTCGCACCGCACCGGCTATACGCATCCGTCCATGGTCGCACCCGGCCCGCGATGCCCCCGTCCAGCCCGGGCGCCCGGGCGAAGACGGGCCGATTCTTTACCTCTGGACGGAAAATCGTTTGCCTCGGACCACCGTCCGACGCGAACCTTTCACGGTTTGTTACCGCCGCTCGCCTCTCCTGAGGTCGGAGCCGACGGTCACCGCTCCGAGTCCTGGGACGTCATGCAGATTCGCGATCTTCCGTATTCCGATCCCGGCCTCCCCGATGCCCGGTCAGGGCCACGCTTCCTGCTGTGGCTCGGCCGCAACCAGCTCGGGGGACAGCTCAGATCCCTCGCCTGGGGCCTCCTGCACTTCGGCTCCATCGCGGGCCTGCCCTACATGGTCGGCATCGCTGTGGAGGCCGTGCTCGACCGGTCCGGAGGACGGCTCGCCCTCGCGGGCGCGCTGATCGGTCTCCTCGGCGTGGCCATCGCGCTGGGCGACACGATGCTGCACCGCACGGCGGTCACCAACTGGATCACGGCAGCGGCCCGCGTACAGCAACTCCTCGCCCGCAAGACCGCCCTGCTCGGTTCCGCCCTCACCCAGCGCGTGGCGGCCGGTGAGGTCGTCGCGGTCTCCACCGGTGACGTCGAGAAGATCGGCTGGTTCGTGGAGGCGCTGTCGCGGTTCGCCGCGGCCGCGTTCACGGTCGTCCTGGTCTGCGTCGGCCTCCTTCTCTACCAGCCCGCGCTCGGTGTCGTCATCGCCGTGGGCATCCCGGTGCTCGCACTCGCCGTGCTCCCGCTGCTGCCGCCCGCCACGCGCCGGGCGGACTTCCAGCGCGAGAAGGCCGGACGGGCCACCGAGCTGGCGTCGGACACCGTCGCCGGTCTGCGGGTGCTGCGCGGCATCGGCGGTGAGGAACTCTTCCTCGACCGCTACCGCCGCGCCTCGCAGGAAGTCCGCACGGCCGCGGTGCGCAGCGCCCGGATGTGGGCCGTGATCTCCGCGATCCAGGTCCTGATGCCTGGCTTGCTGCTGATCGCGGTCGTCTGGCAGGGCGTGCACCTCGCCCGCGACGGCCGGATCACCGTCGGCGAACTGGTCACCGTCTACAGCGCGGTGATGATGCTCAATTATCCGTTGCGGCACTTCGAGGAGATCGCCATGGCGTACTCCTTCTCCCGCCCCTCCGCGAAGCGGACGGCACGGGTGCTCTCCCTGGAACGGACGGCGGAGCCGACGACCGGGCCCGCGAAGGCGAGCACGGCGGGGCAGGCCGAGAAGCCGCCCGCCCCATCACCGGTCGGGGCCGGGGCCACGGCGTCCGGGCACGCCGAACGTCCGTGGGCGGGCGGAGCCCGCCCCACCGGCGACCTGTACGACCCCGTGACGGGGCTTCTCGCCCCGGCCGGACGCCTCACCGCCGTGGTCTGCGGCGACCCGGACGAGGCGGGACGGCTCGCCGAACGCCTCGGCGGGCACCCCGCGTTCGAGGAGGCGACAGGCCTGCCGTCCGTACGTCTGGGAGACGTACCGCTCGATGACCTGCCGCTGTCCGTCGCGCGCACCGCCGTCCTGGTGCAGGACAAGGACCCTGTCCTGCTCTCCGGCACGCTCAGCGCGCTCCTCGACGTACCGGCGTCCGGAGCCGTCACCCCCGAGGAGGCTCTCGCGGCGGCGCAGTGCGCGGACGTCCTGGACGCACTGGCGCAGACGTCGGTGGACGACGACCCGATGGCCGCCCACCTCACGGAACGCGGCCGCTCCCTGTCCGGAGGCCAACGCCAACGCCTCGCGCTGGCCCGCTCCCTGGTCACCGACCCCGAAGCCCTGGTGCTGGACGAGCCGACGTCCGCCGTCGACTCGCACACCGAGGCACGGGTCGGCGACGGCATCCGGCGTCTGCGGGCCGGACGCACCACCGTGGTACTCACCTCCTCGCCGCTGCTCCTCGACCGCGCCGAACGTGTCGTCTTCCTGGCCGACGGCGAGATCGCGGCGGTCGGTACCCACCGTGAACTGGTGCACAGCGAACCGCGGTACCGCGCGGTCGTGACCCGCGAGACCGACGACGAGCGCGCCCGCGTGGACGCCCTCACCGCATTCGACATCGAGGAGACGGCATGATCGGCCTGGCGCCACCGGAGTACGACCCGGCGGCCCCCACGACGGCGGAGACCCTCCCCATAGGCGCGACCGCGACCGTCCGCACCTACGTGCGCGAGCTGTTCCAGCGCCACCGCCGGGCCTTCCTGCTGCTCATCGCGGTGAACACGCTCGCCGTGATCGCCTCGATGGCCGGTCCCTACCTTCTCGGCGACCTCGTCGAGAAGGTCTCGGGCGGCGCCCGCGACCTCCATCTTGAGCGCACCATCGGCCTGTTCGCGCTCGCGCTCGCCGTGCAGGCCTTCTTCGTACGAGAGGTGCGGCTGCGTGGCGCGATGCTCGGCGAGCGGATGCTGGCCGATCTGCGGGAGGACTTCCTCGTGCGGTCCGTCGGACTGCCGCCGGGAGTCCTGGAGCGGGCCGGGACAGGCGATCTGCTCTCCCGGATCACCACGGACATCGACCGCCTGGCCAACGCCATGCGCGAGGCCGTACCGCAACTCGCGATCGGCGTGGTCTGGGTCGCACTGCTGCTCGGCGGTCTTGTCGTGACCGCGCCGCCGCTGGCGCCCGCCGTCCTCGTCGCCGTGCCGCTCCTCGTCGTGGGCTGCCGCTGGTACTTCAAGCGGGCCCCCTCCGCCTACCGCTCCGAGGCCGCCGGATACGCCGCCGTGGCCGCCGCACTCGCCGAGACCGTCGACGCGGGCCGCACCATCGAGGCACACCGGCTCGGTCAGCGCCGCATCGAACTGTCGGAACGCCGCATCAAGGAGTGGACCGCCTGGGAGCGGTACACCCTTTATCTGCGGTCGGTGCTCTTCCCTGTGATCACCTTCACCCACACCACCGTGCTCTGCTCGACGCTGATGATCGGCGGAGTCTTCGTCCTTCAGGGCTGGATCGGCGTGGGGCAGCTGACCACGGGCGTGCTGATCTCCCAGATGCTCGTCGACCCGCTGGGGATCATCCTGCGCTGGTACGACGAGCTTCAGGTGGCCCAGGTGTCGCTGGCCCGGCTCGTCGGCGTCCGCGACATCGAACCGGACGCGGGTGACGCCTCCGTCATCCCCAAGGGACGCGATGTCCTCGCGGATGACGTGCACTTCGGTTACCGCGAGGGCGTCGACGTGCTGCGCGAGGTGTCCCTTGCCGTCGAGCCCGGCTCGCGCGTCGCCCTGGTCGGCCCGTCGGGCGCGGGCAAGTCGACGCTGGGCCGGCTGCTCGCCGGCATCTACGGGCCGCGCACCGGTCAAGTGACCCTGGGCGGCGCCGCGTTGTCCGACATGCCTGCGGAAATGGTCCGCACCCATGTGGCCCTGGTCAACCAGGAGCACCACGTCTTCGTCGGCTCCCTGCGCGACAACCTCCTCCTCGCCAGGACCGGGGCACGGGACGCCGAACTGTGGGCGGCGCTCGGCGCTGTCGACGCGGCCGACTGGGCGCGGGGCCTCGACGAGGGTCTTGACACCGAGGTCGGCTCTGGCGGGTACGCGCTGACGCCCGCGCAGGCGCAGCAGATCGCGCTGGCCCGTCTCGTCCTCGCCGACCCGCACACGCTGGTCCTGGACGAGGCGACCTCGCTCCTCGACCCGCGCGCCGCACGCCACTTGGAACGCTCGCTCGCCCGCGTCCTGGACGGCCGCACGGTCGTGGCGATCGCCCACCGCCTGCACACCGCGCACGACGCGGACCTCATCGCGGTGGTCGAGAACGGCCGGATCAGCGAACTCGGCAGCCACGACCAACTCGTCTCCGCCGACGGCGCGTACGCGGCACTGTGGCGGTCCTGGCACGGGTAGGGGGTTGCTGGTGGCAGGGCCACTTACACCCGCCCGGCCAGGGCTAGTTAGGGTAGGCGGATGGCTGCATCGTCCACGGATCCCGGCACCCCTGACCGGCGCGGGCCTGCCCGTTACCTCTGGTGGGTGACCACCAGCCAGCGCCGACGGGTCGCGGCCGGAGCCCTGTTGGGCACGGCATGGATGATCTGCCTGACGCTGCCTCCGTACGTCCTGTCGCGCGCCATCGACGACGGCCTGCGGCCCGGCGATCAGGGGGCACTGGTCGGTTGGGCCGCGGTCCTGCTCGGTATCGGAGTGCTCAACGCCTGGCTGGCGATCATGCGGCACCGCACGATGACCCGGATCCGGCTGGACGCCTACTTCCGCACCGTACGTGTCGTGGTCGACCACGCGACCCGGCTCGGCGCGGCGCTGCCACGTCGTGTCTCGGCAGGTGAGGTCGTCACGATCGGGCACTCCGACGTGGGCGTGATCGGCCAGACCCTGACCGTGACGGGCCCTGGCGTGGGCGCGGTGATCGCCTACCTGGTGGTGGCCGCTCTGCTGCTGTCCGTCTCGGCTCTGCTCGCGGTGGTGGTGCTGGTCGGCGTGCCGCTGCTCGCCGTGCTCGTCGGCCCGTTCCTCGGCCGTCTGCAAGAGGCCGAGACCGCGTACCGGGAGCGGCAGGGCGCCCTCGCCGCCGTACTCGGCGATCTGGTCGGTGGGCTGCGGGTCCTCAACGGTCTGGGCGGCAAGGAGGTGTTCGCGGCTCGCTACCGCGACGGCTCGCGGAAGCTGCTGGACGAGGGCAACCGGGTGGGCTCGTCGATGAGCTGGATCCAGGCCTTCGGGCTCGGCCTGCCCACGGTGTTCCTGGCCACCGTGACGTGGCTCGCCGCCCGCATGGCCGCGCAGGGGACCATCACGGTCGGCGAGCTGGTGGCCGTCTACGGCTACGTCGCCGTTCTCGTGGTGCCGGTGTCGTCCTTCATCGAGAGCGGCTACGACATCAGCCGGGGCCTGGTCTCGGCACGGCGGGTCGTGCACTTCCTGAGCCTGGAACCGGAGGACTTCTCGCCCGGTCCCGGGAAGGAACCGGGCGGAGCGGACGGCTCCACAGATCGGCTGCACGGGCATGAAGCCGAGGTCGGGGCGACCGGTGGCGGGCCCCTCAGGGGCAAGGGCAGGGACAGGGGCGGGGACAGGGACAGGCTGCGCGCGGAGGTTACCGGCAAGCGTGTAACCCTGTCGACGGTCCCGAGGCGCCGGCCATGCTGCACGATCCGCTCTCCGGCGTAACGGTCGCACCCGGCATCCTCACCGCGCTCGTCAGCGCCCGCACGTCGGACGCCACGGACGTCGTCGACCGCCTCGGCCGGTTCACTCCTTCCCCGACCACCTGGGGAACGGTCCGCCTCGACGCCGTCGCCCTGGCCCAGGTCCGCGCCCGGATCCTCGTCGCGGACAACGAAGCCGATCTCTTCGCCGGTACGTTGCGCGCGGCGATCTCCGGCCGCCAGGACCCGGACGAGCAGACTCTCGCCCGCGTGGTCGAGGAGGCCGTGGCCCGCGACATCGTGCTCGGCCTTCCCGGCGGACTCGACGCCCGCCTCGACGCCCACGGCCACAACCTCTCCGGCGGCCAGCGCCAGCGCCTCCGGCTGGCCCGAGCTCTGCTCGCCGACCCCGAGGTGCTGCTGGCCGTCGAACCCACCTCGGCGGTCGACGCCCACACCGAGGCCAGGATGGCGGCCCGTCTGCGCGCCGCCCGCGGCGGCCGCACGACCCTCGTGACCACCACCTCCCCTCTCGTCCTCGCCCAGGCCGACACCGTGTACTACCTGGTCGACGGGCAGGTGGCCGCCGTCGGCCGCCACACCGATCTGCTGGCCGCCCACCGGGACTACCGAAGCCTGGTGTCGCGCGGCTCCATCGAACAGGGGGAAGCGCACGACGATCCCGAGAATCACGACACACCAGCACCACAAGACCACGAGAACCCCCGTCCCTCCACCGAACCGACTCACGAGGTCCTCCGATGACGCCGCCCGACCGCGGAGACAGACCCGAAGCCGCACCCGGGCACCTGCCCGTCGCGGGCCCGCGTCAGGTGAACCGCGCCGCGCTGGACCTGATACGGCGAGATGCCCGGGCCTTCACCGCCATGATCGTTTTCAATGCGCTCGCCGCGGCCGCCGGCCTCGTCGGCCCGTGGCTCCTCGGTCGCATCATCAACACGGTCAAGGACGGTGGCGGCGTCGAGGCCGTGGACCGCCTCGCTCTCGGCATCCTCGTCGGAGCCCTTGCGTATCTTCTCCTGGCGCGCCACGCCCGCTACCTCGGCCACCGCTTCGGCGAACGCACCCTCGCCCGCATTCGCGAGCAGTTCGTCGACCGCGCGCTCGCGCTGCCCGCCTCCGTCGTCGAACGCGCGGGCGCGGGAGACCTGACCGCCCGCGGCACATCCGACGTCGCGACCGCCGGCCAGACGCTGCGTGACACCGGACCCGACGTCTTCGTCGCGGCCGTGCAGGCGCTGTTCATCCTCGGCGCGGTGTTCCTCCTCGATCCGCTGCTCGGCGCCTGCGGTGTGCTCGGCCTCACCGGCATCTGGTTCGCCACCCGCTGGTACCTGCGACGGGCGCGCTCCGCCTACCTCGACCAGGGAGCGGCCCACTCCGCACTGGCGGAGGTGCTCGCCGCGACCGCCTCCGGGGCACGCACCATCGAGGCCTTCGGTCTGCGGGAGCGTCGCATCGCGCAGAGCGAGGAGGAGATCGAACGGTGCGTCGCCGGCCGTGACCGCACCCTCTTCCTGCGCAGCGTCCTCTTTCCGTCCATCGACATCTCGTACGTGATCCCGGTGGTCGCCGTGCTCCTCGTCGGCGGCGTCCTGCACGACCACGGCACGGTCAGTCTCGGCACGGTGGTCGCGTCGGCGCTGTACCTGCGCCAGCTCTCCCAGCCGCTGGACACGATCCTGCAGCGAGTCGAGGAGCTGCAGAGCAGCAGCGCCTCCTTCGCCCGCGTCGAGGGGCTGGCCACCGCCCCGAAGGGTACGACCGGCCGCACGACCTCGGCTGACGCCTCCGCCCCCGGCCGCGCCCCCGAGGACGACCGCATCGACGTCGACGGTGTGCGTTTCGCCTACGGCGACGGCGCCGAAGTGCTGCGCGGCGTCGACCTGTCCGTACGCCCCGGCGAACGCCTCGCCATCGTCGGCCCCTCCGGCGCGGGCAAGACCACCCTGAGCCGACTCCTCGCCGGCATCGACGCACCGACCAACGGCACGGTGACCGTCGGCGGGGTCCCGATCGCCGACCTGTCCCCCGACCGGCTGCGGCGACAGGTCGTCCTGGTCACCCAGGAGCACCACGTGTTCCTGGGCAGCCTCCGGGACAATCTGCTGATCGCGGCGGAGTCCGCCACGGACGCCGAGCTGCACGCCGCCCTCACAGCGGTCGGTGCCGCATGGGCGGCAGACCTGCCGAACGGCCTGGACACCAAGCTGGGCTCCGGCGGCCGCCGGCTGCGCGGGGCACAGGCTCAGCAGCTGGCGCTGGCCCGGGTCGTGCTCGCCGATCCGCACACTCTGATACTCGACGAGGCCACCGCGCTTCTGGACCCGACGACGGCACGCCACACTGAACGAGCTCTGGCCACCGTCCTCCATGGGCGGACCGTCATCGCCATCGCCCACCGTCTGCAGACCGCCCATGACGCGGACCGCGTCGCGGTCATGGAGGCGGGCCGGGTGACCGAGCTCGGCACCCACGAGGACCTCGTGACGGCCGACGGATCCTACGCGGCGCTCTGGCGCTCCTGGCACGGCGAGCGCCTGCCCGCCACCGGAGCCCGGGCCGACGTGCCCGGCACCAGGGCTCGTACCGGCCCGCCCGCCACCGAGGCCCCGAGCGGCCCCTCGGGCACCTGAGCCGAGGCCCGCCCTCTTACCAGAGCCGACGATCAGATGAAGTTGAGCGCGGCCGCGCCGCCCACTCCCCCGAGCAGCATGAACACCGGCATCAGCACCTTCAGCTCGATCCAGCTCCCGGCCCGGAAGCGCAACGCCTTCGGCGGCCCTATCGGGTACCACCGCTTGCGGCCGATGGGAATGGGCCACAGGACCGGGCATCCGGAAACCGTCAGCGCGTCCCCGAGGTCGTGGACCAGCGCGCCAAGGACGATCGGCAGCCCCAGCCACAGATACTCCTGGCCGGGCGCGGTGAACAGCCAGTCCGAACCGTTGCCGGACTTGTCGAGCACCCCGGCGAGGATCCAGGCGCTCGTCGCGGCGAGCAGCCACACCAGCACATCGCTGCTCGACCCGCGCGCCGCCCGCCACAGCAGGCCTTCGATGGCGAGCACCATGTGGACGAAGAGGATCGCGAGAACCGCCCAGCGCCCGCCGGATATCGCCAGGGCCGAGGCGCCCACCCCTATCAGTACCGCCCACAGCCAGGTGTGCGTCAGCGTGCGGTGCCCGCCCGAGCGACGCGGGTCCCCCTGCTTGCGCGTCGCCTTGTAGACGGCGTACGAGAGCTTGTCGACGATCTCGCACAGTCCCCGCGAGAGCGGTCCGAAGGCACGTGAGATGGTCGCCGACTTGTGGTCGAGGTCGGGCGCGAGCGCCGCCCCGGCACAGATCAGGGCTCCTACGAGGAGGACCGGCCAGGGCATCATGTGCCCCGCGGCCGCGGCGGCCGCGCCGACTCCGAGCCAGGCCGCCGCCCCCGACAGTGAGTGTGCCGGTCCCATCATTGCTGCTGCCCGCCCCGTTTCCGTTGTTCTGACGCCCCGTTGGCCACACAGCGTAGCGTTCGTGATCTTCGTGGAGACCGCCGGTTCCCTGATCAGGTGAGAAGGAGGGCAAGATGGGGGTGTGACCCTTATCGATCAGCTGCCGCCGGATGCCGACCCAGATGCCCTCTTCGAAGCCTTCTCGTCGTGGGCCGAGGACCAGGGGATCACCCTCTACCCGGCCCAGGAGGAGGCGCTGATCGAGGTGGTCTCCGGGGCGAACGTGATCTTGTCCACTCCGACCGGCTCGGGCAAGAGCCTGGTCGCGGCGGGGGCCCACTTCACGGCTCTCGCCCAGGACAAGGTCACCTTCTACACGGCGCCCATCAAGGCGCTGGTGTCGGAGAAGTTCTTCGACCTGTGCAAGCTCTTCGGCACTGAGAACGTCGGCATGCTCACGGGCGACGCGTCGGTCAACTCCGACGCCCCCGTCATCTGCTGCACGGCCGAGGTCCTCGCCTCCATCGCGCTGCGGGACGGTAAGGCCGCCGACGTCGGCCAGGTCGTGATGGACGAGTTCCACTTCTACGCCGAGCCGGACCGCGGCTGGGCCTGGCAGATCCCGCTGCTCGAACTGCCGCAGGCGCAGTTCATCCTCATGTCGGCGACGCTCGGCGACGTCTCCATGTTCGAGAAGGACCTGACGCGCCGCACGGGGCGGCCCACCTCGGTGGTGCGCTCGGCGACGCGCCCCGTGCCGCTGTCGTACGAGTACCGCCTGACGCCGATCACCGAAACGATCACCGAGCTGCTCGAGACCAAGCAGGCACCGGTCTACATCGTGCACTTCACGCAGGCCCAGGCTGTCGAGCGCGCGCAGTCGCTGATGAGCATCAACATGTGCACGCGCGAGGAGAAGGACAAGATCGCCGACCTGATCGGCAGCTTCCGCTTCACCACCAAGTTCGGCCGCAACCTCTCGCGCTACGTGCGCCACGGGATCGGCGTGCACCACGCGGGCATGCTGCCCAAGTACCGCCGCCTCGTGGAGAAGCTCGCCCAGGCGGGCCTCCTCAAGGTCATCTGCGGCACGGACACCCTCGGCGTCGGCGTCAACGTCCCGATCCGCACGGTCCTGTTCACCGCACTGACCAAGTACGACGGCAACCGTGTCCGCACTCTGCGCGCACGGGAGTTCCACCAGATCGCCGGGCGGGCCGGGCGCGCGGGCTTCGACACCGCGGGCCTCGTGGTCGCCCAAGCGCCCGAGCACGTCATCGAGAACGAGAAGGCGCTCGCCAAGGCGGGCGACGATGCGAAGAAACGCCGCAAGGTGGTGCGCAAGAAGGCTCCCGAGGGCTTCGTCGGCTGGACGGAGAACACCTTCGAGAAGCTCATCGCCTCCGACCCGGAGCCGCTGACCTCCCGCTTCCGGGTCACGCACACCATGCTGCTGTCGGTGATCGCCCGCCCCGGCAACGCCTTCGAGGCGATGCGCCACCTCCTCGAGGACAACCACGAGCCGCGCAAGCAGCAGCTGCGGCACATCCGCCGGGCCATCGCGATCTACCGCTCGCTCCTGGCCGGCGGCGTCGTGGAGAAGCTCGACCAGCCGGATGCCACGGGCCGCATCGTGCGCCTGACGGTCGACCTGCAGCAGGACTTCGCGCTCAACCAGCCACTGTCGACGTTCGCCCTCGCCGCCTTCGAAGTCCTCGACCCCGAGTCGCCTTCGTACGCCCTCGACATGGTGTCCGTCGTCGAATCCACCCTCGACGACCCGCGCCAGATCCTCGCGGCCCAGCAGAACAAGGCGCGCGGCGAGGCCGTGGCGCTGATGAAGGCGGACGGTGTCGAGTACGAGGAGCGGATGGAGCGGCTCCAGGACATCACGTACCCGAAGCCTCTGGAGGAGCTGCTCTTCCACGCGTACAACACCTACCGCACGAGCCACCCATGGGTCGGTGACCACCCGCTCTCCCCGAAGTCCGTCGTCCGCGACATGTACGAGCGGGCGCTGTCCTTCACCGAGTTCACGTCCTTCTACGAGCTCGCCCGCACCGAGGGCATCGTGCTGCGTTACCTCGCGAGCGCGTACAAGGCCCTGGAGCACACCATCCCGGACGACCTGAAGTCCGAGGACCTGGAGGATTTGATCGCCTGGCTCGGCGAGATGGTCCGTCAGGTCGACTCCAGCCTCCTCGATGAGTGGGAGCAGCTGGCCAACCCGGAGGTCATGACGGCCGAGGAGGCCCAAGAGAGGGCCGACCAGGTCAAGCCGGTCACGGCCAACGCCCGTGCCTTCCGCGTCCTGGTGCGCAACGCGCTGTTCCGCAGGGTCGAGCTGGCCGCCCTCGACCACGTCGAGGAGCTCGGCGAACTGGACGGCGAAACCGGCTGGGACGCGGACGCCTGGGGCGAGGCCATGGACAAGTACTGGGACGAGTACGAAGATCTCGGGACCGGCCCCGACGCGCGTGGCCCCAAGCTGCTGCTCATCGAGGAGGATCCCGAGCACGGTCTGTGGCGCGTCCGGCAGACGTTCGCCGACCCGAACGGCGACCATGACTGGGGCATCAGCGCGGAGGTCGATCTCGCGGCCTCCGACGAGGAGGGCCGCGCCGTCGTCCGGGTCACGGACGTCGGCCAGCTCTGAACACCCCGAGGAACCGCGTGTCCCGGACAGGAGTCGAGGAACTGTCATGAACAATCCCGCCGACCGGCTGGTCGACCTGCTGAACCTGGAGCAGATCGAGGTCAACATCTTCCGGGGCCGCAGCCCGCAGGAGTCCCTGCAGCGGGTGTTCGGCGGGCAGGTCGCCGGGCAGGCCCTGGTGGCAGCGGGCCGCACCACCGAGGGCGACCGCCCGGTGCACTCGCTGCACGCGTACTTCCTGCGCCCGGGCCGGCCGGGCGTGCCCATCGTGTACCAGGTGGAGCGAGTCAGGGACGGTCGCTCCTTCACCACTCGCCGGGTCACCGCTGTCCAGCAGGGCCGCACGATCTTCAACCTCACCGCCTCCTTCCATCAGCCCGAACAGGGCGCCTTCGAACACCAGCTGCCGCCGCGCATCGCGGCTCCCGACCCGGAGTCGCTCCCGACGGTCGCCGAGGAGATCACGGAGCACCTCGGCGCGCTCCCCGAGCAGCTGGAGCGCATGGCCCGGCGCCAGCCCTTCGACATCCGCTATGTGGACCGGCTGCGCTGGACCGCCGAGGAGATCAAGGACTCCGAGCCGCGCAGCGCGGTGTGGATGCGCGCCGTCGGCCCGCTGGGCGACGACCCGCTCGTGCACACCTGCGCGCTCACCTACGCGAGCGACATGACGCTCCTGGACGCCGTGCGCATCCCGATCGAGCCGCTCTGGGGGCCGCGCGGCTTCGACATGGCGTCGCTCGACCACGCCATGTGGTTCCATCGTCCCTTCCGCGCGGACGACTGGTTCCTGTACGACCAGGAGTCCCCCATCGCGACGGGGGGTCGCGGCCTCGCCCGGGGCCGCATCTACGACATCGAGGGCCGGCTCCTGGTGTCGGTCGTTCAGGAAGGGCTGTTCCGCCCGTACGGGGAACGTCACATGGACAGCCCGACAGCAGGCGCGTGAGCGACATGGGACCCATATGGGAGGCATGGTGCGACGGATCGACGTGGCCGAGAGACGGGCGCGGCTGGCGCTGCGCCACCGGCTGACGGCCGACACCAGGTCCGACGATCCGGTCGAGGTCGCACGGTCTCTGCTGGCGCTGCACGGCACCGATCCGTCGTCGGTGTACGTGGGCGCCTGGGCCCGTATGCGCGACGGCCGCGTGGCGGACGTGGAACGGGCACTGTACGAGGACCGGTCGCTGATCCGGTTCATGGGGATGCGCCGCACGGTCTTCGTGGCGTCCCTCGATGTCGCTCCTGTCCTGCAGGCCGCGTGCTCGCGAACCGTCGCCGCCCGGGAGCGGCGCCTCCTCCTGACGATGCTGGCGGAATCCGGTGTCGCTGCCGACGCGACCGGGGTCGCGGCGTGGCTGGCGGCGACCGAGGAGGTGGCGCTGCGGGCGCTCAAGGAGCGCGGCGAGGCGACCGCGGCCGAGTTGGCGAGCGACGACCCGCGCCTCGGCACGGAGTTGGTGATGGCGCGCGGCAAGAGCTACGAGGGCCGACAGAAGCTGGCCAGCAGGCTCCTCCTGCTCCTCGCCGCCGAGGGCCATGTCGTACGCGGACGCCCGCGCGGCACCTGGACCTCGCACCAGTACCGCTGGGCCCCGCTGACGGACTGGATTCCCGGCGGGCTCACCCACTGGGCCACCCAGGAGGCCGAGACCGAGCTCGCCCGGCGCTGGCTGCGGACGTTCGGTCCGGCCACGGCGGACGACCTGCGCTGGTGGGCAGGATGGACCAAGACCCAGACGAAGCGGGCATTGGCCGAACTGTGCCCGGTCGAGGTGGACTTGGACGGGATGCCCGGCCTGCTGCTCCCCGACGACGTGGTGGAGACCTCCCGGCCGGAGCCGTGGGCTGCTCTGCTGCCGGCGCTGGACTCGACTCCGATGGGTTGGCAGAACCGTGGCTGGTTCCTCGGCGACCACGGTCCCCGCCTGTTCGACAAGAACGGCAACATCGGCCCGTCCCTGTGGTGGAACGGCCGGATCGTGGGCGGCTGGGCCCAGGACGGCCAAGGTGAGATCGTGTGCAGGTTCCTCGAGGACGTCGGAGCGGACGCGCGGAGCGCGGTGCGGGCTGAGGCCGAGCGTCTCGCCGCGCGCCTGGGCGGCGTGCGACTCACCGCGCGCACTCGCGGCCGCACGTGGCTCGAGGAGGAATTGGCCGCTTAACGACGTCTGGGCAGGCTTGGGGTGGGGCAGGTCAGGCATCTGTGCCTCCGTTCAAGGCGAATTACGGAATGGGCAAGGCAGACAGCTCGATGAGCAAGGCAACGAGGGGGAACGAGCAGTTGAACGGGAATGTGATGGACGACAGGAATCGGTTGCTTGCCGAGGCCGTGGGCCTGCGCGAGGCAGGCCGAAGCGAGGAGGCCCGAGAGCGGCTCGTCGCCCTTTCCTCGCGGTTTCCTCAGGACACGGAAGTGGCGTACCAGACTGCTTGGGTCCACGACTCGCTTGGCCTGGAGGCCGAGGCTGTCCCCTACTACAAGCGCGCCCTCGCTGGAACGGGCCTTTCCGACGACGACCGCCGCGGAGCCCTTCTGGGTCTGGGCAGTACCTACCGCGTCCTTGGACGCTATGAGGAAGCCGTCGCCACACTCGGCGGCGCGGCGACCGAGTTCCCCGACGACGGTGCGCTCAAGACGTTCCTGGCCATGGCGCTGTACAACACCGGCCGAGCACACGACGCGATGGAAATGCTCCTGACACTGCTTGTCGCCACGAGCAAGGATCCGGGGATCGCAGGCTACCGGCCTGCCATCGAGGAGTACGCCAAGGACCTCGACGCGACGATGTAATGCCGCGATGTGGGCAGAGGTGGCGCCGCCGGTCTACGCCCGCCTGCGGCGCAGCCACTTCAGCAGTCCCCACGATTCTTGTACGGAAGTGTCGATCGCGACGTCCCTCGGCGGCTCCGGTTCCTCGGCGTGCGTTGCGGGTTCAGGCACGGACCGTGGCGCTGGACGAGGCGCCGGGCGCTGAGCGCGGGCCTGAACGAGGCCGATCAGCAGGCTGGAGCGCAACCAGCGAATCTCGTCGGGATCGTCCGCGGTCGTGATCCTCTCGACGATCCGCGCCACGGGAGAGTCCGGTGCTCCGTGGGTGCGCGGCACGGGCTTGAGCCGGTTGAGGTAGGCACGTTCGTACGGATCTCTGATGATCTCCGCGATCTGCACCGGGTCCAGGAGGGAGGCCATGGCGGCGGCGCGTTCCCACGGATCCTCGGACTGCCGCAGCAGGGAGTCCGCGTGCCGCCCTCGCCAGTTGCGCGCCCTCAGGTCTTGGCCCTCTTCGAGCCGTGCGAGCAGTGCCCCGGGCATGCGCCTGGTGAGGAGGAGGCTTGCGTTCGACTCGGTCTGGGCGAACTGCTGTAGTTCTGCGGCGAGATAGAGCCAGACGATGACCCTGTACCGGTTCAGGTAAAATTTTACCGGCGTCAGCGCGCCGACGCGGGCGAGGCGGGTGAAGCGGGCCGAGCTGATGTCCATGAGCGCCGCGCCCTCGGTGGTGCCCACGGCTCTGATGCTCTCTCGCAGCGACTCGGGGAACCCTTCGCTTCCGCGCACACGATCGATCTCCTCGCGGGTGACGCGGCGCTGACCGCCCGCCCCGTCCCCGACGACCCGGATGCGTCCCAACATCACCGCGAGATCGAACTCGCCACGCTTCAGGCCCAGTTCCCTCGCGGCGCCGCTCGGCGTGAGCGATGGCCGGACGGCCGTCGCGGCCGTCGCGGCCGTCGCGGTCGCTGCGGTCGCTGCGGTCGCTGCGGTCGCTGCGGTCGCTGCGGTCGCTGCGGTCGCCGTCTGCGTGACGGTGTCACTTGTCATGGTGGTTCTCCCCCGTGAGACGTGATTGCTCTCGGGAAAAACCGTAGCCCGACCACCGCGATCCTCGCTGGGCCTGTGGATAACTCTTGTCGTGGCAGCGTCAGCGCTGGTCAGAGGTCCACGACGGGCGTGCGTTCCGGCTGCCGGGCTCCCACGCCCAAGTGCTCTCCGACGCGGTTCACGAGCAGCGTCATCTCGTAGGCGACTTGACCCATGTCGGCCTCCGCGGAGCTGAGGACGCAGAGGCAACTGCCGTCACCCGCAGCGGTGACGAAGAGGACAGCGTCGTCGAACTCGATCATTGTCTGGCGCACATTGCCTGCGTGGAAGTGACGCCCCGAGCCCTTGGCCAGGCTGTGAAGTCCCGAGGAGACCGCGGCCAGATGCTCCGCGTCCTCGCGCTTCAGGGCTGAACTCGCCCCCGTCACCAGTCCGTCGTTGGACAGCACCAGCGCATGCCGTACATGCTCCATCCGCTGCGTCAGGTCATCCAGCAGCCAGCCCAGCCCCGTGCTCTGCCCCATGGTCCCGTCTCCCCGCGTCCGCTCCCCCTGGCTGGAGGATCTGACCTGCCAGCCTTCCCCACGACCGGCGCCCCGGCAAGCATGATGGGGACATGGCACAGAAGATGACCGATGATCAATGGCGGGCTTTCGTCTCGCACGGCACACGAACCGGCAAGCTCTCGACCGTCAGGGCGGACGGCAGCCCGCACATCGCACCGATCTGGTTCCTGCTCGACGGGGACGACCTGGTGTTCAACACCGGGAAGGAGACAGTGAAGGGGAGAAATCTGGCACGCGATGGGCGCGTTGCCCTGTGCGTCGACGACGATCAGCCCCCGTTCGCCTTCGTCGTCCTGCAGGGCCGCGCCGAGTTGATCGAGGACATCGACCAGGTTCGGCACTGGGCCGCCCGGCTCGGCGCACGTTACATGGGCGAAGACCGGGCCGAGGAGTTCGGCAAGCGTAACGGCGTACCCGGTGAACTCTTGGTGCGCGTGCGGGTCGACAAGGTGCTCGCGTACTCCGCAGTCTCCGACTGAGGGTTCAGCCCACCGAGTCGAGCAGCCAGGCGGTATGCATCCGCCCGGCGTACTCGACCAGTCGTATCAGCACCTCCTTCCCTGAGTCCCGGTCCCGCGCGTCGCACAGCACCACCGGAGTGCTGTGGTCGAGGTCCCAGGCACGTGAGACGTCCTGCGCGCCGTACGTACGCGCGTGGGCGAAGCAGTTGACGGCCACGACGGACGGGATGCGGCGGTGCTCGAAGTAGTGCACGGCGGGGAAACAGTCCTCTAGGCGACGCGTGTCCGCGAGGACGACGGCACCGAGGGCGCCCTGGGACAGCTCGTCCCACAGGGACCAGAAGCGGTCCTGTCCAGGGGTACCGAAGACATACAGCGGCAGGCCCGACCGGATGGTGATGCGGCCGAAGTTCATGGCAACGGTCGTCGTGGTCTTCCGGTCGATGCCCTCGGTGTCGTCCACCGACTGGCCTGCTTCGCTGAGCAGTTCTCGGTGCGCAGGGGGCGGATCTCGCTGACCGCGCCGACCAGGGCGGCGGCGAGGCCAATAAGAACGGCGGCCCTGCAGGGGTGAGCACACTGTGGGTGAACGGGTTGGCCCGGTCCATCGCGCCACCGGCCGCTTGGTCCTGGATCGCCTGGAGCTCTTTCCGCACGGCCGCGTAAGCCCTGTCCCAGGCCCGCCCGGGGGCCGCGGCCATGGCCTTGCGGACGGGCTCGGCGGCCAGCGCCTTGTCTTCCGCCGCCTGTACGCCGCCGTACGCGCTTCACTCCTCAAGGCTGCGCCAGGCGGCTCGTTCGGGCCCGCGCAGGTCCGCGACCGCCGCTTCTGTCAGTGTGCGGCGGGTATCGACGGCTCCGGTGAACAGCCGGAGCCGCTCACCGTCCAGAGCGCCGGTCAGGCGTGCGCCGGCGAGGGCGGTGTTCTCGCGGGCCAGCATTTCGCCCGCCCTGGAGAATTTCGAGCAGCACGCGCGCGTGGGATCCCGGCCCGGCGTCCTGCATACCGCGTCCTGCATACCGGTGAGCGCACCGCCCGCTCCGAAGGCCTGCGAGATCCTCTTCGTGTATTGGCCGTACGTCGCGTCCCAGCCGGTGCTGCGGTTCAGCACGTCGCTCCGGAAGGAGGGCAGTTCCTCGGCTGCGGTCACGAACGCGTCGAGCCGGTCCGCCACGTGTTCCGGCAGGCCCGCACCATCGACGACGGTCCGGTCGTCGCCGAGGCGTAGTTCCACCACGCGCGGTCAGTTCGCACCGCCCGCTCTTCCAATGCCTCACCACGGTCGGCGCCAGGTTCGGTCGCGTAGCGCGCGGCGGCGACGCGTTCGGTCTGGAGCGAGGCGAGAGCCGCCTCGACAGGGACACGCACCTCGGCATGCACATGCTGCAAGTCACGCAGACGGGCCACGTCCTGTGCCGTGCTGACCGTCGCGTACCCCCAGAGCGCGAGCAAGGAGATGACCGGCACCATATGCAAGCACACGATCTTGGCGCGTACGGTGCCGGGCCGTATCCGCCACCGCCCCACGCGCGTGGGTGCCTCGTCCGTGAGCGGTTCGGTGAACTGCTGCTCCTCTTCGGGGCGTTCGTCGGCGGGTGGCCCGGCGTGGGCACGGCGGCCACGTGCCGGGGCGACGGTGCGGTGCCGTCGGCGGGACCTGGGGTGCGCAGCGCTCTCCACCGGTCGCTGGGCGGACGCGGAGGCCTCGCGCTCGCCCGCGGTGGGGAACAGCGCGACAAATGCCGAGGTCAGGAAGAGGTAGGGCCCGAGACCGGCGGCGAGGAGAGTCCGACGAGCACCGCGTCGTACCGGACGTCCCTGTGCAGGCCCAGCGGCGTGGTCCAGGTGTCCCATGGCCCAGGGACACCAGTCCGGCCAGCGGCGCACAGCAGGGGCGTATTTCGAAAGCTGATGGAATATGACAGAGGGAGGGCCCTGAACGATCGCGTCACGCTCGAACGAGTGCGCCCAACGTGCTGCGTTTCTTTGCGGGATCATGGGTCGCATGAGCGACGACCACACACAGGTCCAGGACTTCTTCACGGCTCGCGCGGCCGACTGGGACGCCCGATTCCCCGACGACGGGCCCGCCTATCAGGCCGCCGTCGCAGAGCTAGGACTCCGCGCGGGCTCCCGCGTCCTCGACGCGGGCTGCGGCACGGGGCGCGCCCTCCCGGCCCTCAGAGAGGCCGTGGGGCCCTCGGGAGTAGTAATCGGCGCCGATCTGACGCCCGCCATGCTGGAGGCCGCGAGGTGCGCGGGCAGGGACCGTGACGGGCAGCTCCTGCTCGCCGATGTGGCACGGTTGCCGCTGCCCGCCGAGTCACTGGATGCCGTCTTCGGTGCCGGTCTGATCGCGCATCTGCCGGACCCGGCTGACAACTTGCGGGAGTTGAGGCGGGTGGTGCGTCCCGGCGGGCTGTTGGCCCTCTTCCACCCCATCGGCCGGGCGGCGCTCGCGGCCCGGCAGGGGCGGCAGATCACACCGGGTGATCTGCGGGCGGAGGGCAATCTCGGCCCTCTCCTCGCCGGTTCCGGCTGGCGCATGACGTCGTACGTGGACGAGGATGCCCGCTTCCTGGCCCTGGCCGTACGCGAGGGCTGAGCGAGGCCGGCCCTCAGATGCCGGTCAGGGGCGGCCCGCGACCGCGGTGGCGAACGCGTCGGCGTTGTCGAACATGACGTTGTGCCCCGCGTCCGGCACGGTCACCACCCGAACTCCGGAGGCCTTCAAGGCGTCCTGCCCCGGGAGTTCACCGCTCGACGCGCCCTGCAAGTAGACGCGGTCCACGGTCAGCTCCATCAGCATCCGGCGCATCGTGGGCCGTGTCCCGGCCATGAGTCCGACCGCGCTTCGATGCAAGGCCCGGGGATCGGTGAGCCGCATGGTGGCCCCCCACGTGGGCCCCACTTTCTCCAGCACGCGCGCGTAGCCGCCGCCACCGACGAAGTCCTCCTCCTCGTATGTGGCGATGCCGCTGCTGCCCGCCGTCTCAGGTGGGTTCGGGTCGAGGTTGGCCTCTGTGAGGACCAGCCGCGACACCAGATCGGGACGTCGGTGCGCGAGCACGATGGCGACGGATCCGCCCATGCTGTGCGCGATGATCTCCGCGTCGGTGACCTGGGCCTTGGTGAGGACCGCGACCAGTGCGTCCGCGTGGTTCTCAAGCGTGTAGCCGAAGTCGGCGGGCCGGTCGCTGATGCCGTGCCCGGGGAGATCCACGAACAACGAGCGACGGCCGACAAGTTCCGGCCTGGCGGCGATGTGGGCGTGATACACGGTCGAGGCCGAGCCGAGACCGTGCACATACACCCTCGTCGGCTCGGCCCCGTCGACCTCTGTCCACCGCACGCGGCTTCCCCGCGCGTCGAACCGTGCCTCACGCATGGCCGTACCCCGTCCCTGTCGTCGTCATGCCCAGCGCCCGCCCGCTGCGATCCACCACTGAAGACGATACATCGTGCCCGATGTATAGCGTCTCAGATGTACCACTGAGAGCGACAACGAATGCGGCAGAATGCGGCCCATGCTCGAACTGGCCATCCTTGGTTTCCTCTACGATGCCGCCCTGCACGGCTATGAGCTGCGCAAGCGCATCACCGCACTGACCGGGCATGTACGACCTGTCGCGGAAAGCACGCTGTACCCCGCCATCAAGCGGCTGGAGAAGGCGGGACTGCTCGCCCGTGAGACGCAGCCAGGGGCCGTCGCGGCGCCGCGCCATGTCCTCACCCTCACACCGGACGGCAGGCAGGAGCTGCGCAAGCGCCTCGCGGAACCGGCACGGGGGGACATCACCGACGAGAACCGCTGGTTCACGCTTCTCGCGTTCCTGCGCCACCTGGACGACGAGGCGGCCCAGGCAGCGGTGCTGCGCAGGCGGCTGGCCTTTCTGGAGGAGCCCGCGAGCTTCTTCTACGACGGCGAACGGCCACTGCGCGCGGAGGAACTCGACGACCCCTTCCGGCGCGGCATCCTCACGATCGCTCGCGCGACGAGCCAAGCAGAACTCGTCTGGCTGCGCGACACCTTGGCGTCACTCGGTGGGAGCAGTCGCTGACCTGTCCTTGTGCGGCACCGGGCATCCTCGGACGCCGGGCACCGGGAAAGAGCCGAGTTCGGCGATCTCGTACCCGTCGGGGTATCCCTTGATCTCCCGGTTCTGCCGCGCGTGATGCGGCGTGCTCCGCGGCGGCATCAGGCGTACGGCGCGCCCCCGCAGTCGCACCGCGCCCCGGACCAGGGAGCGGGCGAGCGCACCTGGTTGTTCGTAGCGGAACGCGCGCAGCAAGGGCTCGTCGAGCAGGGCGAGGGTCGCGGAGCGCAACATGGGCGCCAGGGGGCGCGGATACCAGGACGCCATCAGGTCGAGCGTCGCGTCGGACACCTCGCGCGCGCCCTGGTCCCAGCCGAAGTTGGCCTCTTCGTAGTCGTCGAGGCAGCTTTCGAACTCTTCGTAGGAGCCGGGGATCTCCTTGATGCCCATGTGCTGCCCGAGGGTGCGGTAGTACACGGCAGCGGCGACCGTCTCGTGGCGCGAGAGCCTGCGCCAGCCGTAGGCGTCGATCCACCGCTTGGGCATGACCACGAACGTGCACAGCACGTAGCGCATGTCGTCGTTGCCGATGTCGTAACTGCGGTGCATCTGGTTGATGCGACGGATGGCTGTACGGCCCTCGTCGCTGCCGAATCCGTGCTCCACGACGGTGTCGAGGAGCAGAGCCGTGTCGTCGTACCTCTTCTGCGCACGGTCCGTCAGTTCGGCGGTGTCGGCGAGCAGTCGTCCGATACTGGGCACGGCATAGGTGCGGTAAAGGGCGAGTTCGAGCGCGCGCGTATAGTCCCAAGGGAATTCGAACGCCGCGGCGAGCCGGTAGATCTCGAGGAAGTCCCTCTCCGGGTCGAGGCGCCTGATCTGCTCGAGCCGCTCGAAACGCTTCACCGCGTAGTCCCCTTCTATGACCGAAGTACTAACTCTACGTTGGTGAGCAGTAGATGAGTGAACAGCGGCGGAAGCCATACCGGGGGAAGGTTGCTCACATGTTTGACAGGCTCCGCAAGTTCTGGCGCGCCGACAAGCGGGACGCGGACGAGCGCGCACAGGACGTCGACAAGCACAAGCGCACGCACAACCTCTTCGAAGCGGCCGCCGTCTATGTGGCTGCCTGCGCCGAGGACGATCAGGAGGCGATGGACGAAGCCAGGGGGTGGGTCTCTCCGGAGGCTCTCTCCTTCGGTGTCAATGAGCTGGCGTGCCGGGCTGTCATTGCCCTCGCGCGGGAACGCGACGAGTCGCCTCGTGACGTGGCTCGTACGCTCATGGGCCTGCCCGCCGCTTGAGCCGTCGGCCGCCCGTGGAAGCCGAGACGGGGCGGCCCCTTGGTCAACCACCCCTCGACGATCTCTCAGGCGACTGGTTAGGGTGCGCCGACGGATGAAGCGATGGGAGGCTGACATGGCCGGGACGGACGACGCTGTCGCCCTCGATGACGACGCGCTCTATGTGCTGACGGCTGTCCTCCTGACGCCCGCGAAGTTCCCCAGTGTGCTGGGCGACGACTATCCGGAGGCGTGTGCGGCGCTCGGCCTCGCGCCGCTCGCCGCCGGGTACGGGCTGGTGCTCGGCCAGGACAGCGAAGGCGCGCGCTGGACGGTCGTCGTCGACGACGTGTCACTCGTGGCGGTGGCGATCGCCTCCTGGGACTGCGGCATGGAGTACGACCTCTCCCCCGACGCGCGCACGGTCGTCGCCGCGCTGCCCGGCTGGCCCGTCGCGCTCGCTGTCGCGGCCCCCGGCGTGCCGGCTCCGCACGACCCGGAGCCGGACCACGAGGACAGCGACCGGCAGCCGCTCACCCCGCCGCAGTCGGACATCTGGGGGCCGGCTCAACGGAGGCTCGGCGCCGATGAGATAGCACTGCGGTGGGCGGCCTGGCGGGATCAGATCGACGACGCCGACTTCACGGCGGACGGCTCCCGGGACACCTCCCCGGCACAGTCCGAGGAGGCACCGCTGACCGGCGTCCGGCGTGTCCTCGCCGAAGCCCGTGCGTACCTGGAGACTCCCCCGCCCCTGGGCCGCGTACGGTCGGCCTTTGCGTCTGGGGACGTCCGTACTCTGCGTGCCGACGGTCCCGGCTGGTCCATGGTCGCCAGGACCGACGACATCGCGTTCGTACTCCTGGACGATGAGCCCGGCGAAGTGCTGCCGGTGGGCCGGGGGCCCGAGCTTCCCGCGCTCTTGGAGGCCCTCGACAAGATGGCGGTCCGTCCCTCCTGAGCCCAGTCGACGGCTCGCCGTGAGCTCCGTCCGTGGCCGGTCACCCGGCCGACTCAGCGGCAGGGCGGGCCTTCTCGACTCAGTGGCCGATCTCCTTGCGCGTGACGCGACGCAGCCTGCGCCGCTGGCCCGGATCGAGTGTCAGATAGGCCGCCGCGGGAACTCCCAGCACGATCAGGAGTGCGGCCCACCAGGGCAGCCAGATCAGCATGATGAGCCCGGCCGCCACACCTCCTGCGGCGATCTTCGCGTTCCTCGACATGTGTGTCGCCTCCTCTGCGGCTGGCGCCGCTCTCTGTCTGGGAAAACGGCGTCGAGCTTGCTGTGGTTCCTGATCGCGACCCTGAGAGACCCCTGAGTCGGCCCCCTACTGGTCTCCGATCGCCGTTCCGCCGGCTACTCGACTCGCAGAGGCTCACCGACTTCATACATGTGGCGCAGCACCTGGCGGTAGGAGTCGACGAACCCGGCTTCCGTGTAGGACATGCCCACCGCTGCGCAGTGGTCGCGCACGACGGGCTGGACGAGCCGAAGATGAGGGCGGGGCATGCTGGGAAACAGGTGGTGCTCGATCTGATAGTTGAGTCCGCCGAGGAACCAGTCGGTGAGCGGACCGCCGCGGATGTTGCGCGAAGTGAGGACTTGGCGGGGCAGGTGTCCCCAGCGCTCCCCGTCCGGGTCGGGCATCTCCATGCCCTTGTGGTTGGGCGCGAAGGCAAGTCCGAGGTGCAGACCGAACAGCGCCTGGTGGATGGCGGCGAACACGATCGCGTGGCCGAGGGGCATGGCGGCAAGCAGCAGCGTCACGTATCCCACGAGGTGGGCGACGAGGAGCGCTCCTTCTACGATCCGCTCACGCGGGGACTGCCGACGCAGGTCCTGGAAACCGTAGATCTTCATGGCGATGCCCTGGAGGAGCGTCAGCGGGAAGAAGAGCCAGGCCTGGTTGCGGGTGAGCATGCGCCGGAAGCCGACACGGAGCCTTGCCTGCTTGCTGGTCCACACGAGGACGTCCGCGGCGACATCGGGGTCCTTGTCGATGTGGTTGGGGTTGGCGTGGTGCCTGTTGTGCTTGTCGTTCCACCAGGCGGAGCTCATTCCGAGCAGGAGATTGCCGTGTATCAGGCCGATGGCGCGGCCGACGCTTCGGTTGCCGGTTATCTGCGAATGTCCCGCGTCATGGCCGAAGAACGCCGTTCGGGCGCACAGGACCGACAGGACGGGGGCGAGCAGCAGCACCCACCACGAGGCTCCGATGGAGAACATCCCGGCGCCCACCGCTACCAGCGCCAGGGCGTTGACCGCGATACTGCGGATGTACCACCCGGTGCGGCGGCCCAGGAGGCCCTGCTCCTTGACGGTGCGCAGGAGTGGAGCGAAGTCGCTTCCGGCGGGCTTGCCGACGCTGGCTGGGGGGCGTTCCGCGACTGCTGCTGCGGCCTGGGGCATGGGCGGGTCTCCGGTCTCCGTGACAACGGGGCTGACCTGACAAAACGTACGGATCAGTGACCTGGCGCGACCATGGCGCCACCACCCGTGTGCGGCCGGGGGTCAGCACCGCCTGACAGGGGGGTTGACTACACCCCCCTGCGGCGAAGTGATCGGCATCACCGTCGAGACCCATCCGGGAAACCCTTGATGTGATGTACTCTCGGCCGCTCCGGTCTCAGTAGTCAAATTTGAGGAACGCGTCATCGCTGTGCACAGGCTCCCTGTGGTCTCCCCCTCCGAGGTCTCCGAACTGTCGTGCTGTTCCATGCTCTTCGTGCCCGCCGATCCCGCGCGCGGGGGTCACATCGCCTTCTGGCGCCCCGACGGCACCGAGCCGCCTTCGATCGCCGGTGGCGCCTTCGAGGAACTGGCCGTCGCCGTCCCGGGTGACGACGGCGCCGAGCTCCGTTCCGTGCCTGCGGTCCTGCTTCCCGTACGCGCCGCGCTGCCGGTCCTCACGCGCGCGCGTGCCGTGTCCGGAGCCCACCCGACGGCTGCCTTCTGGGGCACGGCAGGGGTCCTCGCCCTGCAACTCGCGGCCCGCGGTCTGCTGTTGCCCGGACTGACGGCCACGGACCACGACTCCTGGCGGGCCGGCCCGCTGGGGGCGGAGGATCTGCAGCGACTGCGTGACCTCGCCGCAGCGATGCCGCCAGCCGCCCACGCCCTGCCGTTGGACGCCGACGTGCCGCTGCGACTGCCCGAGCCGGAAGTGCTGCTGCGCCAGTTCCTCGACGCCGTGGCCGATACGCTGCCGCGCTCCCCCGCCGCGGCGTCGGCAGCGGGCGGTCCTGTCTTCGCGTCGACGGAGCCGCAGCACGTTCCCGAGCAGCGGGCCTGGGCCGGCGACGTGGCAGCGGGACACGACGCGGGGGTCCGGATCTCGCTGCGCGTGGAGATCCCCGGCCTCGTCTCGGTCACCGAGGACGGCACCCGACTGCCCTTCCGTGCCGTTCTGCAACTGCACAGTGTCAGCGATCCCTCCCTCGTCGCCGACGCGGCCGAGGTATGGGCCGGGGCCGGCACGACGGGGCAGGCATTCGGGCCGCGGTCACGCATGGACGCTCTCCTCGCGCTGCGTCGCGCCACGCGCGCGTGGCCCCCGCTCGCCCCGCTGCTCTCGGCCACCGTGCCGGACGCGATCGAACTCGCCGACGAAGAAGTCTCCGAACTCCTCGGCGAGGGTGCCCGGATGCTCACTGTCGCGGGCGTGGACGTGCACTGGCCGAGGGAGTTGGCGCGCAACCTCACCGCGCGCGCGGTCATCGGTCCACCGGAGGACGGGCAGAACGGCGACGAGAAGGTCCCGGACAAGCTGTCGTCGGACGCGCCCTCGTTCCTCTCCGCCGACGCGCTGCTCGCCTTCAACTGGCGCTTCGCGCTGGGCGACCAGCAGTTGACGCGCGACGAGCTCGACCGCCTCGCCGAGGCGAACCGCCCCGTGGTGCGCCTGCGCGACCAGTGGGTGCTCATCGACCCCGAGGAGGCGCGCCGCGCCCGCGACCGGCAGGACCGCAAGGTCACACCGATCGACGCCCTCAGCGCCGCTCTGACCGGCACCACCGAGATCGGGGGCCAGCGCGTCGACGTGGAGCCGACGGGGTGGCTCGCCACGTTGCGTGAACGGCTCGCGGATCCGGAAGGAATGGACCCGGTCGGCCAGCCGGAGGCGCTCGCCGCGGAGCTTCGCGACTATCAGCTGCGCGGCCTGAACTGGCTGGCGCGGATGACGTCGCTCGGTCTCGGCGGCTGTCTGGCCGACGACATGGGTCTCGGCAAGACGATCACACTGATCTCGCTGCATCTGCACCGTCGGACCCAGGCGGACACGGCGGGCCCCACCCTGGTGGTCTGCCCGACATCGCTGATGGGCAACTGGCAGCGCGAGATCGAGAAGTTCGCGCCCGGCACGCGCGTACGCCGGTTCCACGGGGCCCAGCGCAACTTGGAGGGCCTGGAGGACGGCGAGTTCGTGCTGACGACCTACGGCACGATGCGGCTCGACACCGAGAGGCTGAACCAGACGCCTTGGGGCATGGTCGTCGCCGACGAGGCCCAGCACGTCAAGAATCCGTATTCGGCGACAGCCAAGCAGCTGCGCACCATCGGGGCACGCGCGCGTGTGGCGCTCACCGGCACTCCCGTGGAGAACAACCTCTCCGAGCTGTGGGCCATTCTCGACTGGACGACTCCGGGGCTGCTCGGCAAGCTCGGCACCTTCCGTACGCGTTACGCCCAGGCCGTGGAGGGCGGTGCGGACCCGGGCGCCGCCGAGCGTCTCGGGCAACTCGTGCGTCCCTTCCTGCTGCGTCGGCGCAAGTCGGACCCGGGAATCGCGCCCGAGCTGCCGCCGAAGACGGAGACCGATCGCGCCGTCTCGCTCAGCGCGGAGCAAACCGGTCTCTACGAAGCCGTGGTACGCGAGACGCTCGCGGAGATCTCCGGAGCCGACGGTTTCGCGCGCCGCGGGTTGATCGTCAAGCTCCTCACCGGCCTCAAGCAGATCTGCAACCATCCCGCGCAGTACCTCAAAGAGGACAAGCCCAAAATCCCCGGCCGGTCCGGAAAGTTGGAGCTGCTCGACGAATTGCTGGACACGATTCTCGCCGAGGGCGCGAGCGTGCTCGTCTTCACGCAGTACGTCCAGATGGCGCGGCTCATCGAGCGGCATCTGGCGGACCGCGGCGTCCCGTCGCAGTTCCTGCACGGTGGCACGCCCGTCGCGGCGCGCGAGGTGATGGTGCAGCGTTTCCAGGACGGCGAGGTTCCCGTCTTCCTGCTGTCCCTGAAGGCGGCGGGAACGGGGTTGAACCTGACTCGTGCCGAGCATGTCGTGCACTACGACCGCTGGTGGAACCCCGCCGTCGAGGCGCAGGCCACCGACCGTGCGTACCGCATCGGGCAGACGCAACCGGTGCAGGTGCACCGGCTGATCGCGGAGGGCACGATCGAGGACCGCATCGCCGACATGCTGCTGCGCAAGCAGAAGTTGGCGGATGCCGTCCTCGGTTCGGGCGAGGCCGGTCTGACGGAGTTGACCGACGCCGAACTGTCGGACCTGGTGGAGCTGCGAGGGGGCACGCGATGAGCGACATACACGACGAGGCGTACGGACCGGCGGACGGCCGCGCTGAAGGAGCTACGGAAGAGCGCACATTCGAGGCCGTACCGCCCGCGCATGGGCGGGGCTTCGCGGAGAGCTGGTGGGGCCAGGCGTGGCTGAAAGCGCTTGAGGACACGGCTCTGGACCTCGGCCAGCTCAAGGCGGGACGACGACTCGCGCGCGCGGGTGCTGTGGGCGCGGTCTCGGTGCGGCCCGGCCGCATCACAGCGGTCGTCCAGGGCCGTGACGGCACGCCGCACCGCTCCGACGTGCTGTTGCAGCAGCTGAGCCCTGAGGGGTGGGACCGCTTCCTTGGGATGGCCATCGAGCGGGCCGGACACATCGCGGCGCTCCTTGACCGTGACATGCCGCCGCACCTGGTGGAGGACTCCGCGGCAGCGGGCGTCGAACTGCTGCCGGGCATCGGCGACCTGGAGCCGGAGTGCGACTGCGACGCGTGGGACCACTGCGGGCACACGGCCGCGCTCTGCTACCAGGTGGCGCGGCTGCTGGACCAGGACCCCTTCGTGCTCCTGCTGATGCGTGGCCGCGGGGAGCGCGAGCTCCTCGACGAACTGCATATGCGCAGCATCGCGGGCGCCGATGCCCCGCAGCGCGGTGAAGAGGCCCAGGACGGCGCCCCAGAGGGCGTGAGCGCCGCGGAGGCGTACGCGGACGGTGCCATCCTGCCTCCGCTGCCGGCACTGCCCACGCTGCCCTCCGAGCCGGGTCTGCCGCCGACGCTCGACACGGAGGCGGAGCCCACGCAGGGCCTCGATGTGGCCGCGGTCGAGTTCCTGGCGGCGCAGGCGGCCGTCGAGGCGTACCGGCTGCTGGCCGACGCGCTCGCCCCCGGGCATGAAGGACATGCCGTCGAGGATGAGCTGACGGTGAGTGAGGATGCGGTACGCCTGGCCGCGGCGGCTCCGGGTCCGGCGGTCGAGGCCCGGCTGGCGGCGGCGTCCGAGCGCGGCCGTGACGGTCTCGCGCTCGCCGTGCGGGCCTGGCGGTACGGGGGGCGAGCCGCGCTCCGCGTACTCGACGAGGAGTGGACGCCCAAGGAAGATGTGCTGGCACGCGCGCGTGCCGCGCTGGAAGCGGCCTGGGACGAAGGCGAGCGCCCGCAGCTGCGGGCGGCCCGCAATCGGTGGACCGTGATCGGTGCGGACGTTCAGCTGCGCCACGGGCGTGACGGTCGATGGTGGCCCTACCGCAAGGAACGCGGCCGCTGGACCCCTGCAGGGCCGGCGGCGCACGATCCGGCGACGGCTCTGGTGATGGCGAGCGGCAACGAGTGACGAGGGCGCGTGCGGTCCGGCTCAGGGAGGCCTGGCCGCACGAGCCTTCCCGGGGCTGACCAGCAGGGCATCGTATGCGTTCTGTTCACCTGACAGCCCCTGCGTGTTCGTGGCGGCGGCGAAGTCTGGCCGCTGTCACCGAACTCGTGCCCCAAGAGGCCCCGATGTTCCCGCACGCTGTCCGTAAGCGCCGTGTCCGCCGCTCCATAGCCATCGGCATACCGCTCGCCGTGATCGCCTCGCTCGCGGCGGCCGGCACCGCGACGGGCAACCCTGCGAAAGAGGGCCGCAAGAAGGCGCGCATCATCAGAGCGGCCACTCTCGGAGACATCCCCTTGGCCACGTTCAGCAACACTCTGCTCCCGGGGACGGTGGGAGACGATCGCGGTGTGGATCTCGGTGGCATCGGCAGCGACCTGTATCCGGTCGGCCGCAAGGGCGAATTCTGGACGGTGACCGACCGGGGGCCCAACGGCCAGATCCAGGTGGACGGCAAGAAGCGCCGCACCTTTGCGGTTCCCGGCTTCGACCCGGCAATCGTGAAGATCAAGGTTTCCCGGGGCAAGGTGAAGGTCGTCTCCGCGCTGCCGCTCACCACCTCCTCCGGAAAGCCCGTCACGGGACTGCCCAACCAGGAGGGGCGCGATGAGGTGCCGTACTCCTATGACGCGAAGAAGCCGCTGTCGTACGACGCGAACGGGCTGGACACCGAGGGCATCGTGCGAGCCGCCGACGGAAGCTTCTGGCTGGTCGACGAGTACAGGCCTTCGCTCATCCACGTCTCCGCGCGCGGGAAGGTGCTCAAGCGCTACGTTCCACAGGGGCTGAAGCTGCGCGGCGCCGACTACCCGCTGGTCGAGGCGCTGCCCGGTGTCCTGCTGCACCGCAAGGCGAACCGCGGCTTCGAAGGGCTCGCCCAACTTCCCGGCGGGGACCTGGTGATGGCCGTGCAGAGTCCGCTGTCCCTGCCGGACGAGGAGGCGGGCGAAGGCTCGCGCACGGCGCGGCTGCTGCGCTTCTCACCGAAGAAGCAGATGGTCACCGCCGAGTACGTCTACCGGTTCGACGCGGTGGATGTCGTCGACCCCTCAGAGGACGACACCTCCGAGTTGAAGATCTCCTCCGTGGTGGCCGTCAGCCGTGACCGGCTGCTCGTGCAGGAGCGCACCGACAAGGCCGCCCGCCTTCAGACCGTCACCCTGAACCGTCGGGCGGACATCCTCGGCGGCAAGTGGGACAAGGCCACCACGCGGCCGTCTCTGGAACAGCTTGAGGATCCCGCCGCCTCCGGGGTGCCCGTCCTCGCCAAGCGTCTGGTGGTCGACTTGGGCGCCGTCGACGGCGTGCCCGACAAGGTCGAAGGCGTCGCCAGAGTGGACGGACGCACTCTGGCTCTCATCAACGACAACGACTTCGGGATGACGGACGGGGCGGAGGCGTTCGACAAGAACGGACGGCTGGTGGACAGCGGCGTGGAGACCTCGGTGACGTACGTGCGGCTGCCGCGGAAGTACTGACTTGGAGCGCCGCGCAAACCCTCAGCCGCGCGCGCCCAGCAGGTGATCCATGGCCAGCAGGTCGAGGTACTCGAAGGCCATCCCGCGCGCGGCGGCCGCTTCCACATCGAAGGCCTCGTAGGCGCCTCGGTCAGCGAGCAGCCCGGAGAGCCCGTCTTGGGCCGAGGGAAGCGCCAGCTCGTCCAGGCGTGAGGCGCTGAGGGTCTCACGCACCTCGGGATCGGCGCGGAAAGCGGCCGACCGTTCCCGCAGGATCAGGTAGTTGCGCATGCACCGGCGACCGAGGCCCAAACCCCTTCGTAGTCCTCCGTACGGGGCGGCTTGGAGTCGAAGTGACGCGGCCCGTCGTAACCACCCCTCTCCAGGAGGTCCACCAGCCAGAAGGCGCTGCGCAGGTCACCCGCGCCGAACCGCAGGTCCTGGTCGTACTTGATGCCGGTCTGGCCGTTGAGGTCGATGTGGAAGAGCTTGTCCGCCCATAGCGCTTGGGCGATGGAGTGCGGGAAGTTCAGTCCGGCCATCTGTTCATGACCCACTTCGGGGTTGACGCCGAACAGTTCGGGCCGCTCCAGGCGCTCGATGAAGGCGAGGGCGTGGCCGACGGTGGGCAGCAGGACGTCGCCGCGCGGCTCGTTCGGCTTCGGCTCGATCGCGAACCGCAGGTCGTAGCCCTGGGAGGCCACGTACTCGGCGAGCAGGTCGAAGGCCTCCTTCATCCGGTCGAGCGCGTCGCGTACGTCCTTCGCGGCGCCGGATTCCGCTCCTTCCCTGCCACCCCACGCGACGTAGGTGCGTGCGCCCAGTTCGACCGCGAGGTTGATGTTGCGGATCGTCTTGCGCAGCGCGTAACGACGTACGTCGCGGTCGTTGGCCGTGAATGCGCCGTCCTTGAAGACGGGGTGCGTGAACAGGTTCGTGGTGGCCATCGGCACGACCAGGCCCGTCGCGTCCAGCGCCTGCCGGAAGCACTTGATGTGGCCTTCACGTTCGGTGTCGGACGACCCCGAACGGGATCAGGTCGTCATCGTGGAAGGTCACTCCGTGGGCGCCCAGGTCGGCAAGACGGCGCACCGAGTCGACCGGGTCGAGTGCGCCTCGGGTGGCGTCGCCGAACGGGTCACGACCCTGCCACCCGACGGTCCACAGACCGAAGCTGAACTTGTCCTCAGGAGTGGGCTGATAGCTCATCTACGACTCCCAGACAGTTCGTCATGTGGCTTAACAAATTAGTATCCGACGGCTCCGCTGGGAAGATCGGGGGAGACTCCGGGGCGCACCCGGGCGAGCCGCAGGAACGGAGACCGGTATGTCATCAGCACCATCGGCCCAGGGGCCCCTTGTCGTCGGCGTGGACAGCTCCACTCAGTCCACCAAGGCCCTGGTCGTCGACGCGGCCACCGGCCAGGTCGTGGCGAGCGGTCAGGCAGCGCACCGGGTCAGCTCCGGCGAGGGACGCGAGAGCGATCCTCAGGAGTGGTGGGAAGCGCTGTGCGCCGCCCTGCGGCAGTGCGGTCCCGCCGCGCGAGAGGCCTCGGCGGTGTCGGTCGGCGGCCAACAGCACGGGTTGGTCGTGCTCGACAAGGAGGGCAAGGCGGTGCGGCCCGCACTCCTGTGGAACGACGTGCGCTCCGCAGCGCAGGCCCGGGACCTTCTGGAGCGGCTCGGCGGCCCCCAGGAGTGGGCCGATCGGGTCGGCAGTGTGCCGGGGCCCTCCTTCACCGTGACGAAGTGGGCCTGGCTCGCCGAGCACGAGCCGGCAGCCGCCCGCGCCACGGCCGCCGTGCGCCTGCCCCACGACTACCTCACGGAGCGCCTCACAGGGCTCGCCACGACCGACCGTGGCGACGCCTCCGGAACGGGGTGGTGGGCGTCGTCTTCGGAGGCGTACGACGAGGAAATCCTCGGCATGGTGGGTCTGGATCCGGCGTTGCTGCCCCGCGTGGCCCGGCCCGGCGAGGTCGTCGGCACCGTGCGCGGCGGTGGTGAACTGCCCCTCTCCAAAGGCACGCTGGTCGCTCCGGGCACCGGTGACAACGCCGCGGCCGCCATGGGGCTCGGCCTGCGCCCTGGTACCCCGGTGCTGAGCCTCGGCACCTCGGGCACGGTGTACGCGGTCTCGGAGCACCGCCCCGCGGACCCGACCGGCACGGTGGCGGGCTTCGCCGACGCGCGTGGCGCGTGGCTGCCCCTGGCCTGCACCCTCAACTGCACGCTGGCCGTCGACCGAGTGGCCGCGCTGCTGAACCTGGACCGTGAGGCGGTGGCACCGGGCGGCGCGGTCACACTCCTGCCCTACCTGGACGGCGAGCGCACGCCGGACCTCCCCCTCGCATCCGGGATGTTGCACGGCCTGCGGCACGACACGACACCCGGACAGCTGCTGCAGGCGGCATACGACGGGGCCGTGCACTCACTGCTCGGCGCTCTCGATCTCGTCCTGGACACGGACGCCGACAGGTCGTCCCCTCTGCTGCTCATCGGAGGCGGAGCGCGCGGTGCCGCTTGGCAGCAGACCGTACGTCGCCTCTCCGGCCGCCCCGTTCAGGTACCCGAGGCCCAGGAACTGGTCGCACTCGGTTCCGCCGCGCAGGCGGCGGGCCTCCTCACAGGTGAGGACCCGAGCGCGATCGCTCGGCGTTGGGGCACCGCTCAGGGGCCGGTGCTGGACCCGGTGGGGCGGGACGAAGCGACGCTGTCGCGGATCTCGCAGGTGCTCTCCGACGCTGCGCCGCTCCTGGACGCGGCGCCCCATGCAGAGTGAGGGCTGACCGAGGCGTGATGAGAAGGCGGTGACTCAGCGACCTTCCTGTCCCCCGTTCGGGTGGCCGAGATATCCACAATCACACGGCTGTGCACAGATGCGAGCCGCGCCCTTCCGACCCAACCGGCAAGCGCCGTAACGTGATTCACGCGAGGTGCCGCCGACCTGGTGACGGTGGTGTCCCCGCGGATCGGGGGATTCACGTGTCGCGCTGGTGGCCTGCCTCTTCACCGCGTCGTGCGGGGCCGAACTGGCCCGGCAGCCGCCCGCGGCGTTCCTCCTCCTGGCGACGATCATCGTCACCACGCGGCCTGTTCCATCCCCTACGACACCTGGTGTTCCCGCTGCTCGGCATCGTCGCCTTCGTGCCCGCTCTGCTGACGGCGGCGGGACGGCCAGTCTTCTACGCAGGCCCGATCGTCGGTGTGTGGATGGTGGCAGGAGTCGTCGTCCTTGCCATGCTGTTGCGGCGGCATCCGGAGCGCATAGCCGAAACCGGCCGCGTTCATCTCGCGACGTGCCCGAACCGATCCCCGGCCAATTCGACCAACCGACCGGGGCGCACCGAGCGCCCCGGGAGACCAGAGCAGCGCGAGCAACAAGAGCGACAAGAGCGACAAGAGCAACCGGAACGGCCCGCCCGGCCAGAGTGGAGCAGTGCAGCAATGAGCGACCCCCGGATCCTGACCGTGCGGCCCGAGCCGGGCGAGTACGCCTGGACGTTCGGCGGTGCCCCGCCCGTGGCGCGCATCGCGCCGGGCACGGTTCTCGACCTGTTCACAGAGGACTGCTTCGCCGGGAACGTGCGCTCGGAGAAGGACCTTGTCTCCGAAGTCTGCGAGTTTCCGTTCCTGAATCCCCAGACAGGGCCCTTCTATGTGGAGGGCGCGGAGCCCGGCGACACGGTGGCCGTGCACTTCGTGTCGATCGAGCCGGCCCGCGACTGGGCGGCCTCCACGACAGTCCCCCTCTTCGGCGCCCTCACGTCCACACACTCGACCGCCTCGCTCCAGGCTCCGCTGCCCGAGGTCGTGTGGATCTGGCAACTCGACCGTGCCCGCCGTACCGCGCAGTTCAGCGCGCGGGACAGTGACATCCAGATCGAGCTGCCCATGGATCCCATGCACGGCACGGTCGGTGTCGCCCCCGCCAACCTGGAGGTGCGCTCGGCGCTCGTGCCCGACGCCCACGGCGGCAACATGGACACACCCGAGATGCGGGCGGGAGTCACCTGCTACCTGGGGGTGAACGTGGAGGGTGCTCTGTTGAGCCTGGGTGATGGGCATGCGCGGCAGGGCGAGGGCGAGACGTGCGGGGTCGCCGTCGAGTGCGCCATGAACACCGTGGTGATTGTCGAACTGCTCAAGGGAGTAGCCACCCCCTGGCCCCGTCTGGAGTCCGACACGCACATCATCTCGACCGGGTCGGCGCGCCCTCTGGAGGACGCGTTCCGCATATCCCAGCTCGACCTCGTGCACTGGCTGGTGCGTGATTACGGCTTCAGCGAGTTGGACGCCTACCAGTTCGCGACGCAGACCGTCGAGTCGCCGCTCGCCAATGTCTGCGACACCAACTACACGTGCGTGGCGAAGCTCCGCAAGGAGTGGCTGCCCGCGCGCGAGACGCACCGCGGTCTGCACGCGCGGCTGCGTGAGATCGCGTCCGCGCTTCCCCACTGAACGGCTGTGTGCAGTGCGCCAGTCCAGCCGTTCCCCTCACCGAGAGGCAGGTCAGTCATGGATCGAACGAGACGCTTCCCGAGCCGGCGCCGGCTGCTGCAGGGCGCGGCCGCCGCCGTGCCCGCGGCGCTCCTGACCACCACCCGCGCCACCGCCGGGGCCCGCGCGGTCGACTACCCCCTGGCCGAGTGGGTGCCGGCCAGCACGTCCAATTACACGGCCGCCAACCGCCCCAGCACCTATCCCATCGACTACGTGGTCATCCACGTCACACAGGAGACGTACGCGGACACGCTCGCCATCTTCCAGAACCCGGCGAAGAAGGTTTCGGCCCATTACGTGGTGCGTTCCAAGGACGGTCACATCGCGCAGTGCGTCCGCGACCGCAACGTCGGCTGGCACGCGGGCAATTGGACTTACAACACGCGCAGTATCGGCATCGAGCACGAGGGGTGGGTCGACAAACCCCAGTACTTCACCAACGCGATGTACGAGCAGTCCGCCGCGCTGACCGCCGCCATCTGCTCGAAGTACGGCATCCCCAAGGACCGTGAGCACATCATCGGTCACCATCAAGTCCCCGGTTCGGACCATACGGACCCCGGCCCGTACTGGGACTGGACGCGCTACGTACGCCTCGTCAACTTCGCCTGACGGCGGACTCGGCACACCGTGTCTCAGGGCGAAGAGTCCCGTCCAGTGCGGCACGCTTGTCGGCCTCCGATCCTGGGGCGACGATGGCACCACCGCATCGCCGTCCCGGGAGGCCGAGTTGACCGATCCATGGGTGGCCCTGGAGCCGGGCGTCGATCCCGCCGAGCGGGTGCGGGTGCTGCGCCGGGCGCATGAGAGATTCACCGCGGCCGGGACGGTTGTGTGTCCGGTGCGCCCGGTGGTAGCCGACTCCTGGCGCAGATCTGCCCGGGCGCGCGTCAGTCCGGAGGGTGTCGGCGCGGCGGTGGAGCTGACCGACGGCGACCTGGGGGCGTATCGGGCGGAGCATCCGCTGGCGAGGGTGATGCCGTTGTTCCGTGAGTTGATGGGCACCTTCGCGATGGACGGGGAGCATCTTCTCGCCGTGTGTGACGCGCAGGGCAGGCTGTTGTGGGTCGAGGGCCATGCGGTGACGCGGCGGCAGGCGGGGCGGATGAACTTCGTGCCGGGTGCGCGGTGGGCGGAGTCCGCCATGGGGACCAATGCCCCGGGGACGGCGGTCGCCGTGGACCGGCCGGTGCAGGTCTTCGCCGCCGAGCACTTCATGCGGCGTGTACAGCCGTGGACGTGCGCGGCGGCTCCGGTGCACGATCCGCGTACCGGGAGGCTGATCGGGGCGGTCGACATCACCGGCGGGGATGGCCTCGCGCACCCGCACAGCCTCGCCTTCGTGCAGGCGGTCGCGAAGGCCGCGGAGTCCCAACTGGCGCTGCTCGCCCCACCGGCAGCGGCCGGGGATTCCGTCGAGCTCTCGGTGCTCGGCCGGGACGAAGCGCTGCTTCTGGCGGGTGGGCGAAAGGTGCGGCTCAGCCGCAGGCACAGCGAGATCGTGGTGCTGCTGGCCCGCCATCCGGAGGGCTTGAGCGGGGACGAGCTGCTGTATGCGCTGTACGAGGACGAGTCGGTGCCGCAGGTGACGTTGCGGGCGGAGATGGCTCGGCTGCGGCGTGTGCTCGGGGCGGAGCTGTTGCGATCGCGTCCGTACCGTCTGGCGGTGCCTGTCGAATGTGATGTCGACACGGTCGAGCGTCGGCTGGGAGCGGGTGCGGTGGCGGCGGCCGCCGCCGCGTACGCCGGGCCACTGCTACCGCAGTCGCAGGCGCCCGCGCTGGTCCGGCTCCGCCGCAGGCTCACCGACCAGTTGCGGGCGGCGCTGATCGACCGCAACGACCCGGATCTGCTGGCCGACTGGGCGCGCGCTCCGTGGGGCGAGGACGACCTGGCGGTGTGGCGGGCGCTGGCCGCGCTGCGTCCCACGCCTTCCGTCCTGGCCAACCTCCGCGACCTCGACGCTGAGCTGGCCTTGGCCGGACGGGGCCCGGAGCGGACGTACTGACGGGGCGGAGCTGACGTACTTCCGGGGCCGGAGCAGACGTACTAGAGGAGGCCTCCGCGCAAGTCGCGGCAGGAACCACCCCTCACCCACCACCGGCCTACCCACCACTCACCACCCACCACAGCATCGTGACGAAAGGACGCAACGTGGATGCAACGTCCGGGGTTCTAGCCTCCGGGCGAGAGCTGCCCAACGGCGGGCAGCCTTCCCCGGGAGGCCAGCCAAGATGACCCGTTACGCAGCGCCCGGCACCGAGGGTGCGATCGTCTCCTACCAGTCGCGCTACGACCACTTCATCGGCGGCGAGTACGTGGCTCCCGCCCGTGGCCAGTACTTCGACAACCCCAGCCCGGTCAACGGGAAGCCCTTCACCGAGATCGCCCGGGGCACCGCCGAGGACGTCGAGCGTGCGCTCGACGCGGCGCACGCGGCAGCGCCCGCTTGGGGTCGCGCCTCCGTCACCGAGCGCGCGGACGTGCTGCGGAAGATCGCCGACCGGATGGAGGCCAATCTCGAACAGCTCGCGGTCGCCGAGAGCTGGGAGAACGGCAAGCCGATCCGCGAGACGCTGGCGGCCGACATCCCGCTCGCGATCGACCACTTCCGCTACTTCGCGGGAGTCATCCGTGCGCAGGAGGGGTCGCTGAGCGAAGTCGACGAGGACACCATCGCGTACCACTTCCATGAGCCGCTCGGCGTCGTCGCGCAGATCATTCCGTGGAACTTCCCCATCCTCATGGCGACGTGGAAGCTGGCGCCGGCGCTCGCCGCCGGGAACGCAGTCGTCCTCAAGCCCGCCGAGCAGACGCCGGCCTCCATCCACTACTGGATGAGCCTGGTCGCCGATCTGCTGCCGCCGGGCGTCATCAACATCGTCAACGGCTTCGGGGTCGAGGCGGGTAAGCCGTTGGCCTCCAGCCCGCGCGTCTCGAAGGTCGCCTTCACCGGGGAGACCACCACGGGGCGGCTGATCATGCAGTACGCCTCCGAGAACATCAAGCCGGTGACGTTGGAGCTGGGCGGCAAGTCGCCGAACATCTTCTTCGACGACGTATGGGCTGCCAACGACGACTTCCGGGACAAGGCGCTGGAGGGCTTCACGATGTTCGCCCTCAACCAGGGCGAGGTCTGCACCTGTCCGTCGAGGGCGCTGGTGCAGCGCGGGCACTACAGCCAGTTCCTCGAAGCGGCGATCGCCCGTACCGAGCAGATCAAGGCCGGGCATCCGCTCGACACCGACACCATGATCGGCGCGCAGGCCTCCAACGATCAGCTGGAGAAGATCCTTTCCTACCTGGACATCGGTCAGCAGGAAGGCGCCAAGGTCCTGACGGGTGGACAGCGGGTCGAGTACGACGGCGAGTTGGCGGGCGGTTACTACGTCCAGCCGACGATCTTCGAGGGCGACAACCGGATGCGGATCTTCCAGGAGGAGATCTTCGGCCCGGTCGTCTCGGTCGCGTCGTTCAACGACTTCGACGACGCCATCAAGATCGCGAACGACACGCTCTACGGGCTGGGCGCCGGGGTGTGGACTCGGGACATCAACACCGCGTACCGGGCGGGCCGGGCGATCCAGGCGGGCCGTGTCTGGACGAACTGCTACCACGCCTATCCGGCGCACGCTGCGTTCGGCGGCTACAAGCAGTCGGGTATCGGCCGCGAGACGCACAAGATGATGCTGGAGCATTATCAGCAGACGAAGAACCTCCTGGTGTCGTACTCACCGAAGAAGCTCGGCTTCTTCTAGAGGCGCGAAAGAAGGCGCCTGACCTGCACTTTTGCCGGTCAGGCGCCTTCCGCTCGGCCCGCTCAGAGCAGGGCCCGGTTTGCGTCGTAACTCCCAGTTCCTCCCACCGCTATCCCGCTTCTGACCAGCTCTTCCGGACCAGTCACGGACCAAAACCCCGACTCACCCCGCAGGCGCCGAGCCCTGGCTGACGCGGTCCCACTCCTGCATGGACTGCTCAACCAGCCGGTTGGCCTGCTCCCTGACGCCGTCCAGGAACTTGGCGTAGTGCCGGAAGAGGACCTCGATGCTCTGGCCCGCGCGGCGAGCGCATTCGGCCGGGTCCACACCGGAGTACAACCAGAACGAGATTCCGGCGGCGCCGGAGATCGTAGGGCTGCTTGGCCAGCCCGGAGGCGAGTTCCGTGCGGGTCAGGACATGCTTCCGTGCACGCGCCCACGTAATGCCATACGCGGACGCGTCCACGTAGTTGCCGGCCTGGTTCCGGAACAGCCGACCGTCCGGCGCCACGCCGAACCGTTTGATGTGCGCCCGCAGGACGCGCACGAACTTCGGCGGGATAGGCACCGGCCGGGTCGCGGTAGCCGCACGGCGCTTGAGCGAGTGCACCTCGTGCACCGCGCCGTCGTCCGTCCACTCCTTGCCCGCGGTGATGACTCCGCCCGACAGGTTGAGCATCCCCCATCCGGTCTCGGGCAGATGGCACTGTTCGAGCCGGAGGTGAATGACCTCCGCCGGCCGCATGGCCGCGTAGTACATACAGCCGAAGAACGCCTCCAGGTGAGGGCCGCGCCCGCGCTGCTGAGCAACCGCCGCAAGCAGCCGGTCGACTTGGGCCGGATTGGGGACGGCAGCCGGGTCCACCTCCTCACTGACCGCCGGAGCGTTCCACCTGGGCCCGTTGAGGGGATTCTCCGCGAAGTAACCTTTCTCCACGGCAGTGTTGAGCACCTCGTTGAACGCAGCCCGCTTGCGCCGCGCTGTCTTGGCCGCAGCCGCTGTGCCGTCCAGCTTGCGACACAAAGCGTCCAGTGCCCGTCGCAGCACGTCGGCTTCCGCGAGAGCACTAACGGGCAGGGAGTTTCGCTTCAGCCAGTCCAGGGCTTTCCGCCACTCCTCGGTCGGCTCTTGGGTCCATGCGTTCTTGTTGAACGCCCACGAGTACAAGGCGCGCCGCAGCACCCGTGGCTCCGGATACGTCGCGCCAGGCTGCACCAGGGCAGGTGTGATGGTGGCGAATGCGTCGGCCAGGGTACGGCGGATGTTTCCCGGTGTACGGTCCCACCGTTGATCGATGTATTCATGAGCAAGGTCGTACCACGTCGTCCGCTGCTTGACGGCCCGCAGCTCGGACGCCGGCAGACCCGTGTGCTCATCGAACGGCTCGCCCTCGCGCGCCGCCGTCATCAGCTTCGCATGCCGGCTCTCGGCGAGTCCGACAGTGCTGAACGATTCCGCATTCTCCCACCCGTTGACCGTCCATCGCACCTGAAAACGACCGCGCCGACCAGGACGCTCGCGTATGTCCCAGAAACGGACGTGGTAACTCATCGCCAAGTGTCAAAATCTCTCTCGCACGCGTCCCACCAGGCATCGAGATCTGTGCGACGGCACCGGAGTTCGCCATTGGGCAGCTTGATCATGCGGGGGGCTTGCCCGCGGGCGCGCATGCGGTAGAACGCCGACGGACTCATGCGAATCTCCGCAAGAACCTCGGCCAGCTTTAGCGCAGGAGGACGAGCCATGCAGTTGCACCTTCGTATTGAGAAAAGCTTCATGTCAGAAATCCGGGCGCGCGTTGATACGCAGCACAGACCACACGTCTTGCAAGGTCATCCGTTTTGGACTGACCGATATGACACAGCGGGGCATCACGGATCGGCACAGTTGGGATGGCCCTCACGGCACGCAGGAAAGCGGCCAGGGAGGAGGTATGGCGGAGCGGGGAGCCAAAAAAGCCACGGCATGAAGACACGGTCATTGATATGACAGCAGGCGACAGCGCCCTATACCTCCTCGCGAATGTGTGCGGCACTGCCAACTGTGTCCGCTACGACTCCACCGCCAAGCACAGCCGTGTGCGAACACCATCAATGCTCTGCACGATCCCCGGTTTCGCTAACCGGGGATCGCCTGCTATGTATCGCGCAGCAAGAAAAGAGCACGCCCATGGGCACCCCTGTCGTCTCCGTCAGGACGACAGCCGGTAGGACCGGAGAGCGGGGGTCGCTCCATCCCTGACGAGCATCAGAAGCCGTCTTCGGTGAGTCGGCTGAGGCTACGGGCCACGACACGATCGGGGGCGCCAACGGCTCGGGCGACTTGTCGGGGTGCGGCTCCGGGGTCCACCGCGACGTGCGAGACAACCGCTCGATCACGACGGTAGCGCCGTTGCAGCAGGCCCCTCGAACAGCCGGACCACGCAGACACAGAGACACAGCGCCATGGAAAGCGCCATAGTCGTGCGTCTCCTGAGCAGTCCACGCTTCAGAACGCCGAGCGCCAAGAGGATGGGAGCAGTGAAGCGAGCGCATCGGAGAGCGAGATCGACAGACGGGCCTCCTTAGAACGGGTTTTGGCGGCGAGACCGAGCAGGGCGGGAGTACGGGCCCCCAAGGCGTCCGGCTTGCATGCCGGTCGTCCCAAAGCCCGCACCCCTTCACTGACCTGGTGTTTTCCGGGACGTTGTACGTTGACATGGTCTCGGAGGGGGTTCCAGCCCTTTGGGGTTCTTTCTCGTCTGCCGTGGGCGGATCTGCCCTTCGACGGCGAAGCCAGTCGCTCAGTCATCCAATCGAGGCGGTTGACAGCGAACCCAGCCGTTTCGGTTCTCTGACAGTGAATCTAGTCGTGAGGGGTAAGCAGGCTGGGGGTGTTGTATGGCCGTACCAGCTGGGGCGGACGGGTGCCGTGCCGTACGTCGAGGTGTCGTGTGTCGAGGGCAGGCGCGGGCGTCGACGGCATCCGTTGTTGGCTGCGTGTCGGCCAAATTCGATAACGCGGTTCCGGTACGGCCATTTCGATGGCCGCCGGATGGGCGTCACTTCCCGGGCTGGTATCGGCCAGCGACTGCCAGGCAGCAGCACGTCAGTTTGAGTCGTGGCTGGAGCGGGACCGTCTCGTGCCGTGCGTGTCAAGGTCGACCAGAACGGCATCGGCCACGGTGTGGTCAGCATGCTGGAGCGGTGGGCCGATACGGGCCGGCACCGCGCGTAGATCGTCGGCGTCATGGTGTCGGAGTCGCCGAGCCAGGACGACCGCGGCGCCGTCATGCGGCCCTGGCGCAAGCGGGACGAGATGTGGCTGGCGACCCGGAGCCTCCTCCAGCCGGACCCGTCCTCCGGCCGCGGGCGGCTGCGCCTCCACGTCGACAAGAAGGCCGCCGCACAGCTCTCCACCCCGAAGCTGCTGTCGAAAACGAACGGCTACACCGAGGCCAAGTCGAAAAGGGCGATGAGGGCCCGCGGCATGAAGTCACCGGACCGGGCCGAAGCCATCCTCTTGAGCCCTGTACGAGCCGGAGCCCCTGCACGAGCCGCGCTGCCGCGGCCTACTGAACTGAAGGACACCCCTGGCGCCGCCCACCCTGCGCACTTCCTGGCAGCCCACGCCGGACCGCGGCGTACCGGCCGAGGCCTCCACCACCGACACCGAACAGCTCCGCCTGGCCCTGCGCGACTACCGCGAGACGGCCGAGCGACTTTGCGGATCTGACAGCCCGACAGACGGAGCGGGGGTGCCAGGAACTGCGGTTCCCGGCACCCCCGCTCCGTGTGTGAAGCCGCAGGACGCTGGGCCGCCGCGGCGCGTCCGTTCACCCGGCCCGCAAAGAATCCGGCGAAGCGCCATGGTCTGCGCCCCGGCGGCCCCTACCGTGTACAGAACGCAGCGCTTCTCGTGCCGGGGCGGCGCCAAAGGGGGCTGGGCCATGTCCAAGGGAGAGTCCCCGCAGCGGTCCGCGCGGCCGCGCCGCCGCCCGATGGCGGTGGCGGTCGCCGTCGGTCTGGTGGTCGGCGCCGTGGGAGGCCTCGCCGCCCACCTGTGGTAGCCCGGCGAGGACGGCGAGTCTGAGCCGTCCGCCGCCGCACCGGCCGGTTCCCGGGCCGAGACCGTCCGCTCCGCGATGCTGGGCCAGCGGCGGGTCGGTGTCGACGTCCGCGCCCGCGAGCTTGGTGCCCCCGACTCGTTCCACGGCCAGGCCCGCCTCGACCTGGTCGACGCCGGCACCGCGAAGGCGGCGACCCATGTCGCCTATGACGGGGGCGAGGGCCACCCCTGGTATCCGCCGGAGGTGGTGCTGATCGGCGACCGCGCCGCCATCACGCCCCACGAGGCGGTGGCCGGACCCGGGTCCGGCCCGGACGGCGGATACCGCACCGAGCCCGACGCGACTGCGGCGGCCGAGGACGACGCCGACGTCCACGCCGCCCTGGAAACCCGCTGGCTGGCCCAGCCCGCCCACATCGAGGCGCTCCTCGACGGCGCCACCAGCGTGCGCACCGAACGGAACGGCGGCACCCGCACCCTCACCGGCAGCACCCCGCTGCGCGCCCTGGCCGCCGACCCGGCCGTCGGCGCCCTCTACCTCCCCTACGCGACCGACCGCCCTGGCTGCACCGTCCGCTTCACCCTGGTCGTTACCGCGCGCGACCTGCCCAAGAGCCTGAAGACCCGGGTGCCTTCGGCGGCCGACACGGCGGCCGGCGACGAGTCCTTCCAGGTGAAGTACCGCGATTGGGCCGAAGGCGAGCCGATCACCGCCCGCCCCGGCCCCACACCCGCACCCCAGTGGACCGCCACCGACTGAGGCGGGCCGACTCGTGCGGCTGCGAGCCGCAAGAGCAGGACGTCAGCTCGGCCGGCCAGCGGTTTTCGCGTGTGTCACCAACAGCGTCGACGCACCCGAACCCGGTGCTGGCCGTCGAGGACGTTGCCCTGCACGTCGACCTTGATGGCTTCGCCGTTGAGGGGCCAGGTGTTCGCCTGGATGTCGCGCGGTAGTCCTCGACTGTGGCGGCCCTCACGTTGCGGTTCTTGGTGTTGCGGCGCAGCACGCAGCTGGCCAGCTGGGATGAAGTTCGATGATGTGAGCGCTGGGGCCGTTGGGGTTCGCCAGCAAGCCGTCCAGCTCCCGGAGCGTCTTCGGTGCAGGGTAGAGCGGGGCGACAGTTGCAGCAGTCATCGGAGGGGCATCTCCTCGTATTGGAGCTGTACACGTGGCGGGGGCTCCCCAAGCGGAACCCCCGCGTCTATGTACCTGCCATCCGAGTATTTGTTACGCCACCCTCATCACCGCAGTTCAGGTGCTTGGTGCAATGATCTTGACTATCACAAGGGAGATGCGGGTACCGCCGGTCGTCACGAGCGGCCCCATCTCCAGCTACGGGCCGAGGAGGTGAGCCGAGTTGTCGTCGGGAAGGAGCCCGGCATCGACCAGCCCGTCCACGTACGCCTTGGCGGTCGGCGCCCAGTTCCCTGGATCGCGCTTCCGCTTGATGGGCCGCGGGTGCAGCACGTAGTACACGGCCGCCCGCTCCAGCCGTGGTAGGCGCCGGGCCCTCGCGGTCAGTGACGCCTCCTGCCGCAGCCGCTTCTTGAGCCGGTGCTCCGCCATGTGGTACAGCCTCTGATTGCTCGACGGGAGTCCCCGTACGGCATGAGCATCGTCCACGACCGCCGTGCCCCGGTAGAGCGGCAATGCTCACGCTCATATCGGGGGCGCCGGAATTGATGGCGGTCCGAGCCCGGAGGCGTCCGTACGGCGGCTACGCAGCTTCGCCGTAGTGCCCTATATCGGCACGGCCGTCCCGCCCGCAGGGCCGCGAACTCCTTCTCGGTCACTCGGACTGTCACGGTCGATCCCCTGATTCGCTGCCGGTCTGCCTCGGCGAGGGCTCTCCGCCGACTGGCAGGTTCACCGCTCGCTGGTCAGGGGAACGGCGCGGCGGGCTCCGGTGTGACAGTCCGGCGCAGGCGTCGCGAACGGGTGGTCGGGGCGGCCTTCTCCGGAGAGGGGAGGTCAGCGCTGCTGGTCTGCGATCACGAGCAACGTGTCCGCCGCGCGCGGCCCGTCGGGCTTTGCCGGAAGCACGTCGACGGCGACGTTGGTGAACCCGGCCTCGTCGAGGGCCTTCCCCCATACCTGCTCCTGGAGGACCCACCGGCGCAGCGAGGCCTTCTCGCCCTCGGGGGTCTTCGCGGGGATGTTGGCTGCCACCAGGTCCGGCTGGGCAGGAGCGCCATTCAGGTAGTGGGCCAGGGTGGAGAAGACCAGTCGCCCGCCCGGCTTCAGCGCAGCGGCGGCGGCCCGCAGGAGTGCGCGCGGATCAGTAAAGTCGACGGCCCCGAACACGCTGTACAGGACGTCGTAGACGCCTTTCGCCGCCTGGAGGTGGTGTACGGCGTCGGACAAGGTGATACGCAGGCGCGGAGCGAGGTGGGCGAACAGATCGGTGGCCATCTCGTACTGCGCGGCGGAGGCGTCGATGGCGACAATCTCGGCGGGCTCGTGGTGGACGGCCAGATGCGCGGCGTGCCGGGCGGCTCCGGCACCGAGGTCGCCGACCACTCGTCCCGTGAGATCGCCCAGCACTTCGCAGCCGGGGCCGCCGTCCTGACTCCAGATCCAGTGGAAAGCATCGGGGACGGCGCGGTCGCGCTCGGCACGGGTGCGGCCGTAGTGGTGCCAGAGGTCTGCCGTGGTTGTCATCCGCACCATGTTGGCGGGCGCGGGCTGGCGCCGGGGTGGGTTCCGGCGAAGCTCACCCGGCCGAATGCCGTGCCCCGGCCTGGGACGGTCGGGGCACGACTGTGTCGCTGGTCAGTGCGAGTCGTTGCCCGGGTGGCAGGGGCCGCACGGGGCAGCGTCCGCCCACAGCGGGAGGTCGACGTCCCACCCGTCGGCGGCGACGATGTGGGCCGTCCGCATCACCGAGCCGTCGTTCTTCATCTCGACTTCGGGCACGTGGTGCAGGAAGCTGCCGCCGTTGAAGCGCTCGCACAGTTCGGCGTACGCCACGGTGTCGAGGATGATCGTGTGGACGCCGATGTCGACGAGCTTGCTGGGCGCGAGCCCCAGCCCCTCGCCCTGGTGCCGCATCGCGGTCAGCAGGTAGGCGTAACCCTGTTCGAGAACCCGGGCCGCCATGATCGAGTCGTACGGGTAGTCACGCACGAGCAGCCCGACCTGCTTATCCCACAGACCGCTCGATACGACCTCCCGAGCAGAGCGGACCGGGCCGCTCATCGGGCCCGTGGCCAGAGGAGCTGCAACAGCCGTTGCCATGATGCCTCCGATGGACGTGCCCCGTGGTTCGAGGCGCTGCACCCAGCACACCGCACCGCCTCCTCCTACGGTGATCGCCAACCATGTCGTGCAAGGGCTTTGCACGTCGTGCAAACAGCCTCGACCGCGACAAGAACCGTCCGTACCGTTGAGGGCCCCGGTCGTGCGGCGTGGGAGGACCTGTGCCCGTTGACCCGTTCTGGAGCACCCCCAAGGCACGCGAGTTAGCCGAGCAGCGGCGCGCTGGCGCGCTCATCCGTCTCGGCCGTGAACATCTCTCCTGGACCCTCGCCGCCCTCGGCGACCGGATCGGCTGCGCACCCGCGACAATTTCCCGGCTGGAGCGGCGCCGCAGGGTCGTCGACCTGGACCTGGTCCACCGCGCCGCGCAAGAGGTCGGCGTTCCGCCACACATCCTGATGACTTCCCTGGCGCCACCCGCCCCGAAGGTGCCGACGGCCACTAGAGTGACGGCCAGTCCGCACGCCGAGGAGGACCCGATGCGCCGCCGTACGCTGCTCACCGCCACGGCTGCAGCCGGGCCAGTCGCCCTGATGATGGGGCTCGACGAGGCCCTGGCCGACACACCAGCCTCGACCGGGCAAGGCCCCCTGGATGGCCGGATGGCGGCCGCCCGCGAGTTGTACGACAAGGGCGCGCACTCCCGTCTCCTCGCCGCGCTGCCCGGCCTCATCGCTGACGGACATGCCGCGGCCTCCTCCCGTCGCGAACTCGATCAGGCCAGGCTCTCCTCCGTCTACAGCCTGGCCGCTGCGGTGCTGACCAAGCTCGGCTCCTACGGCCAGGCCCGGCTCACCGCGGACCGGGCCCGCACCTGGGCCGAGGTCGCCGGTTCTCCGCTCGCGTCCGCGGCCGCCGCCCGGGAGCTGGCCATCGTCCTGCGCCACCAGGACCGCGGCGCCGAAGCCCAGCGCCTCATGACGACAGCAGCCTCTGCCGTCGAGGCGACCGGCCTGCGCACCGATGCGACCGTGTCGGCCTATGCACAGATGCTCTGCACCCTGGCTTACACCGCTGCTCGGGGCGGCCACCGCGCCGAAGCCCTGTCGATGACCGAGGAAGCCCGCCGCGCCGCTCGTCGGCTGCCGGCCACCGCACCAGCGGGCAGACTGTTCCCCATCAGCCCGGCCGCCGTGGACTTGTACGCCGTCGGCGTGCACTGGGCGCTCGGAGATGCAGGAGGCGCCCTGGAAGCCGGGAAGAACCTCCACCCCGCCCAATTCCCCACGGCTGAACGCAAGGCACGCATGGGCACCGACATGGCACGCGCTTGGTGGGCCTGGGGACGGCCAGAGCAGACCGCCCGCTCCCTCCTGGACGCCTACCGAGCCAGCCCCGGCGAAGTCCGAGACCGCCCCGCGATCCGCAGCATCGTCGACCAGCTGGCACAACGCCACCCCCACACCAGCGGAGTCAAGGAACTCCATGCCGCTACCGCTCGGCAGGGACGCTAACTGGTGCGACTTCCCGCGAGCACAGATCACTGAAAACGTGCGGGGCCTTCGTCAGAGAATGCGCCAGCGCATGCCCAAGTCTTCACTCTCGAGGCCGTGTACGCGGCGCAGAACTTCGTGGACGCTTTCCGGCGCGTGGTGCATTTTGCGCGCATTTGTAGTGACCATGCGCAATTCGCGGAGGTCACGCAGGGTCGGATAACCGGCCAGCGTAGTGACGTCGTACCCATAGCCCGTGGCGAAGTCCTGGTAGTGCTCCGGGCCGTAACCGAAGCGTCGGCAGTGAACCTCGATGGTGACCAGGTCCCACTCCGGGTGGCCATACGCCACGGTGTCCCAGTCACACAGCACCGCTTCATCGCCATGATGCAGGGCGTTGCGGTGCTGAGGGTCGCCTTGCAACGGGCCGGTCGGCAAAGCGAAGTTCACTTCGGCGAGTTCGGCTTCGAGCCGGTCGACGCGTTCGGTGAGGAACCGGAGGGTCGCTGCGGGGAAGGCGGTGATCGCGGCGATGGACTTGCGGATGGCGCGGACGTTGTCGTGTTCTGGCAGCTCGACGGGTGGTGTGGGCAGGTTGTGGAGGTGGAAGAGGGGCTTGGCGATCTGTGCGGCGCTGACTGGGTGGTCTGGCTGCGGGAGGTAGGTCCAGATGGTGACGGCGTGTCCGTCCACCAGGAGAGGTTGTTCCGGTCCAGGGTGCAGCGGCACGGTGGGGAAGCCGCGGTCCATCAGCCAGCGCGTACGAAGCGGGTGGTGCGTTGCACGTTGCTGGCCGGGGTGCCGCGGCGGGCGACCTTGACCACTGCGGCGGCCTCGGGTAGCAGGATGACGGCGTTGGTGTGTCCGCGCAGGAGGCGTGCGTTCGACCCGTCGAGGTCTGCTACCTCGCAGGTGTGCTTGACGATGTGGCGCAGTTCGGATTCGTCGAAGCCGCCGGGTGCCGGTGCTGGAGCTGTCATGGGGTTCAGGCTGGCCGACGATCCCGGGCGCTGTCACGCGGGTCCCTTGGGCAGCGCGAGGATTTCGGTGAGTTCGCGTGCGGCGCGTCCTCGGCGTATTCCTGGTGGGAGCACTTCCAGGACGTCCCGGGCCCGCTCCTCCAGGATGTGAGTGCGGTGGCCGGCCGGTACCCGGAGGTAGGTGGTGCCGGCGAGTTGGCATGCCTCGGCTGGACTGCGGTCGTGTGCCAGGCAGATCGCCGCCTTCAATTGAAGGAGGGCAGGATCGATTCCCGTGCGGGCCGGGTACATGGCGAGTGCTTCTTCCTGCACTCGGCGGGCCTGGCTGCTCCGGCCCAGGGCGGTGAAGGCGCCGCTGAGGTACAGCAGCATCCGCCGCTCAGGGAAGCTGAAGGCATCGTCTTGGTCGCCGGGGTCACAGCGGTCGTACAAGCGCTGGGCAGCGGCGATGGCGGTTTCCGCTGCGGCGGCATTCCCTTGACGGGCCAGGGCTCGGGCTTCTGCCGCGGTCGCGAAGGCGGCTGTCGCGGTCTGTCGGCCTCGCGAGAGCAGACGGGCTTCCCGGCCCAGGGTGACGGCACCTTCCAGGGGCCCGTAGTAGTACGGCAGCATGGCGCGCTGGGCGCGGACCCGGGCCCTGAGTTCAATGTTGCCGCTGTCGTCAGCCGCGCTCTGCGCAGTGTCGTACCAGGCGCGAGACGGTGAGAGGCGCCCCAGCTTCATCAGGGCATCGGCGACCAGTGTGGCAAGCACCGCCGTCATCTCCGACAGCCGGACTTGCACCGCGGCAGGCTGCCGGTCCACCGCCAGGTTCTTGACTTCCTCCAACTCATCGAGGAGTTCGGTGAGCATCTTCGCGGGCGGGGCGTAGAGGTACTGCCGCCGGACATCGAGGATGCGTTCGTCGAGCAAGTCCATCTGCGCGGCGGTGACACTGCCCAGCGCCAGAGTCCGGTCCATGGAACGGCGGGCGGCCTCAATCCGGCCGTCGATCAGATCGACCGGTGCGCCAGCCCTCTCGGGCTGCTGTTCCGGCGTCCAGGCGCTCCCCGCCGGAACAGCGAAGCCCAGATCATGGGCCGAGCAGTCGTACAGGCGGCACAGCAAGGAGATCGCTCCCTGTCGTGGCTGGTGCATGCCCATCTCCCACAGCCGCAGTTGGTCGGCATCAGTACGTGGCGCGGTCAGCCCCAGGTCTTCCGCCAAGGCGCGTAAATGATCAACGGCTTCGGTCTGAGTCCACCCGCGCGCAAGCCGCTGGGCGCGGAGCAAACTGACGTGGCAGCACTGGTGAATCTCTAAGGCGATCTGGGACAGCCCGTATCCCGCCTCGGACCGTGTCTCGCGGATGCGTTTGGCGCACGAGGGGCTGTGCGATACCGAACGCTGGTTCATGAGCGGGCCCTTCTCCGTACGCGGTGACCCGCCACGAGCGTAGTGAGCAGACCGCAACGCTGCGTTGATAATCCGTGACTTCTTCACGGTCCCGAGGCGCGAAACCGTGAAACGGACGGCGCACCCGTAAAACGCCCTCGGGTCACGGTTGTTGCCGACTGCCCTCCTGACGACCCTTACACCCCCGAACCTCGCAGGCCGGACCACCAACGTCGGCGCTCAACCGTTACGTACGGATGCCGTTGGCGACCACAGCCACGGGAATCGGTGCAACACCTTGCAGGGTCCCCCGCACTGAGCAGATGGGAAGTTCCCCCATGACGCCCATCACCGACGTCACCTTCAAAGCCACGAAGCCGACGCTTCAGGAGTCGTGGATACCGGCCAACACGAGCACAGCGCCTCGTCCCTTGGGCACGCTGCCCGTGGGCGACGAGCACACCCATTCCGCACTACGCAGCGGCGATACAGCGGAACCCGGTGTCGTTGTCCTTCATGCTCGCGTTGGCGGCGTTCCGCAGCGAGGGTGTGCAGCGCTCGAACGGGCTGGTGAAGGCCGAGCCTTTCAGCTCGTACCGGCTGTTCCCCGCTGTTTCCTCGGTGGAGCACCACTCCCAGACGTTGCCGCACATGTCGAAGACACCGAACGGGGAGACGCCGGACTGGTAACGGGCGACAGGCGTGGTCGCGTCGATGCCGGCTTCGGCGACGTTCGCCTTCGCGGCAGTCGGTTCGTTGCCCCACGGGTAGATGCGTCCACGGGGCCCGCGGGCGGCTTTCTCCCACTGCCGGGCGGTGGGCAGCGCCTTACCGGCCCAGCGGGCGTAGGCGGCGGCGTCGTGCCAGCTCACCCACACCACCGGGTGAGTGGCCAGCGTGACGGGGCGGTTCCCTCCGGGCCAGTGCTGGGGCGGACGGTGTCCGGTGGCACGCACGAAGGTCGCGTAGTCCCCGTTGGTCGTCGGGTAGACGTCGATGAGGTAGGCGTCCAGCCACACCGAACGGTTGTCGGGGCCGGACAGGTAGATCCCTTCCTCAACGAGGGTCATGACCTTCCCGTCGATGGGGTGCCTGCGGGTGTGCGGGTCGTTGCGCAGCAATTCCTCGGCGCCCTCGTCGTGCTCGGCGGCGGCACGTTCGGTGAGGAGCGCGGCGAACCGCTGCTGCACGAGAGGGTCGGCCTGGGCAAGGAGCGTGTCCAGGGCCGCCTGGTTGTCGAGTCCGAGTTCGACGGTCTCCCCCCGGCCTTCCCACCGTGGGATCTGGCGGGGGTTCACGCCAACGAGGTCGGCAAACGCCTTACCCGTCTTACGCATGGCCTTGCGCAGCAGTCCGGCCTCGCGGCCGGTCCACATGGTCACCCCCGCCACGGTGCGCTACAGGGTCTCGCCGGGGATGGACAGGTACGCCTCCTGGAGCTGTCTCAAGACGGGGTGGTAGACGGGGAATTCGACGTCGTCGATCGCGGACAGCGGGCGGACGCCGATGCTGGTGTTCGTGGCAAAGGCCGCGGCCATGCCCTTCGCCTGTTCCAGGGTGACGGTGGCGATGCGGTGTTCGGCGTGCTGTTGGAGCAGGGCCATGGTGACCCCGGGCAGGACGGGGGCGTCTGGCCACACGACGGTGCCCTCCTGGTCGACGAAGGCGACGTTCCAGGTGCCGCCCTCGGATACGAGTCCATCCTTGCCGACGAAAAGGGCGTCGCCGAAGCCTGCTCGTTGGGCCGCACCGCGGGCGTGCAGGGCCCCGAAGAGGCCGACGTGCTTCACCTCGGGCAAGTCTCGCTCGTACACCACGCTTTGGGCCCGCAGCGGTTCGGGGGGGAAGGGTCCCGGCGCTGCGCACGGACACCAGGACATGGGGGTCCTCGGCGTCCGCGGGGCGGCCCATCCCGACCTTCGGGTCATAGATAGTGACGCGGACGACGCAGGGACGGCTCTGTCCCTCCAGGCCCTGGCGGACGTAGCCGCGGACGCGTTCAGGGTCCAGCTCCGCGCCCCACACGATCCTGCAGTCCCGCACGAGGCGTTCCATGTGCAACGTCAGGCCGCGGATGCTGCCGTCCGCAGAGACGCGCATGGACGTGAAGTGGCCTGTGTTCGTGAGCGCCAGGGCGAGCAAGTCGTCGGCAGACACGGGCTTGCCATCGAGAGTCACCATGCGGCCCAGCATGGCAGGAGCGCCCGCTCCGGCGGCACCCCAATCATAGTTACTGAGGGGTCAACGTCATCGCAAAGTCATTCCCAAGCCTTCCCCGGCAGGTGTTCGCTGGTCACCGACCGGACACGCCGAGTGACTGGCGGGACGGCCTGCCCTGCATTGCGTGACGGCGCAGAAGGCCCCCACGCTTCTCCCCACCGCCCACCCGGGAGACCCCCGATGAGCCCCATTCCAGCCGCTGCTGCAGGTACGAAGCCGATGCCGCAGAAGCCGTGGATACCGGCGCACAAGGAGGCGCCCCCTCACCCCGTGGGTGCCCAGCCCGTTGCCGACAGTGGAAATCCCCGAGGGCGGAAACTGATGAGCACCGTGACGGACCTTCTCGACGGCTACCTGCCACTGGACGCTAAGCGTGTGCTCGACGAGGAGAGCTTCACCATCCAGTTGGCACCCCGGGAACCGGGCGCCCCCGTACCCCCGCATGAGGAGGAATGGGTCGGACGCTTTCGCCGGATCACCGTGGCCAAGATGACCTATTGGGGAGTACCTACCGCCCTCATCGACGACGCAACACTCGTAGTCAGCGAGCTGTGCACCAACGCGCTGCGGTACGGCAACGTCCTTGGGTTCCGCCTGATCATCGCCACGGACAAGGTCGGGGTCGTGGTGACCGACGGCTCGGTCAGTACGCCGTACGTACGCAGGCCGTCTGCGGAGGAAGAGCACGGCCGCGGAATGCTCCTCGTCGAGACCTTCTCCAGCGACTGGGGGCTGCGCCCCGACGGCAAGGCGACCTGGTGCACTTTCACGATTCCGGCGAGGCAGTCGTGATGGCCGCGCCCAGAACCGTCCCGCGATGGGTACCGAAACATGACGCCGCCGCCCTGGCAGACATCCTGGCCAAGGCAAAGGCATGGCAGCCGCTCGTGGTCGCGGGCATCTTCGAGGACCTGGACCTCGCGCTGGAGAGCCCGCAACCGCCACCCGCTAAGGATCTGACCGCGCTTATCGGTCGTCTGCGCGAACACTTCAGACGGTTACGCGACATTGCGGTGGCTGATCCGAAGTTCCCGCCTTCCGACGAACTGGAAGCGGTCATCGAGCAAGGCACGCCGCTGTACGAGGCGGAGACGCCCGCGGGCTACCGGCCAGCTCTGGGCCTCGCCCGGCGCTTGGGCTACACGGTCCACGACCTGCTGGATGAGCTGATCACGACCCTCCAGGACACCGAATGATGGATTCCCCCACGACCTGCAAACACCCGCCTGTGGCTGTTGTCCTGATGTCTCCGTGGGAGGCGTACGACTTTGAGTACTACGCGCAGCGGATCGCAGAGCCGGATCTGCTGAGGGAGAGCTGGGCGGTGCGCATGATGCGCATGCCGCTGCTCGCGGCCCGAGTCGGAGGCACCCGCCGCGGCGGGTACTACCCCGTGCCCTGCCCTGACTTCGCGCTGGCCGTACGTGACGCGCTGCAAGGTCGGCCCGGCTACCCGCACCTGCGGATGCGGCGGTCTACCTGCCCCGACGAGAACTACGTCGTCGAGTGGGGCGAGATGCCACCGACGCTTTGGCCGGACGCCGACGATGACGACGTGGGGCGCTTCTACGGCTACAGCGAAGCCGCCATCAAGCAGTACACGGCGGCCCGGCTCACCCGCGTGCCGACTGAGCCCCCCGTCTCCTGCTCGGTGTTCCCGCCCGAGCGGCCCATTGTCTGAGCACGTCCGAGAGGAAGAGCACGATGTCTGTGTACAAGCCCTCCAGCACCGACTTCGACGCGGCCGACCACGAAGCTGGCAGGGGCCGCCCATGGGGACTACGTCCGCGGCTGCGTTTCGCTCTGCGACGGGGCACGGCCTTTCGACAGCTCCGGCGGCCCACTCCCCGTCGGGAGGTAAGCAGTCCCGCACCGGCTGGACCGCACGGCAGAAGCAGCAGCGGCGGCGGTACCACGCGGGCGCGGGCGCAGATCCCCTACATCACGGCCCGCGAGGGCGAGGTGGACGAGTCCTTCCCCGCCTTATGCGCCTCCTTCAGCAGTGCCGGGGGCAGCCGCATCAGCTACGCGGACGAAAGGTGGAGGGACCGAGACGTGCAGGGCGTCTTGTGGGCGCGGGTCTCGCAGTCACTCGACGAGCACGGGGTGCTGACTGGCGCGCCGCGCTGGAAGATGATCCACCCGGCCCGGCAGCGCGAGACGATGTCGCAGCTGTTGTGCCAGTTCTGCCGCGAACCGGCCAGGACGGACGAGGGGATCTTGTTCCTCCACAGCACCGAGGAAGGTTTGCCCGACCCCAGCATCTCGGTCCGCACCACCCAGCCGCCGTTCTGCCGCAAGCACGTGCGCATGGCGCCGAAAAGGTGCCCTCATCTGGCCAAGCACGGCGTCGCGCTGCTGGCGCAGAGCGCACCCCTGTACGGCGTCGTCGGCACACCTCACCGGTACACCACTGACCGCACTATCCAGGTCATGGCGTGCGACGGCGCCCCGGTTCCCTACGGCCATGCCGACCTGGACTGGATGGTGGCCGCCCAGCTCGTGCGCACCTTGCGAGCCTTCACGGTCGTCAATCTGGAAGACCTGTGACAGCGCGCGGCCACCACAGACCGCCGCTCGGTGAGCCGGAGACTTCGCGCCCGGCTCATCGAGTGGCCCTCAACCCGGTATCTGAAGAGAGGACTGACGTGTCCGCTGACACCACGACCGCCTCGTACACCCGCCGCGAGAAGCAGGTGGTGCAGGGCCTCGCCGAGGGCCTGACCGACCACGAGATCGCGCATCGTCTGAACCGTGAGGTGCGTACGGTCCGACACCACATCACCTGGGCGGCGAAAAAGGTGGGGGCGAAGGGGCAGGTAAGACTCGTCGACTGCTCCTACAGCCAGGGGCTGCTGACCCCGCCGGCCTCCGAAATCCACACGATTTACGTACCGGATCAGCTCCGGGAGCTGATTCCGTTGGTCGCGCGAGGGATGAAAGGGACGCGGATCGCGATCGAGACGAACAGGGCGCCGGTTCACAGCAACAGAGACATCCGGCAGCTGATGCAGATCCTCCGTGCTCGTACCCGGCCGCACCTCGTGACCCGGGCTCTCCAGTACGGCCTGTTGAAGACGGCGCCGCGCACCGTACGCACCTGACTTCCCAGACTGGGCTTCCTCCCGGTCTCGCTGGCCCACCGTGCCCCCGTGCGGGAGCGGCCCGAGACCACCGCGGGGAGGAAGCGGCGCTCCCGTAGGACCTGCGGGAGATGCCCCGGCCGCCGCCCTTCTGGGGTGCGAGGCGGCGGTCGGCCACCCCCATCTTTCTGCCGCACCCGTGCACGCTCCCCGATCCGATCTGACCCAGATAGGCCATACGATGTGCCAGCACAAGCCGCCATGCCCGAGCGCCGAGTCCCCCGACCGGGAAGCCGCTCTCGCCTTGACGAGCCACCCGGAGCAGGGCTGGAGCCTGCTGTGCAACGGCGTCCTGCTCTTTGAAGTTATGTCGATCTCTGGCGCGGATCAGGCCGCTGAACAGGCTCATTGCCAGATGGACATGTCCTCCTCGCGCGGTGGAAGCCGCCGTATGCCCGGACCAGATCCTGTGTCGAAGCCCCTGCCGGATCGCCTCGACGAGTGCAACGCCCGCAATAGCGAACAACCGTTGGGCCACCTAATCGGATCGGACAGCCCCCTCAACGAAGTAGTCCAGCTCTGGCTTGAACTCCAGCCGGGGGATGGCGGCCAGCACCTGAACTTGCAGGTCATGGGGCACTTTGTATGCCACGCAGGCAAGCCACTCGTCTGTCCCTGCCGGGGGCAGGCGGCGGTCGAAGAGGTCGCGGATGCGCAGGATCTCTTCCCGGCTGAGTTCGGTGACGTGAGCTGGGCGTTCGTCGGCATCCCACCCAGTCATTTCCCAGGTGAGTCGCTCGTAGGTCGTGTCGTTCACACCGGAACGATAGACGCGGGGGGAAGGGCCGAGAACGGCAGGTATTGGTGGAGGGCCCAGGACGCGGAGACGGCGGATTTCGCCGTGGGCGGTCTCCAGTTTCCGGGTGAGGTCAGCGACCTGGTCGCGGAGTTGCCGGTTGCGTTCGAGCACGGTCTCCAGCCTGCGTTGCAGGGAGGCGTCGCTGGCCGCGTGCCGAGGGCTGCCGTGGGGGGCCCGGACGCGCTGCTGGAGCTGGTTGATCGCGGTGATGAGGTCGGTCTGCGTGTATAGCCAGGATCTGGAAACACCAGCCGCGTTCGCGATGCCGACGACGGTGGGCCGTTCGTTGCGGCGGGCTGCCGTTCGGATGGCTTCTTCGGCGCGCTCGCGTGTCTGCCTGCTGCGGTTCTTCGACGCTTCGACGAGGAAATGGGCATTGTCAGCCGGTGACATCGAGATCGGTCACCTTCCCGCCGGCCACGATCTGCTCAGGCCCGGCCTGTTCGAGGGCATCAATGATGGTGTCGAGCTTGCCGAGCGTGCGGGTGTTCTTCTCGACGATGCGCGAGAGTCCGGCCTCCTCGGCATCTCCGATGAGCTTGCGGGTCTCGTCCCGTTGGCGTCTGTGCTGTTCGAGGAAGTCGCCGGTGGTGATGAAGAAGCGGCAGTCCAGGCCTGCATCCGGTGCCCCATGCTCCAGGTCAGCCCGCAGATGATCAGCCGACTTGACGACCTCGAAGCTGACCTCATCACCCGCCGAGCACGTGCCCAAGCCGAGGGCTGGGCCGGGGAGATCGAAGGGCTCGACCTAACCCTCCAACTCCTCCGCGCCAAACGCGACGACACCCACCGTCGGCCCCAACGCCCCACCGTCGACCTCGGGATCCCCACCCTACGAACCGCTCCCTCAAGCCTCTGATCGACGGGATTCTGCAGGCGAAATTCTGTCAGTCGAGCAACTGCCCACCGTGGTCATGGGGCGGGTGGCGCCGTGGTGGTCGTGTTGCCTTCGGTCGAGGGCCTGAGTCTCACGCCTTCTCGGGCAGGTAGGCGGCCAGCGCCCGCAAGCCCGCAAGCACCTCGTCGGCGGTGGGAGCGGACTCGGGGTCGGTGAGATGCTGCATCATCAGGCCACTGACGAGGGCGAGCTGCACCGAGCCGATGGTACGGATCGCTTCTTCGGAGAGCTCGGTCTCTACGGTTCCGGTGACCTCTCGTGCCATGCCGCTGCGCCCCTGCCGCAGCCCGGCGGCCACCTGCTCACGCAGTTCCGGATCGCGCTGCGCGCGCAGGACGGTCTCCAGATTGGCGGTCCAGAAGGTCTTGTTGGCAGAGAACGCCTCGATCAGCACGCGCCATAGTGCGCCGAGGTCGGTGTCGCCCGCCGACGGTCCGAAGAGCTGGTCTCCCGAGTCGAGTGCCTCGAAGAGCGCCTGGTTGAGCAGCGCCTCCTTCGAGCCGAAGTGATAGCCGATCGCCGCCATGCTGACGCCCGCCGCGGAGGCTAGGTCGCGGACCGTCGTGCGCTCGTAGCCCTTCGCGAAGAGGCACTGCCTGGCGGCCTCCAGCAGCTTCTCCCGATTTCCCATGACGCAGACCCTAGCAACGATCGGCACGTTTGCACCAGGCGAACGCCTCAGACGATCGACTTAGGCAAACGTCTTGCGCATTTGCCCAAATCCTGGCTACCGTTTCGGACATCGAAGATCACGCCGATCCTTGGAGCCCGGATGAACACCAGGAAGTCCCGCGTCGCAGCCCTTGCTGCGGCCACCGTCTCCGCGACGCTCGCTGTCACGGTGATCACGGGCGGCCTCGCCTCCGCGGACCCCGGCGCCCAAGTCGTCCCCACCCGGGTGACGACCGCCGAGGGCCCGGTGCAGGGCACGGCCGCCGGGGCGGTGCGCACGTTCCAGGGCATCCCCTACGCGGCCCCGCCGACCGGAGAACGCCGGTGGAAGGAGCCGCAGCCGGTGCGCCCCTGGTCATCGCCGCTGAACGCCCGGGCGCCGAAGAGCGCCTGCGCGCAGCCGACCGACCAGCCCATCTCGATCGAGGGCGGCGGGGAGGACTGCCTCTACCTGAACGTCACGACTCCGACCGGGCGGACGACGGGGCGTCTGCCGGTCATCGTCTGGATTCACGGCGGCAGCTTCACCTACGGCGACGGCGCCACCTACCGCGCGGCCAGGCTGGCCGCCGCGCGGCAAGGCGCGATGGTCGTGACGATCAACTACCGGCTCGGCGCGTTCGGCTTCCTCACCGCGCCCGGTCTGCGCGCACCGGCCAACCTCGGTCTTCTTGACCAGCAGGCCGCGCTGAAATGGGTCAACCGCAACGCCGGCGCCTTCGGCGGCGACCCCCGCAACGTCACGATCATGGGGCAGTCGGGCGGTGGCTACAGCGTCTGCGCCCAGCTCGTCTCGCCCGGAGCCCGCGGGCTCTTCAGCAAGGCAATCGTGCAGAGCGCGGGCTGCGTCGGACCGGACGGTTCGTTCACCCGCGAGCAGGCGGAGGCCAACGGGCTCGCCGTCGCTGAGGCCGCGGGCTGCGACGATCCACGCACCGCCGGCTCCTGCCTGCGGGGCAGGTCCAGCGCCGAGCTCATCGAGGCATCCGTCTCCGGGCACGACGGGTATCGACCCGTGGTGGACGGCAAGGTGCTGCCCGAGGCCCCGGCACGTGCGATCGCCGCGGGGCGGTTCGCCCGGGTGCCGGTACTGCACGGCTCCACTCACGACGAGATGAGCGCACTGGCCGGGCTCGACGAGATCATGACAGGGCAGCCGCTGACCGCCGAAGGCTACACCGAGAAGGTCACCGAGCAGTTCGGAAAGGACGCCTCCGCCGTCCTGGCCGAGTATCCGGCCGCGGACTACCCGGCACCCGGAGCGGCGCTGTCGGCCGTGCTGACCGACTCGGAGTGGTCGACCGTGGCACTCGACACCCAGCGTGCGCTGGCCCGCCACACCCCCCTCTACGCCTATGACTTCGCCGAGGCCGAGGCCCCGTACTTCAAGAACGTGCCGCGGCCGACGAGTTTCCCGCTCGGCACCGGCCACATGATCGACCTGGCCTATCTCTTCGATAACGACCTGTTCGAACCGCTCGATGCCACACAGGCCGGACTATCGGACACGGTGGTCGCCTACTGGAGCCGGTTCGCGTCCACCGGACAGGTGAACGGACATGGCCTGCCCATGTGGAAGCGGTCCACTAACCGCGGCCCCTACGTGCAGCGGCTCGCGTCCGGCCGCATCGGTCGCACCGACTTCGCGGCCGACCACCACTACGCCTTTTGGAAGGCACTCGCCCCTCACGGCGAGCTGAAGGGCTCCTGACGGAGTACGCGACAAACGCTGCTGTTTGCAGCCGGTGACGCAGTTCTTACCGGCACCCATCATGACCAGGCGGGCGGCCCCGGTCGGTGAACACCCGCGCGTCACCACTCCCGCTGCGACAGCCCTGACGGGCTGCCGCAGCGACCCAAGTGACATCAATTCCCATTGAAATTGATCATGGGCAAAAGCTGTGAGTGGCTCCCGAAGTCACCTCGAAACGACATCCCACAGAGTGACACAGCCAAAGGGAGCACCCTCTGCGCCTCATTTCCCCTACGCATCCATTCGAGTGAAGTGCAGATAAGCACCGACTGCTGGAAGGCTGCCCGCGACAACTACAGCGTCAGCAAGGAGGAGTGGCTCGCCGCCAAGCGCGCCGCCGAACAGCAGGCCGCCGCCGACTGGGCCGCCCATTTCGATATGCCGCCGCTCGAAGGTCCCGAGAAGGTCCTGAACTGGGGCGAACGTTCCCGCCACCAGCTGGTCACTGCCACCTACGCCGCGCTGGTCAGCGAAGGCATCTGGGACGAGGCGGACTGGGCCACGCTCGAAGAGAAGGTCCGCACGATCACCCGCGCCGGGTGGTGGATCGACCAGCGGGACGCTGAAGGCACTGATCTTCCTGAGCTTCTCGATGCCGCCACGGAGGCCGATCGTGGCACGGAGAACCCCTTCCGCTAGTTGGGCGTGGCGGGCGCGAGGATGCCGTATACCCGACGATTCCCGGTTAGCGAAACCGGGGATCCTCCGGACCATTGTCCTTCCACCGCCGCCCGTGCCGTTCGTGGGAAGGACCCTGTTGTGCCCCAAGCCGCCCGCCCGCCATACGTTCCCGACGACATCCTCACGCCCAACAGGGACATGGCCCATGGCCACTTCCGGCCCGGTGACCAAGTCGTCGTTCTCAAGGGCGTGGCTGGCGGGGAGCTGTGGGGGGATGCCATGACGGTGGTGGCCCCGTCCTGGCACACGCCCACCGACGAGGACGGCTGGCGGCTGCGCGACCCCAACGGTGGACAGCAGACCTTCGTCACCGCCCACCCCCACTATCTGGTCCACCTCTCGCGGCGCTGCCCTGACTGCCTCATCTACCTGCGCGCCCTGGAGGACTACCTGATCCCGAAGTTCGCCGACGCGGGCAGCGTGATCGACTGCGGCTGGTACTCCACCACCTCGCTGAACCAGCTCGTGCACATCGCCGATGCCCGGGGCGGCCGATGATCCCGCTCATCTGCGAGTCGCAGTTCTTCCCCTCCATCTCGGTCTCCGCCGCCCTGGGCCGTCCGATCGCCGAACAGGACGTTCTGGGTGATCTCGTGGTGGCCAGCGCGCCTGTGGACTCCAGCAGCGCCGAGGGCGGCCCCAAGGAGTGGATGTTCGCCGACTGGGAGGAGTACCTCCTCGCACCGCAGTTCCTCCACCCCTACGCGGCCGGGCCGAACGCCAACGCTCCCGAGATCTTCCACATGGCGGTCCGCCTGCACCCCGCTGACCGGGAACTGAGCCCGCCGGAGTGGGCGGAGATCGCCGAGCGGCTGACCCGCGTCACCGGCTTCGCACCCGCCGCAGAGGAACACGCGTGCCGCTGGGCCGCCCTGCAGGCCCGCCCCGGCCGACTCGATGTGATCGCCAACCCCATCCGCGAAGACGGCATCCGAGCTCGACAGCCGTGGCCCGTGCACGAGGCTCTCCGCAACGAGTGCCGCCTGATCGAAGTCGACCTGGGCCTTGTCCCCGCCCAGCCTCGTGGCGGGCGCCCGCTGACCCCGCATTTCCCGGGCCAACGCCCCTCCCTGCCACAGCCGGTGACAGAACAGTCCCCGCCCGCGGTGGCCGCGCAGCTCGCCACGCTGATGCGTCAGCTCACCGACGAGACCCATGGGCCGATCGCCTCGGTGCGTGGCCTGGTCGAGCAGGCCGCCTACCGGCTGGAGGAGCTGCCCCACTCCTACGGTCCCGCAGCGGGGCACCGGCTGGAGTTGATCGCCCGGCGCCTGTACGGCGTCCAGCAGGACTTGAAGGCCGCCGCCGTGGATCTGCCCGGAGCCAACGAGCGCGCCGCCCGGCCCACCCGCATGCCTGCCGCACCGCACCCAGCGCCCGAGCGCCGTTCCCGCTGAACACTCCGAGAGAGCAGTGACCTTGGCCATTGCCGACCGTTACCTGACCCTGCAACGCGACGCGCACTCAGGCGAAGTCCTCGCCCGCGGCGGCGACCCGGAAGCGCACAGCATCTTGGAGCGCACCGGCTTCATCCCCGTCGCCCGCGTGCACGAGCACTACCACCGGCTGCCCACCGGTCTCGACGAAGCCGAGGAGAAACGTCTCACCACCCGGGCCGTGGCACGACTGCGCACCGTCCAGTACCACGTCGCCTGCGACGCGGCGTTCGAGACCGAACGGCGCGAGGCCCACTACCTCCCCCTCGGTGCTTCCGTCGCCCACCAGGCCGAACGCATCCGCCAGGCGACCACCACCGAGGAGGTCGCGGATGCCCTGACCGAACTCACCGCCGCCCACGACGGCGCCCTGGCTGCCCTCGACGATGTCCTCGCGGCAACCATCGAGTTCCATCTGAGCCTTGGCGGACCATCTGACATCGCTACCACCGGGCGGCTGCGCCACCTCTCCGAAGGCCACCTGGACGGCATCCGAGCCGACCTGGCCGCCGTCCGCGCCGACCTCGCCGACCTCGCCGACCGGCACGAGCCTCACCCACAACGCAGCGTATGCAGTGCCGAAGTCGCCCGAACGAGCGCGAAGTCTCCGCCGTCTGCGGCTGCCCGCCCCCGCACCTTCCCACCACCGCATCCAGCCCGCCGCCCACTGCCCCGGCCCCTGCCGGGCGACGGCGCTGACCCCCATCCCGAGGAACCCATGCACGACCCCACCCCTGATCTCGCGTCCTTCGCCATCGCCCTCGCCGACGAGCTCCCCGGCAACTGGACCAGCGAGCACCACACCCATGCGCAGTACCCCGACCAGTTCGCCCGCGCCGAACACCTCTGGGACATGAACCTGGTCGCCCACGCCATCGCCGAGCACGTCCTGGACCAGGACGCGGTCCTCACCCGCGACGACGGCACCCGCCTGTACGTCATCCCGCGCCCCCGCAGCGGCGAGGAGTTCCTCGTCGGCGCCATCGCCCCGGCCGACATCCCTGCGGAAGCCTTCCGTACCGTGCGCGAGCCCGACGGCATCACCGTCCCCGACGACCCGGCCCAGGCCGCCGCGGACATCACGACCACCCTCCTGCCCCGCTACGACAAGGCCCTCGCCCAAGTCCGCGACAACGCCGCCCGCCTCGCCCCGGTGCTGCCCCCGGAACTCGTGGTGATCACGTTGAGCGGCCGGGACTTCCACGTCACCAAGCCCGACCGGGCCGATGCCGCCCAGATCCTCACCGACAACGGCTGTGTCTACGACAAGGACCATGACCACTTCGTGCTGCCAGGCGAGGACACCGCAGCCCAGGCCCAGGCCATCCAGCGGGCAGCAGCTCAGCTCGTCCAGCTCGGCATCGGCATCAGCGTGCGACTCCCGCAGGCCAAGCCCGCCCTGGACACCGCCCCGGTTGCGGCCCCGACCCCAGCCGTCCCTGCGGCGCGGACTCGGTGAACAGGTCGACGGACGACGAGCCGCCGTTCGTCGTCCTCGACTACGTGACCACCCCGCGGGATCCGAAGACGCAGTTGGTCGGCGCGGTCGGCGGTGACGAACGCGCCAAGGGAATCCTGCAGACCGTCGGCAGCTTCATCCTCGCCGCCCGGGCCCCGCAGCCCCTACCAGCGGCGCCAGCCGCACACCATGCCCGTCGAGCAGCAGCGCCAGGGCGCGCGCACCAGTGCACCCGCGCTAACCACCGCCTCGGCAACCACCACGGCCAAGTCGCCTGCCCGGCGGGATAGCCCCCCAGAAGATCGGAGGAGCCCGCCCGTGGGCAACAGAGCCGACGCCGAAGGCAGTGACGTCGAGATCTACCGCAATCCCCTGACCGACACGATCCACGCCGACACCCCCACTGGTGCACCCGAGCAGCTCCTAGCCCTGCTCGACGCCCTCGGGCTGGAACGCAAAACCGAGGTCACGGCCGGCCCCGTCTACGTCTGGCACGAAGTCCCCAGCCACCTCAGCGAGCAGGAGAAGAAGAAGGTCGCCACCCGTGCCTTGCCTTCTCTCCTGCTGGCCGGATACGTGGTCAACATCCCCGACGATCTCTTCGACCCCGTGGCCTACCAGGAAGCGGTCGCCGACGTCCGCAGCCACCGCCACCCGGCCGCCGCGCCCCCGGCCGGAACCCGGCCCGCGCTCAAGGCCCCCAGCCGCACCGCTCCAGCCGCCCGGCGGTGAACCTCAACACCCCGGAGCCTCACCCATGACGCTCGCCGACGAGTACGACGTCGACGTACTGGTCTACCACCGCGACGGCACCATCTACGTCGACAGCCGCACCAGCGCCCCCGAACACCTCCTCGAACTGCTCGATGGCCTCGGCATCGACCGGCACTGCATGCCCGAGGAAGCCGACGCCTGGCACCAAGTCCCCGAGCACTGAGGCGAGATGACCATGAAACAGATGGCCGACCGTGCCATCCCCCTGCTTACCGGCGCCGGGTACCGCCTCGCCATCGACACCGTCTTCGGCGGCACCGCCGACCAGGCCGCCCGCGCCGCCGCACAACCGTCGCCACCGGTGACACCACCTGACGCAGGCAGCCACCGCTCCCGCGCTCCCTATAACCAGCCCCGGCCAGCTCCCGCCACGGAGGCCGGCCCCCGCCACCCGAGAGACGCCACACATCCCCGCGCCCGACCGCACGCCCCCACCCATCACCGCCAGCCGAAACCCGCGCCTGGCAGCTGCCCTGTTCCGTCCCTACCTGCGCGCCGTCGCTGTCGGCAGCTGCGAATGGTCCATCCCTCTGGCTCCGCCCGGCCAGAGGCCGTCCTCAGCGAAGCCCACCGCCTCGGCCGACGCAGTTGACCGCCCCGTTTCTTCGCCCCCAGGAGGCCCATGACCGACCTGTCGTCCTATCCCGTACGCCTCGCCGAGGACATCGCCAGCCTCATCAAGACCCTGGACGACCACCTCGACCAGGCCACCCCGTGCCAAGCGGCCGAAATCCTCGCCCAAGTCCTCGACACCCAGGAGGGCGTCCTGACCCGGGTCACCGATCTGGTCGGCACCGGATCCCGGTTCGCCCAGAACCAGGCCCACCGCGGGATGCTCCCGCCCGAGGTCTGGCTCGCCATGGGCCGGGCCTCCCACGAACTGCACAGCGTCGGCATGGACCTTGACGAGCACGCCGACGCCATCAAGCAGCTCGGGACACCGCCCACCACGGCAAGCACTCTGCCGCCCCAGCCCGTCGCCTCCGCCATGGTCGTCAGGAGGAGCCGGTGAAACAGCAGCAGTGGACCGGCTGGGCCCCCGGCGCCCAACAAGCCGAACAGCACTACCTGGTCCAGCCCCGCTACCTCGCCGGCGGCGGCGACATTCGCTTCGTCAGCGAGTTCCTGCGCGCCTCCGGCTGGAACGACAAGTCCAAGACCGGCGGGCCACTGGTCTTCGACAGCCCGGACAAGTCCGTGCGCATCGGATACGACCCCTTCACCCAGCCCGGCGGCTGGACGATCTCCGGAAAGGCCGCCCCCGGCCAGGAAGCCTGGCATGCGACCTTCACCCGCCAGGTACCCGTCGAGATCGTCGCCGGATTCACCGACGCGCTCACCCGCCCCCGCTCCGCGCACGCCCCCAACGTCTGGGCGCCGCTGCAGGAGCAGCGCTGGAAAACCGAGCAGGGGCAGCACTTCACCGCGATGAGCCCCGACGGCGGCGCCTGGATGCAGTTCCACCAGTCCAATCCCGGCGAGGCGCTGTGGTGGGCCGGGGCCCGCAATGAGCACGGCCGGATCTGGGACGCCTCCTTCACCGCTTCCACGCCGGTGCACCTCGTCCAGGCGTTCAGCACCGCGCTGGCTGACCCGCAGCAGGTCATGCGCCCGCGCGGGCACGTACCGCCCTCCACCCGTATCCGCACCACCTCGGTGTCCGTGCGGCCCGACGAGCTGTCCGCCTGGCAGCAGGCTCGTGTCCGAGCCGCCCGCGCGGCCACCTGGGCCCGCAACTCCTGGGCCTCCACCCGGCCCCGCCGCCAGACGCCCACGGCCGGCCCGTACGCCCAGGCAGGCTCCCGCGCCCGCCGCTGACCGGCTGCCCCCCTCGCCTCGTACTGAAAGCTCACGCCTTGCCCCACCACGCATCCGATGCCCTCACCCTCGACCAGGTCCGTCAGGCCACGAGCACCCTCGCCGACCTCGCCGCCTACCTGCGTACGCATCCCCAGCTCGACGACGTACTGCCGCTGCTCGCGCCGCTGCTCGACGAGGACGACGGCGTCCCGATCCTGCTCGGCGATGCCCTGCGCTGCACCGAGCACCTCATCGGCCAGCAGGCCGCGTTCCCCGTGCCCGACGAGACCCGCCTGGTCATGGAAGCGTTCCGCGAGGCCGCCCCGGAGGTCACGGACTGGCACGTGCTCCACTGGGACGTCCAGCGGCTCCGTAGGCACACCGGCGCCCCGAAGTGACGCCCGACCCCTACCTCCCCACCCGCGCCAATTCCCCGCACGACACCATCTGGTTCGAGACCGAGCCCCGTCACCTGGCCGGACGCGGCGACCCGCGGCACATCACCCAGGCGCTGCGGGCCGCAGGCTGGGCGAACCGCTCCGACCCCGACTTCCCCCACGTCCTGCTGGTCAGCCTCGACTACCGGCACACCGTGGTGCTCGAACCCGACGCCGAGCCCTCCGGGGCATGGTGGCGCATCCGCGGCCAGGAAGAAGAGGTCGGCGCTGGTACACCGAGTTCGGCGCGCACACCCCCGTGGAGATTCTCTCCCACCTCACCGACGCGCTGATCCAGCCCGCGCCCGAGCAGACGCCGCCGATCTGGTCACCCCTCACCGCGGCGGGCTGGTCCTATGAGCGCGACGAACACGGCAACGAGATTGCCCGCCATTCCGACGGCATCCTCAGCCTGGAGCGGTGGGCCGTCGAGCCGGGTGAGAACTTCCACTGGCGGGCCCAGGCTGCCGTGCCAGGCGGCGGGGGTGGCTTTCGCCAAATCTGGCACGCCTACCTCGACGAGCAGATGCCGCCCCACCTGATCGCCGCATTTACCGCTGCCCTGGCCGACACCGTGCCCGTGCAGCGCGGGATGTACGACGTGCCGCACTCCCACCTGGTCACCCAGGAGCAGCGCGGCCCGCAGGGCGAGCAGCTCGCCGAGGCGCACGAGGTGCGGCTCAAGGCGATGCGTGCCGCCGCGCGCAAGGCCCGCCGCACGGCCTCACTCACCACGGGCCCACCGGCGCCCCGCGCCGCACCGGCCGCTCCCGCCTCATGCCGGACCCGCTGAACGAGCCGGGCGGCACCCCGCCCGGCTCACCCCCCCCTTGTTCCATCCTTCGTCTGAGAGCGCTCTTGTCCCCAACTGCCCACGCCCCCGATGTGATCCACCGCGAGCGTCTGCAGCAGCTCGCCGCCTTCCTGCGCGAGAGCGAGCAGATCCTCGCTGACTTCGACGCCTGGCGCGAGGAGCACAGCGACCTCGACGGCTGGCCCCTCGACGACGCCGAGCACAGCCGTCATGCCGTCAAACGCGACGCGGACACCTGGCGGTCCTTCGACCGCGTACGGTCCTTCGCCAAGGACCTGCTGGCCACCGCCGAGGTACAGATACAGCAGCTCAACCCCGCGCACATCCAGTCCCGCTGGCCCTGGCAACTCGGCGTCCTCGACTACGCCCTTAAGCAGCTCAGCGCACTGCAGCGGGAATGGCTCGAAGCCCGTGACGCGCTGCCCCCGACTGCCCGGCCGGGCAGCTTCGCGTACGACGATGCCCTCGCCGAGCGCAACGAGGAAGCCTGGTCCTACCTCGACGACTGGGCCAGCCACGGCCAAGTTCTCCTGGAAATCCAGGCCGCCGTCCAGGACCTCCCGCCACGCTCACCGGCCCTGACCTCAGCCCAGGCGCATGCCCGTCCGGCGCCGCGGGCCGCGGGCCGCGGCGCCGTCCGCTGTGGCCCGGAGGTGACCGGCGTGCCGCACGACATCGACATCGCGCTGGTCGCGCCCCGCTACCTCGCCGGCCCCGGCGATCCGGCCTGGGTCACCGTCCCGCTCCACCGCGCCTGCCGCTGGAGCACCGCCCAGGACCCGCTCGTGCCCCGGGTCATCCTGACCAGCCCGGACCAGCTCGCCCAGCTGTGTATCACCCGGATCCGGACCCGGCCGAACCATGGTGGACCCTGCGTCACGCACACCACGGTGACCAGCGGGCCTGGTCGGTCACCTTCGACGCCCACACACCGGTCGAGGTCATCGCCGCGGTCACCGACGCCCTCACCGACCCCGCCACACCGCCGACGGCGTCGGGCGACCCGTACGAGACGCTGCGCGTGGCGGGCTGGCACGCTCCCCGCCACCACGACGGTCTGACCTCGCCCGAAGGCATGAGCTCCCCCGACGGCCTGGCCCGCGTCGACCGCACCGTCCACGAAGGTGTCCGCACCGCCGGCTGGCTCGTCGAGACCGTCGACACTTCCGTCCACCGCCTCCCCACGCTCTGGCGCGCCTACCTGGACGGCGACACCCCGATCCAGCTGGTCGCCGCGCTCTTCGGCGCGCTGACCGACGAGACGCCTGTGGTCCGCGAACCGCACCGCGTCCCGCACCTGGCGACCGCCCTCTGCCGCACCACCACCGGCCGGGTGAGCGCCGAGAGTGTCGCCTTCGCCCTGGAGCACCGCGTCACCGCCCTGGCCCAGCGCAACACCCCGCCGTCACCGGCCACGCCGCCCCCGGGACCGCACGTGCCCAAGCAGCGCCGGGCCCGCTGACCGACACCCGCACTCCCCTCTGGATCCGCTTTCTTGCCCCAGCCCCCCTCCAACCAGTCCACCGACGCCACGGAAATCGCCTTCAAGATCCTTCTTGGGGTCCTCGCCGTCGCTGTCCCCCTGTCCAATCTCGCCTGGCTCGGCGGGCAGCTCACCGCCTGGGCCACCGACTCCGGGTCCGGCGCCCCCTACCAGCCCGTTCAAGCCCTCCTGCACCCCGAGCAGCTCTGGCCGGAGCTGGGGGAAACGTCCCTCCTGATCGGCACCCGCATCCTGCCCAGCGCCGTGCTGCTCGCCCTCGGTATCACCGCCGCCGTGCTCTACAAGCGGCACAAGGGCACCAGCGGCGGGCGCAAGAAGCGCATCGACGGCATGGCCAAACGCACCGACATCGAGCCGCTGCTGTCCAAGGCGATCACCTCCAAAGCCCGCTCGCTGCGCCCGAGCCTCAAAGACGCCAAGCACATCGACGCCAACGACACCGGCATCCTCCTGGGCAACCTCCAGGGCACGAAGTACGAGGTGCGCATGGGGTACGAGGACGTCGCCGTGGCGATCATGGCGCCGCGCTCCGGCAAGACCACCTCCCTGGCGATCCCCTCCATCCTCAACGCGCCCGGCCCGGTCCTGCTGACCTCCAACAAGGCGGCGGGCGATGCCTTTACCGCCACGCTCGACGTGCGGGCGGCCGTCGGCCGGACCTGGTCGATGGACCCGCAGCAGATCGCGCACGCCAAGCGCGAGATGTGGTGGAACCCCCTGGCCACCGCCAAGACCCTCGACGGGGCAGGCAGGCTCGCCGGGCACTTCCTCGCCGCCTCGGTCGACGCCTCCCAGCAGTGCGACTTCTGGTCGAAGGCCGGCAGCAACATCTTGAGCCAGCTGTTCCTGGCCGCGGCCCTCGACGAGCGCCCCATCACCGACGTGATGCAGTGGCTGGCCTTCCCCGCCGACCGCACGCCGCTGGACATCCTGCGCGACCACGGCTTCACCGCGGTCGCCGCCCAGCTCAAGGGCACCGTCGAAGGGCCGCCGGAGACCCGTGACGGCATCTACGGGACCGCCCGGCAGTACGCCGCCGCGCTGCTGAACTCAGAGATCGCCGCGTGGGTGACCCCGCAGAAGGACGTTAAGGAGTTCCGGCCGGAGGCGTTCGTCACCTCGACCGACACCCTGTACCTGCTCTCCAAGGACGGCGGCGGTGGAGCCAGCGCACTAATCGCCGCGTGCGCGGACTCGGTGATGTGGGCCGCGACCGCCCAGGCCGAGCGCGCCGGCGGACGTCTGGACCCGCCCATGCTCGCGATCCTGGATGAGGCCGCGAACGTGTGCAAGATCAGCGATCTTCCGGACCTGTACTCCCACCTCGGCAGCCGCGGGATCATCCCGATCACGATCCTGCAGTCCTACCGCCAGGGCCAGAAGGTGTGGGGGGACGCAGGCATGGACGCCATGTGGTCCGCCTCCACGATCAAGGTCATCGGATCCGGCATCGACGAGCCCGACTTCGCCGACAAGCTCTCCCGACTGATCGGCGACCACGACGTCGAGACCACCTCCACCTCACACTCGGAATCCGGCAAGAGCACCTCGGTGTCGATGCGCCAGGAGCGCATCCTGGCCGCCGACGCCATCCGCGCCCTGCCCAAGGGCACTGCCCTGTGCTTCGCCACCGGCATGCGCGCCGCGATGCTCGACCTGCGCCCCTGGTATCTCGAGCCCGGCGCCGACGAGCTGTCCGCCGCCTCCGCCCGCGCGTCGAAGGGCATCACCGAGCGGGCCGTCGCCAAGGCCGCCCCCAAGCAGTCCGACTTCGGCACCGCCGCGTAGAAGTCACCTTCCCTTCGCCCCTTGTGCTGCGCGCGGCGTCCCTCCACCTCGCCGCACCGGCCGCCAGCGCACCTGAAACCGCCTATGCCACAGATCCACGCAGTCCCCGACGACTGGGGCCCCCGCCACCGCTGTTGCCTCGAATGCGGCAACAGCGAACCCGAGGTCACTCTGCGGGCCATCACCCACTCCGCGACGACCCAGCAGGCTCTCGCCTGTACCCGGCACATCGCGGACGTGACCGCGGTCCTCGATTCGAACGCCTCCGCTCCGCGCACTCCGTCAACGCAGTCGCCGACGCCCGCCGTCGCACCGGCCCAGTCCTCCGCACGCGCCCCCCCCAACGCCGCCCGCACACATGACGCCCTGCTGTTCGAGGTACCCCCGCCGCCGACACCCGTCGAGCGCCTGCTCTCCCTCGCCGCCCACTACACCGAGCACAACGACCGGCTCGACCTCCTGCTCGCCGACCGCGCCAAGCCCGAACCGGGAGCGCATGTCACCGCCGCACAGGACCTGGCCACCGAGACCCTCACCGCCATCAAGGCCGTTCACAACGAACGGCTGTATGCAGGCGCCGAGTTGGCTGACGCCGTCGTCCGGCTCAAGCAGCTCGCCTACCTGTGCACCGCCTCCGCCGACCATGGCCCTCAACTGGCACGCGAGCTGACTGCTCTGGCCCCCGAAACCGTCCTGGACAGTGCGACGCGCGTTGCCGGTGAGATACGGCGAAGGCGCTGGAGCAACGCCCCACGGCCCGATGAACCGCTCTCGGCCGCGCAGCACACGGCTCTGCACGAGATCGCCCGCGGCCACGTCGTGGTCACCGGCTCCGCTGACCGGCAGTACGTCCACCACCGCACGACACACGTCCTGATCAGCACGCTGCGGTCCCTGGAAGCCAAGGACCTCATCGCGCGCAAGGCCAAGCCCGCTGCGCCCGCATACATCGTGGGACCGCCGCAGGACCGCGTGCACCTCACCTCTACCGGCGTCACGGTCCTGGCCGCCGTCCTCGTCCTGCCTCCAGCCACCACGGCGGGCCCCTCGCCCGGGCCCGCACCCCGCACGCAGACGGCCACCCGAGGCCGCTGACCCCCTCCCGGAGCCCCATGCCCCCGCTCGACCTGAACGAACAGCCAGACCAACTCCGCTCCCTGACCCGGAGATTCGAAGAACTCCACGACCGCGTGCGCGACCTCTCCTACACCCCGGGCACCGACGCACTTCACAAGATCACTCCGCTCCTGCTCGCGGCCCAGGAACTGACCGCGACCACGCTCGGGCACCTGAGGGCCCTAGGGCCTGTTCCGGAAGTGGACCTGTAGATGACTGCCGACCGGGCGGGCGCCCGAGGGCGTCCGCCCGGGAGGTGTCAGAGTTGGCGGAAGTAGACGGTGCGTGGGTGGGGAGTGCAGTCGAGCGACTCGTAGAGGGCTCGAGCCGGAGCGTGGAACTGGTCTCCTCCGGTGCCGATCTCGACGACCTCGGCTCCGAAGGCCCGCATCTGGTCGAAGGCGTGCTCGCACAGTGCCGTGCCCACATGGTGACGTCGGTGCTGGGCCGAGACGGCGAGGATCTTGACCTCACCCTTCTTGCGGTCCGGGACGACGTTCCACGCCACGTAACCCGCGATGGTGCCTTCCACTTCGGCGATGGCGACGTGCGAGTGCCGTTTGGGAGAGTGGAGCTCGGCGACCTGTTTGCGGTAGTCGTCGCGCCAGCTGCCGTGCTGAACAGCGAAGACGGCCTCGCCCATCAGGGGCGGAAGGGATTCCTCATAGAACGGCCGGAACGTGTCGATGGTCAGTTCGGTGAGTGGTGCCAGGTCGTGCTGGGTGAATGCGCGGATGAGCACGGAAGTGTGCCTCTCAGGCCGAGGGCTTGATACCCGGGGCGGAACACGGACATCGTTCAGCCCGCCCCCTGCCACAGAATCGGCGGTGAGACGGGCTCCTCAGCGACGTGTACGCCGGGCGTCAAAACACTCCATGGCCCGCATCGTAGCGCCCAGTGTGTACTCCCAATACTTCGATCACAGCCACTCGTTGATGGCTGCGATAAGAACGGCCGCCTCGTAGCGGACCGCCAGCTTGTCGTATCTCGTGGCCACGGCGCGGTGCCTCTTGAGGCGATTGATTCCGCACTCGACTGCGTGGCGCTCGCGGTAATCGACCGGGTCGAACTTCGGCGGCCGGCCGCCGCGGGAGCCGCGCTTCTTGCGGTTGCGGGCCTGGTCGGCCTTGTCCGGGATGGTGCAGCGGATACCCCGTCGACGCAGGTAGGCGCGGTTCTTGAGG
>NZ_JBSFRK010000032.1:0-96817 GCF_053589195.1 Streptomyces sp. NPDC003379 | reverse complement strand
GCCTGCCTCCAGCTTCAACCGGTCCCTGCGAGGACCGGCGGCGGGCCTCTCATCCCGCGAGATCCATCAGCGCCTCGTGGCGCACAGCCCAGCTCGTCAATACAGAGAAGATCGACGCGTCCGTAGCGGGCGATGGTCTTGGTCAGCAGCTTCTCGTCGGCGGCCTCGACGAGTTCGTTGACCAGCTTGGTCGCCAGGACGTACTTGACCCGGAAGCCGGCCATCGCGGCCTCGGTGCCCAAGGCGATCAGCAGGTGCGACTTTCCGGTCCCCGAGTCGCCGATCAGACACAGCGGCAATCCTTTGCGGACCCAGTCGCACGAGGCCAGGGTATGGACGGCCGCCGGGTCGATGGCGGAGTTCGCGTCGAAGTCGAAGGTGCGAAGCGCCTTCTCGCGAGGGAAGCCCGCAGCCTTGATCCGGCGCTCGGAGCGGCGGCGGTTACGGTCGTCGCACTCGGACATCAGCAGCTCGGCCAGGAACCCGCGGTAGGTCATCTGGTCGCGCGCGGCGGCGTCGGCGAGTTCGGAGAACTGGCCCCGCATGGTGGGCAGGCGTAGGTTGCGGCAGGCCGCGTCGATGGCCGCGTCGGCGGCAGGCTCGGTCAGACCGCGGGGACGAGTGGCGTTCATGGCAGGGGACTCCCTTGACTGGGGGGACGCCCGGCCAACGGCCGGGTATGGCGAAGGAGCTGGTCGTAGGCGGCCACCGAAGGCAGCGGCCTGGGGTCCGGGGGCAGCGCGGCCAGCCTGCGCGCGGTCAGCGACACCACCGGAGAGGCGATACGGCCCAGCGCCGTGTCCGGGCCCGCCTCGGCGGGAGTTTCACGTTCGGCGGCCAGACGGGCTTCCAGGGCCACCGCATCCGAGGTCAGGGCCCCGGCCCGCAGTGCGGCGGCGATCCCGGCGACGACGTGGTCGTGGCTCATGTGCCGGTGCAGCAACAGGACCTCGATCAGCGCACGGGTGCCGGCCGTGTCCCCGTGGGCCCGACAAGCGGCCTCCCACCAGGCGTCGTGCACCGGGGTGAACTTCCCCGCCGCACGGGCCTGGTCCAGCGCGGTCGCCCCGGGCAGCGCGCCGGGTTTGCGCAGCAGTCCTTCCAGGTAGTGATCCAGGTCCAGGCGACTCCCGCCGCGTGTGACGAGGCGCTCGTGCCGGGCGATTTCGGTGCGGCCGTCGTAGACCACTACCGCGGAGGCGTGCAGCAGGACGCGGACCTGGCGGCCGATCAGCCGTACCGGCACTGAGTAGTGGTTCTGCCGCACGGTGATCTGCGCGTAGCGGTCCACCCGCGGGGTCAGAAGCCGCCCGGTCTCGAAGTGGTCCTCGGGCAGCGGCAGCAGCAGGGGTTTCTCGATGGCGAAGTACTCGCCGACGGTGCGCGGGCGCTCGCCGATCCGGCGCTGGTCATCCTGCCGGTCCCACTCATCGATGCGGGCGTTGAGCTCGGCCAGGGTGTCGACGTCGGGGACGGGGACCAGGTGGTTGCGGCGGAATCGGCCGACTTCGCCCTCGACGCCGCCCTTCTCATGGGCGCCGTCGATGCCCGGTCGGCAGTAGAAGGCGTCCAGGCCGGCCCAGGAACGGAACGCGATCCAGCGGTCTGTCTCTACCCGGGCCCGGGTGAAGCCGAGAACCCGGGCCACCGCGGAGGTGAGGTTGTCGTAGCGGACCTTGCCCCTGGGTACTCCGCCTAGCACCTGGAAGGCGTGGACATGGCCCTCGAAGAAGGCTTCCTGCCCTTGTGAAGCCGATACGTGGTGCACAGCTTTGCCGGAGAAGGAAAGCCGGAAGACGAACAAATAACACAGGGTGCGTCTGCCGTCGAGCGTGATATAGACGTCCCCAAAGTCGACCTCGGCCTCCTCGCCGGGACGGTGTGTCTGCGGGATGAATACGCTGGGTGGTCCGCGGCCTTCCTCGACCCAGATCTCGGGCTTGCGGCGCCTGATGTAGTCGCGGACCCGGCCGTAGGAGACATTGTCCATGCCGTGCTCGTCCACCAGCCGGTCGAAGACCCGCTTGGCGGTGTGGCGCTGCTTGCGCGGAGCATCCAGATCAGCACGCAGAATCGCGTCAATCAGATGCTTGTAGGGGTCGATCACCGACGGGCGCGGAGGCATCAACTTGCGCGGGGGCGGCCACGGGGAAGTCAGAGCTTCCCGCACCAGACGCCGGTGAACTCCGTAGCGGCGGGAGAGTTCATGGATCGACAGCTTCTCGGTACGGGAGTCCCGGCGAATCGCTGCGAAGAGCTCAACCTTGGTTCTCGGCCCGTCCACCCGGGCCCCCTGACTGTCGGAAGCACATCGATGCTCCCACCACAAGGCCACCCCCGGGGCCGCTTCTGATGAACACGCAATCCACGATCAGGCACCTGGGGCCAGAGAACTCGTTCCGATGGGGCCAGAGAAGGTGTTCATAGCCACGCTGGGCATCATCCTGCAGATGCTTAACGGCAGCCAGTCGGCGGGGAGTTACTGCCTGCTGACCAATGCCCGCCCGGGCGCCAAGGGGGACAGGCTTGAAGAAGCCCTGTCCGCGGAGTTCGAGCCGCACGTCCTGCGGGACACCTTGATGGAACTCTTCCACGACGCACCGCAACGCCAAGACCAGCTGGCACGGCTGGACGCCGACGGCCTTTCCCGGCTGGCTCGCTGCCGCCTCGAATTCGACCCGCGCGATGACAGCGAGATCCTCGAAGAGCTGCGCAACTCCCTGCGTTGCATCCGCAATCGTGCACATCAAGGCCTGGGAGAGGAGTCTGCCGGGCTGCTCACCGGGTACCTCATCGCCGAAGTATTCGGCCGCGCCGCCGATGTGACCGGCGCGCGGGCCACCTTCTCCGTAGCCGAGCTGCGCTCGCTGCTGCTGGTCGACGCGGAGACTTTGGCGCAGTCGATCGGTGCACGCGACTGGGGCACCATAGCGGGGAAGATCCCGACCATCCCCGATGTGCGCCGGCCCAGTCTTATCGATCCGCTGCTCGCCGCCTTCCCCACGACCCGGACGCACCCGACGCGCCGAGCCACCCTCGTGGGACCGTCAGGAATCGGCAAGTCCAGCGCCGCTGCCCTCTACATCGCGGAGAGGGCCGATGCCTACGACTTCATCGGCTGGATCGACTGCGAGACCACGTACTCGACCCATAACTCGTTCCAACGGGTACTGGACGTCCTGGAACCGAGCGTAGCCAGCCCAGAAGCCCGGCCCGATGAAACGCAACAGGCGGTGCAGCGAGCCCTCGGCCGGCTGCCCGGCCGCTGGCTGCTGGTTCTCGATAACGTGGCCGCAATGCGGCAGACCGAGGCTTGGGTACCCACGGCGAGCCGGGGCGACGTCATCATCACCACGCTGAACGCCGCCACGCATCTGGGCACGGGTGAGGTGGTGCAGGTCTCCGCCATGGAACGTCCCGAATCTGTCCAGCTGTTGACCCGGCGCCTGCACCTGGGCGAGTTGGAACAAGTCCAGTGGCAGGGCGCGCTGGACCGGCTGGCACGCGAACTGGGCGACTGGCCCCTGGCCTTGGAGCTCGGCGCCAGTTACCTCTATACGTGCGGGCTGGGGCTCGACCAGGTCGACCACTACCTCAAGGCCCTCAAGCTCCGCTCCTACGCGGACGAGGAGATGGTGCCCGTCGGCTATCCCCGTACGCTCGCCGCCGCCCACGCTATGTGCATCGAACAGATCGAGGTACGGATCCAGCCGGACACGGTTCTCGATGCCGCCGCCGTTGCGCTGCAGATGTTCTACGCGGCTGGCTATCTCGCATCCCAGCAGATACCCGCGCACCTTCTGCTGGCCGCGGCGATTACCAGGGTCGAGGACTTCGACGCCGAGCACCGTGGCCCTGTACTCGTTCCCCCGGAGACGGTCAACATCGGCGAATCGCTGCGTGAGCTCGCCCGCTTCTCACTCATCAAGAACGATCTCCCTCTGCCGCCCTCGTACGGGGAGACCATGCCCGGGGCCGACCGCTCCCTGGCCATCAACACGGTCAGTCAGGAGCTGATGCGTGAACGCCTGGCCAGGCACCCGGCGCAGTCGACAGCGATCGATCAACTGGCCGGCCATGTGGAGCGCTGGCTCACCGGGCCCACACAGCTGGGCGAGTTGGAGCGGGTGCGGGTCATGCAGTCGCACGCCGAGATGCTCCTGACCCACATCGACCGCCTCCGCCTGCCGACCGAACGCGCAGCCCTCATCTGCGGAAATCTCGCCGGCTCCTACTACAGTCAGGGAGACGTTGTGCGGGCCGAGGAACTCTATCTGCAGGAGCTTGACTACCTGGCGAGAGCCGGCTCGGACAACGACGCACTCGTCGTACAGACACGATTTGCTCTGGCGGCGATGCCCATCCAGGTGCACGAGCTCGGTCGTGACAGACGGCCGATGCTCGAGACCACACTGGACGACGCGGTCGGCCATCTGGAATTCGTACTTCAGCAGGCGCGTGCATGGCTGTTCGACTACCCCAAGGCTGCCATGAAACTGGCCATCGATTCGCGCCTGCTGATCCACGGAACGAGCCTCTCGGGGGACATCTCGACAAGGCTCGCGATGCTCGCCGATGCCTTCAGGGACGTCGAGTCGCGCATCGAGCCGACTTCGTACGCCGACAATTACGCAGTACTGGAAAGGGCAGAAGCCTGCTTGCAGAACCATCGTTACGCCGAAGCGGAAGCGCACTGTCGAGGGCTGCTGGAGTCGGGGGTGTCCGGGCCAGTCGAAGTGGAAACCCGCCGCCGCCTCGTCGAAGCCCTGGCCGGGCAGGCAGAGTGGGAGGAAGCGATCGGAGAGGTTACTCACTGGCAGCAGGACGCCACGGCTCCACGGCTCTTTCGGCACGCCATCGTGGACCTGATCCGGAACGTCTGCGTTGCTTGCGCCGCGGCGCTCAATGAAGGCGACGTCGGCGCTCTGCGCCTGTTGGAGCGCGTGGTCGATTGGCCTGATCTTGATCAGTTCGTCGCCATGGGCTCCGATGCCGACGCCCATGCCATCAGCAGTGCTCGAGCCCTGCGGGACCTGATCCGTAAGGCCAGTGAGGGATAGGCCGGCCGCGTCGGGGGTGTTCCCGACCCCCATGATGGCTGGGCGCGGCGGGCATCGCCCACGCAGGCTCGGTACCGTCTACAGCCGGGGCGCAAGGGCGGTGGTGGAACGCGGCGCAGGCACACAACAGCGGACTCGCCGACGAACAGGGCGGCCGTCAGGACCAGCGCTGCCGCCGGTTTGATGCGCGGGCGGGCACTCACCCTGCCCAGGCTCCGAGAACCCCCACCAGCACTCACCACAAAGGGTCCGTCAGCAAGCTGACGAACCCTCATGAACGATCGATTAGGTAATTGATTCCCCGTTGTCGATACTCAGGGCCAGCTGGGCCGCGCACTCGGCAAGCGCCTTCCGCAGGTCGGCAACGTGGGGGTAAGCGTCGTGCCTGGTCATCTGGAACCAGGTTGTGTTTCGGCGAAGTGCCCAGATCCGTTGAGTGTCCGGTGGCTGCTCGCGTTCGAGCGGGCGGGGAGCGAAAAGGTGCTCGCCCTGTGTGACGTGAGTCCAGACGAAGACGGATGCAACCTGACGCTTCCGGTCGTCCATGATTGGGGCTCCACCCCTGTTGGGTAGCAGCTCATTGGAGATGCGTCTCCAGGTTTCAGGTGGGAGCACCCAATCCTGGAGTACGGTCCTGCGCCGCCGGTAGTCGATCTGGGGAACCGAAGATGTTCGAAGTTCTGCGGCCAATTCGTGAAGAGCCGTCTCGAACTTTGCGAGATTGCGTCGGGTTCCCGCCCAGTATCGAAGGTCGGTGATGGGGGCGTACTGAACCCCGGCGTGGTTGATGCCTAAGAACTGGGCGGCATCACCCATTGATCCACCGTTCACCCACTGGACTAGTTGGACTGCGGCAGTCCGACGGAGAGCCCTGATGCGGATCCCAGTGATGTGGCCGAAGTGCGAGTCGAACCATTTCTGCTCCAGGTATGCAGGAATGTGCTGTGGTTGATAGTCGTCGCGCAGAGGAGCCCGCGGGCCGCTCATTCTGACTCTTCGGTATCTGTGAGCTGCGGGGGTAGCCGCTGCGCGCAGTTTCTCGGAGCAAGAGTCTCTGTGTTTCTCGAATACGTTAGCCCAGGCTTTACGTGGAAATCTTTCTGTCGAGGGTGAGTCAATGAAGCGAGGGAGGGATTCAGGGAGATCGTCGGATAGTAAGAGGGCGTCCGCGGCCTGCATGAGAGCAGCACATGTGCGTGCCTCTCTTGGTGGGTCAGATAGTATGCGATAGCGTTGGGGGCTGCCGAGTGGTCCGTGTCGTGTTTTCGTTTCCGACTGAATGTAGGCGTCCACATCTTTGACGAGCTCGGTGCGAATTAGGGTGCTGGTATGCGGCCAAGCGGAGTTGATCAAAGCCATAATAAGTCGGAGGTCGGTGAAATAGGCGCCTGATTCCTCTGGTGCACTCTGCGGATTTAATCGATACATGATTGCTACTTGAAAATCGAGAAGAACGGGATTAATTTTCAGTCCCGGAATATCTGCTCTGTCGAGTCGATAGCCACAAGCTGTCGACTTCCTTTTGTGGTCGGCGAGGTCGGGCGTTGTTTGTCTGCATTGGGCGGGGTGGAGTGTGTGGTCATTCGGGCGCTGCAGTAACTGCCAGGGGCGCTCGCTCAGGCGAGCGCACTGTGGACAGATTGCGTGCAGGAAAATCTGATGCTCAATACATGCGAAAACGACAGGAAGACTCCACTCCTTTTTCCATGCGCCCCGGTCGAGGCATCGCGGACAGAACCTGGGGGTGCCGGCAAATAGCCATGAGTCAGACCGTGATCCGTTATCTGCAATAATCTTCTTGATTGGCGGATAGTGACTCTTCCAGGATGAAAAAGTTAGCTCTTCGGCTTCTCTGAGGGTGATTCGAGTAAGTCTTGCAAGGTTGGAAAGCTGCTCCCTGTCGAGTTCCAGTGAGATAGCTCGAGCGGGTGCAGAGTTATTCGACCAGCCGTGCAATCCGGCCATTCGGGCTAGGCGCAGCGGCGAAACGTCGATCCTGTAAGTCAGGCGCTGAAGGTAACTAACGAGAGACTCACCGGCGATCGGATCCAAGCTTCGGGGCAACGGGTGCATAGCTTGTTTCAACTCCCGGTTGCGCCGGCAGGGCCGTGGTCATCGAAAGTAGTGTTCCGGGGCCGTGCCGATTTGGTCTGCGGGGACGGTTTATCGGCGCTCCGTGGGTCGGCCGGGATTATGGGCTCGTCCGGCGCCTGTTCAGGCACGTCCCGCCGGAGCACGATCTCGTCCAGCAGGCTCTCGTCGATCAGTTCCTTCCCGCCTATAGCCTCGTGGGCTCCGTCCTCGAGGAGGCGTCCCAGCAGGCCGATGACGCCGCCGGTGCGACGCATCAGGTACTCCGGCATGGTGCCGCCGGTGAGCATTCCCACCTTCGCGTTCAGCAGCCGCAGATGCTGCTCGATTCCCGTCAGGTGGTCGACGAAGGCCCCGATCTGCTTCGGGGTGACGTAGCGGAAGCGGTCGATCTCGATGAGCTCGAAGCGGTGCTCAGTCTGTGTGATCTCCAAACCGTGGATGCGAGTCGACTCGAGCGGCGGCAGCTCCCACTGCCGGGTCGTCTTGTTCCACATGGCCTCGCGCAGCAGCCCGATGCCGGGGATGTTGACGCCGGTCAGGATCAGGGTGACGTCCAGGCTCATGAAGGCGCGCATCAGGTCGAGGACGTCCTGATCGTCGGCTCGGTGCATCCGTAGGCGGCTGATGTCGTCCAGGATCAGCGCTTTTACGCCGTGGTCGTGAAGGGAGTCGGCGACCAGCCGGACCAGTTCCGGCAGTGTGGCCGACTTGCGGGTCGGGGCACGGAAGAACCCCAGGATCGACGCGCAAAGGCTCTTCGGGGTCGCTGTTACCGGGGTCGAGACGTAGACAACCGGCGCGTGAAGATCCCGTGCGCCTGGAAGAGCTGCTGGGTTGAGGCATCTGTGCAGTGCCAGCCATTGCTCTTCGAAGACGGCCCCGGCTGAGCAGACAGACGCGGTCTTTCCGTAGTTGCCCCAGCCGCTGATCATGACGCCGGCGCGCGTCGGGTCGTCCTTCTTCCTCGTATTGCTGCTCAACCGGCGCCGGATCAGTTTCCCGACCTTGTCGTGCATGGGGGTGTCCTGCAGCGGGAGGTTCGCGTTCGTCAGCTCTCGGTAGAGGTCGTAGTCGTACCGGCGGCTCTCGGAGAGCATTGACCATTGCTGCGGCGAGATCGTCGGAGCGGGACAAGCAGGCCGCAATGGGTGCGGTAGTGCTGCCAGCCGACGTAGGTGTCGAGGGGTGGGCGGCTGCTCAGGATCAACTCGGCGATCCTGGCTCGGGAAGGTAGGCCCTCCAGCGGATCACCGTGAGAGAGGGCTCGGGTCACGTGTCGTCCTCTCGGACGGTTGTATCGGCTTCCGAGCCATCGGCGGGCGGAAGCCGGAACATGGGGCGCCGCTTCAGGGCTTCGTGCAGCGTTGCCGGGGCGACGGGCTTGGAGTCGGAGAGTGCTTCTTCGCGGCGCCGACGGCGGTCGGCATCGACCGCGTGGTCGATCGTGCGAGCGTGCTCGGCCCAGGCCACGGGCATCTCGGCCGGAACCTGCTCGTCTGCGGGAGCCGGGGCTGCGGGGCGGTCGGCCGCTGCGGCCTGTGCTCGGGTGATCTCGCGGGCCTTGGCGACGCGCCGCTTCTTCCCGGCCATCTTCTTGGCCTGGCTGGGCCACTGGTCGACGGGCCGAGGATCCCCAGCAGATGTTCCAAGAGCTCGCTCTCGGAGTGGATCCTGATGTTGTTCGCCTTCACGTGTGCCAGAAGGGCGCCAGCAGTCTTGTCCGAGAACGCGGGGATCTCGCTCTCGGGCGGCAGCCCCCGCCAGCGCAGGACGTGCCAGGTCTCCTGATCGGCATCGTCCTGGAAGAACACCTGCCGACGGTCCCTTCGGTCACTGCGGATCACCCACTGGCGCGTGTGCTTGCCGCCTCGGGCGGAGGGCTGCTGGAAGCGTGGCTCGTCGAGGACCGGATGGTGATACCAAAGCCCGAGGATCTTCACCCCGCGACGCGGATGGATCTTCACATGGTGTTTGCGCAGGACCTTGTAGTAGAAGCACGGTTCGGGGAAGTCGAGGTCGAAGCCGCCCTGTTCCATCGCCGCGGCGAACAGGGTGTTGGGGCTGTGGTCCTCACCGGGCGCCCAACTGGGGGCGTATTCGCCTAGTTTGCGGTTCTGCCAGATCCGGACGATCCAGGTCGCGATGATGTGCTCGGCCTGCGCTAGCGTCAGGCTCGCATCGCGTTCCGGGTCGGCCCCGCGGTCCGCGACGTCACCGCCGGTGAAGCCCAGCAGGTGCTCGAAGAGCATGGTCTGGACGGTGAGAAATTGACGCTCGACCGCAAACTTGTCGGTCTGCCGCAGGACGCGGGCAGGAAGGATCCGGCACCCGATCTCCCCTTCGGCCTCCACCACGTCGTGGTTCTTGTAGGCGCCGCCGTGGTCGGTGGTGACCGTCTCCGGGGCGAAGAACGGCAGAGCGGCGATCCGGTGCTCGGTGAACTCGGCGATCACGTCGGCCGGGACCCCCGCGTACGGCCATTCCATGTCCTCGCCCCAGCCGTCCCGCATCGGGAGCGGTAGCATCACGTCCCGCAGGAGCATCGCGATGTCGACCGAGGTGTCGGACTGGAGCGTGAGCCGGAAGGCCGGCAGTCCGTGCGTGTAGAGATCGAGTGCGAGGGTCAGCGTCGCGGTGATTGCGTCGCCGAACACGGTCTCGCGTAGCTTCACCGGCATCGGGGTCGAGTCCAGCACCAGAACTTGGCCTGGCCGGTGGACCACCACCCGGCCGGAGACGCCGGCCTCCGCGGCGGCCTCGGCCGTCCGCCCGTAACGCGGCCGGGCTCCGCCGGGCCCGAACCACTCCTCCCAGACGTCCGCGAACGTCCAGCGGGAAGGGATCTTCTTGGTGGGAAACGTCGGGAACCGCTCACGCATGTACTGGTGCATCAGTCGGTGCCTGGCGGCCAGACTCAGGCGGGCGCGTGGGCCGCACTCGGCCTTGACTGCGAAGATCGCCTCCCGGACCTCCTCGGTGATGCAGCGGTGTCCACTGCGTCGCCGTGTCCAGCGCCCGTCCGCGCAGGCCAGCAGGAGACTGTCGCCCGCCAGTCCCGACAGACGCACCAGCGTCCGGTAGCTGAGGTGCTGCAGACCGCACCGGACCGCCTCCGGACGGGGCATCGCCTCCATCTCCGCCGTCTTCGCGTACCGACGCTGGGTCAACGTCGTGCGGTCCGGGTCGTACGCCGGCCGGGGCTCACCCGGCAGGGCCCGAGCCAGATGGCCCTCCCGGAACCCCGTCTCAGCTTCCAGCACGTGCGCAGCCCGCAGCCGCGCCCGATCCAACTGGTCCTTGGTCAGATCGGCCAGTGTCCTCGGCTGCCGGGCGACCGGCGACGGTCGCCCCGACGCTTCGACCGTCGGAAGAAGTCGCAGGTCAGCATGGTTGATGAGCCAGCGGAACGAGCGGGTCTCCGCGCGCCCGTCGTCATCCACCAGGCTGAGTCGGCCGAGTTGGCCGTGGACATCTTCAACCGTCCACTCGACGCCATTGAGTGCGACCCGCCTGCCCGGCGCGATCTTCAAGAACCCCCTCGCTGCCATCACACGGCCCAGATCAGCGAGCTGTCCCGCAGAGGACTGCCCAGGTCAACGCCGAGTTCGCGTTGCCAGAGCAGTCGGACGATGTTTGCCCGGCCAACGGCAGGCACGCTGGTCGCGTCCGCCAGGTCGGAGAACGCCATCACCTGCCCCTGCTGCCCGCCGATAATGGTGAGCAGCAGGTCGCGCATGCCGAGCAGGTCCCTCGTCGGCCGCCGACGCGAGGACAGGTGATCAAGGACGCTCCAAACATGCGGGCGCCAGCCTGCGACCACCGAGTACCGCCAGCCGCTGGCGGCCGCCACCTCCCTCGCCGCCGCGAACTTCAGTGCGTCCTCTTCCTTGATCAGCTTCATCGGGCGGACGTCCAGTAGCCACATCCCGCCGCCGATCACGGCCAGAAAGTCCGGGATGTGCCAGGCCTGCCCGCCCGCATGCTCGAAGTCCATCCGAAACGGCTGCGACAGCACCTCCGATGCCCTCAAGAAGTCCAGCGCGACCAGCAGGCGCATCTCCTCCAATGACTCGAAGCCGTGCTTCCTGCCCGTTGAGGCCATCACCTCAAGCCCGGGACGATGCCGCTGCTTCGCCCGCCACGTGAACCCTCGCATCGGGCGGGACGACAGCACCGGTACGTGAGCCATATCCCGGATCGGCCAGTAGACCTTGCCGTCGCCTACCTGCCATGTCGAGCTCCACCGACGTACCCAGTCATCGCCGAGCCGCAACCGATCCCGCAGCCCGGCGTCCCCGTCGTAAGCCGTGACAAGCTGGTCCAGATGACTTGAATCCGACGGGATCTTCGCAAACGTTGCCTCGCCCACTCACTCAGAGCAGCACCACTCCGCCGACGATGGGGGCGCTTCTTCGGTACTGACCGCAACGCAGCGTTACGGGTCCAAGATTTGCCAATTAGCACTCTCCATGTGCCAACTAAAAATCTCGGTCACACCCATAACCGGCTGTGCCCCCGGCCCCTCATTGCATAAAACTGCGGCAATGCGTATAGTCATGCCATCCAAGAGGAGGGTTCCATGGCGGTACGCGCAGCAGTGGCAGGGGCGAGTGGGTACGCGGGCGGCGAGTTGCTGCGTCTGCTGCTCGGTCACCCCGAGGTGGAGATCGGCGCTCTGACCGGGAACTCGAACGCGGGCCGGCGCCTGGGTGCGCTGCAGCCGCAGCTGGTTCCGCTCGTCGACCGCGTCCTGGAGCCGACCACCGCCGAGGTCCTCGCGGGGCACGACGTCGTGTTCCTGGCGCTGCCCCACGGGCAGTCCGCCGCCGTCGCCGAGCAGCTCGGCCCCGACGTCCTCGTCGTCGACATGGGCGCCGACTTCCGGCTGGCGGACGCGGCGGACTGGGAGAAGTTCTACGGAAGTCCGCACGCCGGGACCTGGCCCTACGGCCTTCCCGAACTGCCGGGCGGACGCGCCGCGTTGGCGGGTGCCAAGCGCGTCGCCGTGCCCGGCTGCTATCCGACCGCCGTCTCGCTCGCGCTCTTCCCGGCGTACGCGGCGGACCTCGTCGAGGCCGAGGCGGTGATCGTCGCCGCGTCCGGCACCTCCGGGGCGGGCAAGGCCGCCAAGCCGCACCTCCTCGGCTCCGAGGTCATGGGGAGCATGTCCCCGTACGGAGTGGGGGGCCTCCACCGCCACACCCCCGAGATGATCCAGAACCTCAGCGCCGCCGCGGGCGCCCCCGTCACCGTCTCCTTCACGCCGACCCTGGCCCCGATGTCCCGCGGCATCCTCGCCACGTGCAGCGCGAAGGCGAAGGCGGGCGTCAGCGCCGAGTGCGTGCGGGACGCGTACGCGAAGGCGTTCGCCGACGAGCCGTTCGTGCGGCTGCTCCCCGAGGGGCAGTGGCCCGCGACGGCCTCCGTGTACGGCTCGAACGCCGTACAGATCCAGGTCGCGTACGACGAGGCGGCCGGGCGCGTGATCGTGATCGGCGCCATCGACAACCTGACCAAGGGCACCGCGGGCGGCGCCCTGCAGAGCATGAACATCGCCCTCGGCCTCGACGAGGCCACCGGGCTGACTACGATCGGAGTCGCGCCGTGAGTGTGACGGCAGCCAAGGGATTCACGGCCGCGGGCATCGCCGCCGGGATCAAGGAGAACGGCAACCCGGACCTGGCCCTCGTGGTCAACACCGGGCCCCGACAGGCCGCCGCGGGCGTCTTCACCTCCAACCGCGTCAAGGCCGCCCCCGTCCTCTGGTCGGAGCAGGTCCTCAAGGGCGGCCTCGTCTCCGCCGTCGTCCTCAACTCCGGTGGCGCCAACGCCTGTACGGGGGCCAAGGGCTTCCAGGACACGCACGCCACCGCCGAGAAGGTGGCCGAGGTGCTCTCCCTCAACGCGGGCGAGGTCGCCGTCGCCTCGACCGGGCTCATCGGCGTGACACTCCCCATGGACAAGCTGCTGCCGGGCGTCGAGAAGGCCGCCGCCGAACTCTCCGCGCACGGCGGCGAGAAGGCCGCCATCGCCATCAAGACCACCGACAGCGTGCACAAGACGTCCGTGGTTGCCAAGGACGGTTGGACCGTCGGCGGCATGGCCAAGGGCGCGGGCATGCTCGCCCCCGGCCTCGCCACGATGCTGGTCGTGCTCACCACCGACGCCGACGTCGAAGCCGACGTCCTGGACAAGGCGCTGCGCGACGCCACCCGGCTCACCTTCGACCGGGTCGACTCCGACGGCTGCATGTCCACCAACGACACCGTGCTCCTGCTCGCCTCGGGCGCGTCCGAGGACACCCCGGAGTACGCCGAGTTCGCCGAGGCCGTCCGCGAGGTCTGCGACGACCTGGGCCGCCAGCTCATCGGCGACGCCGAGGGCGCCAGCAAGGACATCAAGGTCGAGGTCGTGAACGCGGCGAGCGAGGCCGACGCCGTCGAGGTCGGCCGGTCCATCGCCCGCAACAACCTCCTCAAGTGCGCCCTGCACGGCGAGGATCCCAACTGGGGCCGGGTGCTCTCCGCGATCGGCACGACGTCCGCCGCCTTCGACCCGGACGAGCTGAACGTCGCCATCAACGGCGTATGGGTCTGCAAGAAGGGTTGTGTCGGCGAGGACCGGGAGCTGGTCGACATGCGCTACCGGGAGATCGTCATCACCGCCGACCTGTCCGCGGGCGACGAGACCGCGACCATTTGGACGAACGACCTCACCGCGGACTACGTCCACGAGAACAGCGCGTACTCGTCATGAGCAAGGACCCCGGCAGTCAGCCCACCGCGCGCAAGCACACCGCGCTGCCCAAGGCGCAGATCCTCATCGAGGCGCTGCCCTGGCTGACCCGGCACCGCGGCAAGACCGTCGTCATCAAGTTCGGCGGCAACGCCATGGTCGACGACGAGCTCAAGGCCGCCTTCGCCCAGGACGTCGTCTTCCTGCACCACGCGGGCCTCAGGCCCGTCGTCGTGCACGGCGGCGGGCCGCAGATCAGCGAGGCCCTCGACCGGCACGGCATCGTCAGCGAGTTCAAGGCGGGGCTCAGAGTCACCACCGAGGACGCGATGGACGTCGTACGCATGGTGCTCGCCGGACAGGTGCAGCGCGAGCTGGTCGGGCTGCTCAACCAGCACGGCCCGCTCGCCGTCGGCATCACCGGCGAGGACGCGCACACCATCACCGCCACCAAGCACCAGCCCCGCATCGAGGGCGAACTGGTCGACATCGGCCGGGTCGGCGAGATCACCAGGATCGACACGGGCGCCATCGAGGCGCTCCTCGCCGACGGCCGCATCCCGGTCGTCTCCTCGATCGCCCGCTCCCAGGACGACCACCATGTCTACAACGTCAATGCTGATACGGCGGCTGCGGCACTCGCTGCGGCTCTTGATGCCGAGACCCTGATGGTCCTGACCGACGTCGAGGGGCTGTACGAGGACTGGCCCCACTCCGACGAGGTCATCAGCAGGCTCACCGCCAAGGAGCTGGAGAAGCTCCTGCCCGAGCTGGCCAGCGGCATGGTCCCCAAGATGGAGGGCTGCCTGCACGCCGTACGCAACGGCGTGGAGACCGCCCGCGTCATCGACGGCCGCGTCCAGCACTCGATCCTGCTGGAGATCTTCACCGACGAGGGCATCGGCACCATGGTCGTGCCGGACGCGTCGAACCACGACAACACCGAGGGGGAGTCATGAGCAACCAGGAGCTGACCGCGCGCTGGCAGGGCGCGCTCATGGACAACTACGGCACGCCGCGGCTGCCCCTCGTGCGCGGCGCGGGCACCAAGCTGTGGGACGCCGACGGCAAGAGCTACGTCGACTTCGTCGGCGGCATCGCGGTCAACGCGCTCGGCCACGCCCACCCGGCGGTCGTCGAGGCCGTGAGCGCGCAGATCGGCTCGCTCGGCCATGTCTCGAACCTCTTCGTCGCCGAGCCGCCCGTCGCGCTCGCCGAACGGCTCCTGGAGCTCTTCGGACGCGAGGGCCGCGTGTACTTCTGCAACTCCGGCGCCGAGGCCAACGAGGGCGCCTTCAAGATCGGCCGCCTCACCGGCCGCTCGCACATGGTCGCCACCGACGGCGGCTTCCACGGCCGGACCATGGGCGCGCTCGCCCTCACCGGCCAGCCCGGCAAGCAGGAGCCGTTCCTGCCGCTGCCCGGCGACGTCACGCATGTCCCGTACGGAGACGTGGAGGCCCTGCGCGCGGCCGTCACCACCGAGACCGCCTTCGTGATCATCGAGCCGATCCAGGGCGAGAACGGCGTCGTCGTGCCGCCCGCCGGCTACCTCGGGGCGGCCAGGGAGATCACCCGGGCCACCGGCACACTCCTCGTCCTGGACGAGGTGCAGACCGGAATCGGCCGGACCGGACACTGGTTCGAGCACCTCGCGCACGAGGGCGTGGAGCCGGACGTCGTCACGCTCGCGAAGGGTCTCGGCGGTGGTCTGCCGCTCGGCGCGACCGTCGCGTTCGGCGCCGCCGCGGAGCTCTTCAAGCCCGGTCACCACGGCACGACGTTCGGTGGGAACCCCGTCGCGTGCGCCGCGGGGCTCGCCGTCGTCGACACCATCGCGGCCGAGGGACTGCTTGAGAACACCAAGCGGGCGGGCGAGAAGCTGCGCGGCGGAATCGAGTCACTCGGACACCGGCTCGTAGGCCATGTCAGGGGCTCGGGCCTGCTGCTGGGTATCGTGCTCACCGAGCCGCTCGCGCCGCGGGCGCAGCAGGCGGCTCAGGACGCCGGCTTCCTGGTGAACGCGCCCGCCCCCGATGTCGTACGGCTGATGCCACCGCTGAACGTGCGCGACGACGAGGTGGACGCGTTCCTCCGGGCGCTGCCCGGCATCCTGGACAAGGCCGCCGAGGCCGACGGGGACGGACGATCCGGAGAATGAGACGACGATGAGCCAGGCGCAAGGCAACGAGCACGGCGACCACGCGGGTCCCGCCGTGCCGCAGACCCGCACCGCACGCCACCGCCGGATCGTGGACATCCTCAACCGGCAGCCGGTCCGCTCCCAGAGCCAGCTGGCGAAGCTGCTCGCCGACGACGGCCTGACCGTCACACAGGCGACGCTCTCCCGGGACCTGGACGAGCTGAACGCGGTCAAGATCCGCAACGCCGAGGGCGACCTCATCTACGCGGTGCCGAGCGAGGGCGGTTTCCGCACGCCGCGCGCGCCGCTGGGGGAGTCGGCCAAGGAGGAGCGGATGCGGCGCCTCTCCGCGGAGCTGCTGATCTCCGCGGAGGCCTCGGCCAACCTCGTCGTGCTGCGTACGCCGCCGGGCGCGGCCCAGTTCCTGGCGTCGGCCATCGACCAGGCCGAACTGCACGACGTCCTCGGGACGATCGCGGGCGACGACACGTTGATGCTGATCAGCAGGGAACCCGCCGGGGGTCAGGCCCTGGCGGACCACTTGCTGCGGCTGGCCTCCAACGACTGACCCGGGTCCTGGGCGCCGCTGCTCACATCCGCCCGTCCGGTGACTTCCGATCGCGCGCCATCCAGGCCGCGACCAGCGCTCCCGACACGTTGTGCCAGACGGAGAACACCGCCGAGGGCAGCGCGGCGAGCGGGCTGAAGTGCGCCGTGGCCAGGGACGCGGCGAGGCCCGAGTTCTGCATGCCCACCTCGAAGGCCATCGCCCGCGAGGCCGGCGGGCCGAGGCGGGCCAGTCTGCCCGCGCCGTAGCCGAGCGCGAGGCCGAGGCCGTTGTGCAGGAACACCGCGAGGAACACCAGCGCCGCGGCCGACTTGATGGCCGCGGCGCTGCCCGCGACGACGATCGCCACGATGGCGGCGATGGTCAGCGCGGACAGCCACGGCAGGGCGCCGAGCACCCGGTCGACGTACCGCCCGAGGAGCAGCCGCACCACCAGCCCGGCGATGACCGGGAGCAGCACGGTCTTCAGGATGTCCGTGACCATCGAGCCCGCGTCCACCGGCAGGTACTCGCCCGCGAGCAGCAGCGTCAGCGGCGGTGTGATCAGCGGCGCGAGAACGGTCGAGACGGTGGCGACGGAGACGGACAGGGCCACGTCGCCGCGCGCCAGATACGTCACCACGTTGGACGCGGTGCCGCTCGGCGCGCAGCCCACCAGGATCACACCGGCCGCCAGCTGGGGCGAGAGGCCGAGCGCGTGGGCGATCAGCCAGCCGAGCCCCGGCATGATCACGTAATGGGCGATGAGCCCCAGCGCGACGGCCCAGGGGCGCTTCACCACGCCCTGGAAGTCCAGCGGGGTCATGGTCAGCCCCATGCAGAACATCACGACACCCAGGAGGTACGGGACGTGCGTGCCCCAGCCCTCGAAGGCGCCGGGCGCGGCGAGGCCGAGGGCGCCCGCGGCCAGGACGAGGACGGGGAAGACGGTGACGGCGCGGCGGGCGGCCTTGTCGGCGCCGCCCCCGGCATCGGTGGGGCTGGGGATCGTCTGTTCGGGTTGCACGGCGCGATGCAACGCCCCGGCCACGCGCGCGTGCAACCCCGTCTCGGTATGTGGTCGCTACACGGAGAACGGGGGCGCGTGAAAAAGGCCGTGGCGTCAGTACCGCCTGAGGGCCGTCGTCCCCGACTCCGTGCCGATCGCGATGTGCGGCCGCCGGTCCGGCTTCGCCCACCGCAGGACCGCGCGCATCGCGTCCGCGGACACCGACACGCAACCCGTCGTCGGGCCACGCCTGTTCACGTGCAGGAAGATCCCGGCGCCGCGCCCGCGCGCGGGGCGCGCGTAGTTGAAGTCGATCACGAGGGCGTGCGCGTACTGCGGGCCGTACGTGATGAGGTGCTCGGACCGGTCGGCCCGGCAGTCGGCGGCGAGCGGCTCGGACCAGCGGTTGTAGGAGCGCGACCTGTTGTCCTGGCACCACCAGGACTCCTTCGTCACGCGGCGGTACGGGTAGTCGGTGTCGGCGGGCTTCGGCTCGATCCCGAAGGCGTACGGCAGTCCGTAGAGCCCCGTGGGTGTCGTGTCCGTCCCCTGCCGGCGTGAGCCGCCCTCCACCAGGCCCTTCGCGCCGAACCGGGCGGGCGCGGAGCCCGACTCCACCCAGCGCCCGTCCTGCCGGTCCCACCAGGTGAGCGTGCCGGTGGTGGAGTCGGTGCCCGACGCCTCGGCGGTGATGAGCTGACTGCCGCCGCCCGTGTCGGCCATCCGCTCCGGAAGCGGTGGCCCCGAGCCGGGCGCCCGCCAGCCACCCGTCCCGAGCATGCCGACGGCGGCGAGCAGGGCGGCGGAGGCGAGGACGGCGGCTCGTGGGCGCATGGCTCAGACGCTAGCGGGCGGCAGCGGCAGCGGCAGCCCGGGCAGGCCGTCGATACTCCGTGCGATGTGCTCCTTCTTGGTGAAGTACGCGTTGAGCGACGCGTCGTCCTCGCGGGCGAAGCGCTTGGCGTGCAGGTCGCGGTCCTCGTCGTACGTCATGAAGGGCACCGCGTACCCGCAGGTGTCACGGACGAGTTCGGCCGTCACGACGACGATGGCGCGCAGGCCGTGCGGTGTGGTGTCGATGCCGGGGAAGTGGCCGAGCAGTTCCTTGAAGCGCGGGTCGTCGCGGAAGACGGGCTCGCCGCGGCCGTGCACCCGCACGATGTTGGGCGGCCCTTCGAAGGCGCACCACATGAGCGTGATGCGGCCGTTCTCGCGCAGGTGGGCGACGGTCTCGGCGTTGCTGCCCGCGAAGTCCAGGTAGGCGACGGTCAGTTCGTCGACGACCACGAAGGAGCCCTTGAGACCCTTGGGGGAGAGGTTGATCGTGCCGTCGCCGGAGAGGGGCGCGGTCGCCGTGAAGAACATCGGCTGCTTCTCGATGAACGTACGGAGTCTGCCGTCTATGCGTTCGTAAGTCTTTCCCATGGCGGTGATTATTGGCCACGATCCTTCGCCTGTCTAACGACTTCGGGTGCCTGCTCCACGGGGCGGCCGATTGACGAATCATGCAGTGTTCTGCATACTCATGCATATCGCGTTTCGGTACACCGGCAAGAGACAGCCTGAGGAGCACGTGCAGTGAGCAGCAACAACGGCGGTGACGTACGGCTCTGGGGCGGACGGTTCGCCGACGGGCCCGCCGAGGCCCTGGCCAAGTTGTCCGCGTCGGTCCACTTCGACTGGCGCCTCGCGCCGTACGACATCGCCGGTTCCCGCGCCCACGCGCGCGTGCTCCACAAGGCGGGCCTGCTGACCGAGGACGAGCTGACCCGCATGCTTGCCGGGCTCGACGAGCTCGAAGCCGATGTGGCCGACGGCTCGTTCGTCGGCACCATCGCCGACGAGGACGTCCACACCGCCCTGGAGCGCGGCCTCCTTGAGCGGCTCGGCCCCGACCTCGGCGGCAAGCTGCGGGCCGGGCGCTCCCGCAACGACCAGGTGGCGACGCTCTTCCGGATGTACCTGCGCGACCACGCGCGGATCATCGGCGGCCTGATCGCCGACCTTCAGGGCGCGCTCGTCGGACTCGCCGAGGCGCATCCGGACGTCGCCATGCCGGGACGTACGCACCTTCAGCACGCCCAGCCGGTCCTCTTCGCCCACCATGTGCTCGCACATGCCCAGGCGCTGTCCCGGGACGCCGAGCGGCTGCGGCAGTGGGACACGCGGACGGCCGTCTCTCCGTACGGCTCGGGCGCGCTCGCCGGGTCGTCCCTCGGCCTCGACCCGGAGGCGGTCGCGGCGGACCTCGGCTTCGAGCACGGCAGCGTGGGCAACTCCATCGACGGGACGGCGTCGCGCGACTTCGTCGCGGAGTTCGCCTTCATCACCGCGATGATCGGCGTGAACCTCTCCCGGATCGCCGAGGAGATCATCATCTGGAACACGAAGGAGTTCTCCTTCGTCACCCTCCACGACGCCTTCTCGACGGGCTCGTCGATCATGCCGCAGAAGAAGAACCCGGACATCGCCGAGCTGGCGCGCGGCAAGTCGGGCCGTCTCATCGGCAACCTCACGGGCCTGCTCGCCACGTTGAAGGCGCTGCCGCTCGCGTACAACCGCGACCTCCAGGAGGACAAGGAGCCGGTCTTCGACTCCTGCGACCAGCTGGAGGTCCTGCTGCCCGCCTTCACCGGCATGATGGCGACGCTCACCGTCAACCGCGAGCGCATGGAGGCGCTGGCCCCGGCCGGCTTCTCGCTCGCCACCGACATCGCCGAGTGGCTGGTCAAGCAGGGTGTGCCGTTCCGCGTCGCGCACGAGGTCGCGGGCGAGTGCGTCAAGGAGTGCGAGCGGCGGGGCATCGAGCTTGACCAGCTCACGGACGAGCAGTTCGCCAGGATCTCCGAGCACCTCACCCCCGAGGTGCGCACCGTCCTGAACGTGCCGGGTGCCCTGGCCTCCCGCGACGGCCGCGGCGGCACGGCCCCCTCCGCCGTCGCCGTCCAGCTCGCCGAGGTCAAGGCGGACCTGGCGGTCCAGGAGGAGTGGGCGGCCGCACGCGGGTGACCGCGGGGCGTCGCGGGTTACGTTGGCGGGGGGGATGCCCCGCGGCGGGGGAGAGGGATCCCCCGCGGCCGGGGGAGATCCCCGCGCACGACGCCTACGACGCCTACGACGACTACGACGACTACGACGAGGAGCCCGCGATGCCCTTCGCCCGGCTGGCCGCAGCCACGACCCCGACCGCGCACATAGGGCTGGGCCTCGCCGCGGTCGGCAGGCCCGGCTACATCACGCTGGGCCGCGAGGCCGACCTGCCGCCGTCCCGCAGCGTCGAGGCCCTGCGCGAGCGCACCTTCGAACTCCTCGACGCGGCGTACGCCTCAGGGGTCCGCTACGTCGACGTGGCGCGCTCGTACGGCCGCTCCGAGGAGTTCCTCGCCGACTGGCTGCACGCCAGGCCCGACAGCCGTGACGTCGTCATCGGCAGCAAGTGGGGCTACACGTACACGGCGGCCTGGCGCACCGACACCGAGGGCCCGCACGAGGTCAAGGACCACAGCGTCGCCGCCTACGACCGGCAGCGCGCGGAGAGCGCCGAACTGCTCGGCGAGCGGCTCGACCTCTACCAGATCCACTCCGTCACGCCCGAGAGCCCGGCGCTCACCGACAAGGAACTCCACGCCCGCCTCGCCGGTCTGGCCGCCGAGGGCGTCACCGTCGGCCTCTCCGTGAGCGGCCCCGAGCAGGCGGCCGCCATTCGCGCCGCCCTCGCGGTCACCGTCGACGGAGAGCCGCTCTTTAGCACCGTCCAGGCGACGTACAACCTCCTGGAGACGTCGGCGGGGCCCGCGCTCGCCGAGGCGCACGACGCGGGTCTGACGGTGCTCGTCAAGGAGGGCATGGCCAACGGCCGGCTCGCCGCCCCGCACGCGCCGGCCGCGCTGCGCGAGGTCGCCGAGGAGACGGGTTTCGGCTGCGACGCGGTGGCGCTCGCCGCGCTGCTGCGCGAGCCGTGGGCGGGCGTGATCCTGTCCGGGGCGGCCACCGCGGTGCAGCTCGTCTCCAACCTGCACGCGGCGGCGGTCGACCTGGACGCGGGCCACGCCGAACGCCTCGCGCGGCTCGTGGAGGAGCCCCGGGCATACTGGGGGCGGCGCGGGGAGCTGCCCTGGCACTGAGCAGCCGCTGAGCCCACCCTGATGAGACAAGCCTGTCTCATCAGGTCTAGACTTGTCTCATGTCAGTCGATCGCGACCAGGTTCTGCGCAGCGCCGCGGCCCTGCTCACCCGCAAAGCCACCTCCACCATGGACGAGGTCGCCCGCGCCTCGGGCATCAGCCGAGCCACCCTGCACCGCCACTTCGCGGGCCGCGACGCGCTCGTACGCGCCCTGGAAGAGCTGGGGCTCCACGAGTGCGAGGCGGCCCTGGGCCGGTCGGGGCTCGATGACGGCAGCGCCCAGGACGCCCTGCGGCGCCTGGTGAAGGAGATCGAGCCCGCCGCCGGGCTCCTCGCGTTCCTCTACACCGAGAGCCAGCTGTTCGAGGGCGACACGCAGCACGAGGGCTGGTCCCGCATCGACGCCCGTCTGGCCGCGCTCTTCCGGCGCGGCCAGGAGAGCGGCGAATTCCGCATCGACCTGACCCCCGCCTGGCTCACGGAGGCGCTCTACGGCCTCATCGGCTCGGGCGCCTGGGCCGTGCAGGACGGCCGACTGGCCGCCAAGGACTTCTCGTACATGATCGCCGAGCTGCTGATCGGCGGCGCGCGGCGGAGAGTGGACTCATGACCAGCACACACCACCGGACCGCCGAGGCGGACGTGGAGCGCGGCCCCGGCCGCTGGCTCGCGCTCGCCGTGCTCGTCCTCGCCGTGCTCCTGGTCGCCGTCGACGCGACCGTGCTCGGCCTGGCGACGCCGTACATCAGCGAGGACCTCAAGCCGTCCGGCACCCAGCTGCTGTGGATCGGCGACGTCTACTCCTTCGTCATCGCCGGTCTGCTCGTCTCCATGGGCAGCCTCGGCGACCGCATCGGCCGCAAGAAGCTGCTGCTCACCGGAGCCGTCGCCTTCGGCGCGGTCTCCGTGCTGAACTCGTACGCCACCACTCCCGAGTTGATGATCCTGGCCCGCGCGCTGCTCGGTGTCGCCGGTGCGACCCTGATGCCGTCGACGCTGGCGCTGATCCGGAACATCTTCCACGACCCGCGCGAGCGCAGCCTCGCGGTCGGCATCTGGGGAGCCATGGCGTCCGCGGGCGCGGCCGTCGGGCCGGTCGTCGGCGGCTTCCTGCTCGAACACTTCTGGTGGGGCTCGGTCTTCCTCATCAACCTGCCGGTGATGGCCGTCCTCGTCGTCGTCGGCATCAAGCTGCTGCCCGAGTCGAAGAACCCCGCGCCCGGCCCCTGGGACCTGATCAGCGTCGTCCTCTCGCTCGTCGGCATAATCGCCGTCGTGTACGCCATCAAGGAGGCGGCGGCGCACGGCATGCGCTGGGACGTCGCGGTCTCCGCGGTGGTGGGCGTGGCGGCCCTCACCTGGTTCGTACGCCGCCAACTGACTCTCCCCGCGCCACTTCTGGACATGCGGCTCTTCCGCAACCGCGGCTTCTCCGGCGCGGTCCTCGCCGACCTGCTGACCGTGCTCGGCCTCTCCGGCCTGGTCTTCTTCCTCTCCCAGTTCCTGCAACTGGTGCAGGGCAGGCAGCCGTTCGAGGCGGGCCTCGCGGAACTCCCCGCCGCCGTCGGCGCGGTGGGGGCGGGCCTGCTCGCGGGCGTGGTCGCGCGACGCTTCTCCGTGCGCATCGTGGTCGCGAGCGGCCTCGCGGCGGTGGGCCTCGCGCTCGCCGCGCTCACGGGCCTGAGCCAGAACACGGGCTACCCGCTGCTCGGCGCCTCGCTCCTGGTCGTCGGCATCGGCGCGGGCTTCTCGTTCACGGTGACCGCCGACGTCATCCTCTCCAGCGTCCCCAAGGAGCAGGCCGGCGCGGCCTCCGCGGTCTCCGAAACGGCGTACGAACTGGGCGCGGCCCTCGGCATCGCCCTGCTGGGCTCCATCGTCACCGGCGTCTACCGCGACTTCACGGCCCCCGCGGGCACCCCGCCCCACGTGGCATCGGCCGCACACGAATCGCTGGGCGGCGCGGTCGAGTCACTCGACGGCCTCCCACCCCACCAAGCGGACGCCCTGCTCTCAGCGGCCCAGACGGCCTTCGTCGACGGCCTGCGCCTGGCGGCGGGCGTTGGCGCGGCAGTCCTCCTGGCGACGGCGACAGTGGCCTGGTTCCTCCTGAAGAACCAGAAACTGGAAGACACAGCCGCCCCCCACTAGGGCGCGGAAAAGCCCCGCCCCCTCAGGGGGGCGGGGAACTGCGAGAGCAACCACAACAACCCCGCGGAAGCCCCGGAAGCCAAGCCCCCTCAGGGGCGCGAGGAACTGCGCGGGCAACCACAACGAACCCGCGGAACGGATCCGCCCAAGCCCCGCAGGGCTACGCCGCCTTGGCCTTGGTCGCGTACATGTCCACATACTCCTGCCCGGACAACCGCATGACCTCCGTCATCACGGAGTCCGTCACCGCTCGCAGCACATAGCGATCGCGGTCCATGCCGTCGTACCGCGAGAACTCCATCGGCTCGCCGAAGCGGACCGCCACCTTGCCGGGCCGCGGCAGCCCCTTGCCGCCGGGCTGGAGCTTGTCCGTGCCGATCATGGCGAAGGGCACGACGGGCGCCCCGGTCATCAGGGTGAGGCGGGCGATGCCCGTACGCCCCCGGTACAGCCGCCCGTCAGGCGAACGCGTGCCCTCGGGGTAGATGCCGAAGACCTTGCCGTCGTCGAGAATGCGCCGCCCGGTCATCAGCGCGGCCACACCGCCACGGCCCCCGTCGCGGTCCACCGGGATCATGCCGACGCCCGTGAAGAACCACGCCATCAGACGGCCCTTGAGGCCCTTGCCGGTGACGTAGTCGTCCTTGCCGATGAAGAACACCGGACGGTTGGTCACCAGCGGCAGGATCATCGAGTCGATGAACGTCAGGTGGTTTCCGGCCAGAATGACGGGCCCGGTCCCCGGGATGTTCTCGGCGCCTTCTACCCGTGGGCGGAACATCAGGCGCAAGATCGGTCCGAGCACTGCCTTGATGAGCGCTAGACGGGACAACAGGCCCTCCGGTGTCAACGGGTCGACGACGAGTAAGTGCAGGTGAGTACGGTACTCGCGGGCCGCTGCCGTTCGCACATCGGGTTCACGACTCGATACGCAGAGTTGACATGGCCCGGCGCGGTCCTCCCCTGGGTCGCCGCCCTTGGGACGACGGTATCCCCGTGGGGACGGTGTGGCCCGAAGTAGTGGTCCTTGTCACGCACACACTTCTCTCTCCGTAGCGACTCCGTAGCGGCGCCCCCGTACGGCCCTCGGCACGGACCGCCACCCCCATGGTGCGCCCACGGCGCGGCCACTCGCCATGCCGCGTCATCCTCCCGTTCCGTCCAGGGTCTCCCACTCGTCACTCGCGGCCACCTACGATCATCCCGCTTTGTCAGGTGCAGGGCGGTAGTACATCGGGAGGAGCGCCAATGGCGACGCAGGAGTCGGGTCAGCAGGAGTCGGGTCAGCAGCAGCCGGGGACGAGCCGGGGACGTCGAGCGGTACTGGGGGCGGCGATCCTCGGCGCGGGCACGGCCGTGGTCGGGCTGCCCGGCGTGGCGAGAGCCGACCAGAGACATGAGCACGGGCACGGGCACGGCGGATACAAGACCCTGCCGAAGCCGACCGTCGTCGCGCACCGAGGAGCCAGCGGTTACCGGCCCGAGCACACGCTCGGCTCGTACCAGCTCGCCCTGGACATGGGTGCGCACGTCATCGAGCAGGACGTCGTGCCCACCAAGGACGGCCATCTCGTATGCCGCCACGAGAACGACATCACCGGGACGACGGATGTCGCGGCGCACCCCGAGTTCGCGTCCCGCAGGACCACGAAGTCCGTGGACGGCGCCAAGCTCACCGGCTGGTTCACCGAGGACTTCACGCTCGCCGAGCTGAAGACGCTGCGCGCCAAGGAGCGCATCCCGGGCACCCGTCAGCACAACACCCTCTACGACGGCCGCTGGGACGTGCCCACCCTCGAAGAGGTCTTCCAGTGGGCCGAGAAGGAGGGCCGCAGGCGCGGCAAGCAGGTCTGGCTGCACATCGAGACCAAGCACCCCACCTACTTCCGCAAGCTGGGCCTCAGCCTCGAAGAACCGCTGGCCAAGCTCCTGCGCCGGTACGGCCGCCACAAGAAGCACTCGCCCAACTTCCTCCAGTCCTTCGAGCCCGGCAGCATCCAGCGCCTGGCCAAGCTGGTCCCCGCGCCCCGCGTCGTGCTCCTGTCCGGCGCGAGCTCGCGCCCCTGGGACTTCGTCGAGGCGGGCGACCCGCGCACCGTCGCCGACCTGATCAAGCCCGAGGGCCTGGAGTGGATGGCACGCTTCGCGCAGGGCATCGGCCCGACCCTCGACCTGATCATCCCGAGGAAGCCCGACGGCAGCCTCGGCACGCCGACCACGCTCGTCGAGGACGCGCACGCGGCGGACCTGGTCCTGCACCCGTACACGATGCGCAACGAGAACACCTTCCTGCCCGCGAACTTCAGGAAGGGCACCGACCCGGCCGCCTACGGAGACGCCTTCGGCGCCTTCAAGACCTACTTCGAGACGGGCATCGACGGCATCTTCTCCGACAACCCGGACACCGCGCTGCTCGCCGCCGCGGACTTCGCCGACCGCTGAGCAAGACGCGTCAACGGCTGACCGTACGGCCCCGATTGGGGTGAGAGACGGCCGCTCCGGAAACCTCCCGCCGGAGCGGCCGCGTCCCGCCGTGCATGACGTACGAGCTCATCCCCACGCTCATCCCCACCCTGCACCGGCTGCTCGCCGCCGAGGCGTCCGCGGAGGCCCTCGGCTCCGGCGACGACCCCGGTGACCTGGAACAGGCCGTCTGGCTGCGCCTGTTGGAGCGCCTGGAGTCCGACGGGCCGCCCGCCGACCCGGCGCTGTGGCTGCGCGGCGCCGTCCGGTCCGAGGCACGCCGCTCCCGACGCTCCGCCCGGCGCGAGATGGCGTACGCGGCCGAGCCCGCCGCCGACTTCGACGGCGGCCCCGAGCAGCGCGCCCTGACCGCCGACCGGCACCGCACCCTGCACGCCGCGGTACGCAGACTGCCCGGCCGCTGCCCCCGCCTCATGGCCGCACTGCTCTCCCCCAAGGACCTCACCTACCGGGAAATCGCAGGGGAGTTGGGAATGTCACAGGGGAGTCTGGGGCCGGAACGTTCCCGTTGCCTGGGATGCCTGCGCAGAATGCTGGCGGCGGAGGTTGCGGCTCCTGAACCGAGGGCAAAGGAGCGTTAGACAACCGGTGGAGCAGGTGAGCGGGAGGCATGCACACATGGGCATGAGCGTGACCATCTCGGAGGCGGCCGAAGCGGACGCCGAACAGATCCTCAAACTGCAGTACCTCTGCTATCAGAGCGAGGCCGAGCTCTACGGCGACTACTCGATCGAGCCGCTGACCCAGTCCCTCGACTCCATCAAGGCCGAACTGACCGCGGGCACCGTCCTGGTGGCCCGCCTCGGCGACGAGGTGGTGGCCTCCGTACGCGGCACGGTCGACACCGACGGCACCGCGCGGATCGGCAAGCTCATCGTCCACCCCCGCATGCAGCGGCACGGCCTGGGCGGTCGGCTCCTCGACACGATCGAGCGACGGCTCGGCGCGAGCGGCGCCGCCAAGTGCTTCCAACTCTTCACCGGCCACCGCAGCGAACAGAACCTCCAGCTCTACCGCAAGCACGGGTACGTCCCCGTGGGCACCGAGCGCGTGAACGACCGCCTCACCGTCGTGACCCTCTCCAAGGACTCCGACGCGCGCGCGTACGTGACCAGCGCCTAGCGGCACTCCGCCGACGGCGACAGCCGCCGGGACTTGAAATACCGGCCGGCCGACGCGACCCGACCTGATCACGGGTCGCGCGGCCGCCGCACCGGCATCGAACCGGACCGATTTTCCTCGACGCTTCCTCGCGTTCCGTGATTCCACAGAGCCGTCCTGACTCCCGGTGTGGCTGATTTTCGTCGCATCAACCGGCTACGCGACCGGCTGTCTCCCTGGACCAGGCCTGTCGAGCGTGACCGATGGATGATGGCCGAGAATCGTCGTTAATTCATCTGATCGGTCACCGAACGTGGCCACACGTCGCACATGTGTGTCCTGCGTCACATTGACGGCCTGACGGTCCGGAGCCTTAACTCACCCCGCTGTGAACATCTCGTGACGATGTTCTGTAACTCTGGGGTGGGGACTGTGGAGTCGAATCGAAGCCTGCGCGGGTGTGGACGGGCGAGCAAGTGGGGGGTGGCCGCGGCCCTGGTCGTGGCGGCCACGACGTCGTTCTCGGCCGGGGCGTCGCCCGCGGCCGCCGCCTCGTGCGCCGCTGGTCTGGGATCGGACTTCAACGGCGACGGCATCCGTGACATGGCCGTGGCCGATCCCGAAGCCACGGTGGCCGGCAAGGCGAACGCGGGGCTTGTCCGGGTCGTGCTCGGTGGCGACAAGGGCGTCACCGAGATATCCCAGTCGATGAGCGGCATGGCCGCCGACCCCGAGACCGGCGACAAGTTCGGCGCGTCGATCGCCATGTACGACGCCGACAAGGACGGCTGCGACGATCTCGTCGTGGGCGCCCCGTACGAGAACGTCACCACCGCCGACGGCGCCCAGGCGGATGCCGGAGCGGTCTACGTCATCCATGGCAGGCCGACGGGGATCGGTGAAGGCTCCACGGTGAAGAGCTACACCCAGGCCGGCCTCGACGGGGACACCGTCACCGAGGCCGGAGACCTCTTCGGCTACGCCGTCGCGGCCGGCGTCAAGTCGGGAGGCAAGCCGTACCTCGCCATCGGCGTGCCGGGAGAAGCCATCGGCGACGTCTCCGACGCGGGGTGCGTCCACTACGTCCAGGGCACGACCGAGACCACGGTCAACCAGGACGACCCGGACGTGCCGGGGGTGGCGGAGGCCAACGACCGGTTCGGGCACTCCCTCACGGCCACGAGCCGCTTCATCGCGGTAGGGGCGCCCGGCGAGGCGATCGGCGACGAGTCGTTCGCCGGTGCGGTGACGCTGTTCAACCACACCATCGAGGACGGACGTCCGACCCCCCTGGACGGGGTGGACGAGAACCATCCGGCCCTGGTGTCGGGCGCGTCCGCCAAGGACGACCGGTTCGGCGCGGCGCTGTCGATGGTTCCGTACCGACCGTCGGGCGCGGAATCCGAGACGGACGCGCTGCTGGCCATCGGGACGCCCAACGAGAACGTGGGCACGGTCGCGGACGCGGGTGTGGTCACGGTTCTCCGGATCAAACCGTCCGGCGCGCTCACCGAAGTCGGCTTCATCGACCGGCTGGCGTCCGGCGGCAACGAGCGGCCCGCGGCGGCGGACTTCTTCGGCCAGCGGGTGGCTCTGAGCAGCACCGACCCGGGCGCGGTCGGCACCGCCGAGACGATCAAGCTGGCCGTCAGCGTCCCCAACCAGGAGGTGGGGGAGGCGGAGAACGCGGGTGCCGTGCACGTCCTGTCGCCCCTCGGCCCGTCAGGGAAGGCCAAGGTCCTCACCCGCGGCAACGGCCTGCCGGGTACGGCCGAGGCGCGTGACTTCGCGGGACTCGGGCTGTGGTCCACGTACAAGGACCTGTACGTCGGAGTGCCCTACAGCAAGACACCGGCCGACCGGAAGGGCCTGGTGTACGCGATGTCCTGGAAGCACATCGAGAGCGGTACCGGGTCGGTGCGCACGGTGAAGCCGGGCGCCGACGGCATCCCGGACGCGGGCAAGGCGTTCGGCTCGGACATCCGATAGGCGGCGCCGGATGGGCGCGCCGCACGGCGCGCCCACCCGGACCTCGGCCGCGGTGCAGGTACGGCTCACGACGCAGGGGGACCAGGGGACATGGCGAAGAGCGGGACAGTGTGGCGGGCGCGAAGAGCGGCGCTCACGGTGGGGCTGATCACTTCCGTGCTGGCGGCCGGATTCACCGGACCGGCCCCGGCGACCGCGGTGCCGCCCGAGCGGGCGCCCGCGTCCACCAGCACCACGAAGGGCACCGAACTGACCGACGACGCGGCCGCCCGGCGTGCGGACGTGGCTGGGAAGCGCGTCGAAGTCCTCGGCCGGCGCACCGAGCGCGCCCAGACGTTCGCGAACCCGGACGGCACCTTCACCACAAAGGAGTACGCGCAGCCGGTCCGTACCCGCAAGGGCGACCGCTGGGCCGACATCGACACGACACTGGTCGAGCAGCCGAACGGCGCCTTCGCCCCCAAGGCCACGTCCACCGCTGTGACGCTCTCCGGCGGCGGTGAAGGCCCGTTCGCCACGATGGCGCGTGACGGAAAGACGCTCTCCCTCTCCTGGCCCGGCCGGCTCCCCGCACCCGAGGTCGAGGGCCCGACGGCCACGTACCGCGCGGTCCTGCCGGACGTCGACCTGGTCGTGCGCGCCGAGCCCGAGGGTTTCGCGCATCTGCTGGTCGTCAAGTCCGCGAAGGCGGCGGCCAACCCGAAGCTGACCGGCATCGACCTTCCCGTCGCAGCCCACGGCCTCGACGTACGCGAGACGGCCGGCGGCGGACTCGTCGCGAAGGACGCGGGCACGGGCGGCACGGTCTTCGAGGCCCCCCAGCCCGTCATGTGGGACTCCAGCGGCGACAGCGCCGCCGGAGTGCGGTCCAAGCGCGCGTCGGCGGTGGCGCAGGCCGCGCCCGGCGACGGCGCCCGGGTCGCGGACGTCTCCCTCGGCCTGCGGCGCGGCACGATGACCCTGAGACCCGACCTGAGCCTCCTCAGAGGGAAGACCACGCGCTACCCGGTGATCATCGACCCGGTGGCAAGGACGAAGAGCCGCACCTCATGGACCTGGGTGTCGTCCGCGAAGCCGGGCCTCGAAGGCTGGAAGTTCCCCAACTCCGACGACGGCGTCGAGTCCGGCAAGGGCGTCGGCCGCTGCCCGGCGAACTACTCCGTGCGCTGCACCGGTAGCGACGACGTCCAGCGGCAGTACTACGCGCTGCCCACGGGGAGCTTCGAGGGCAAGAGGATCCTCAAGGCCGAGTTCGCGATCACGCTGGTGCACACGTACAACAGCGAGGCGCGCTCGGTGCAGCTGCACCGCGTCAACAGCTCCGGCGGCAGTGCCATCAACTCCCGTACGAACTGGTCCAACCGCCCGTCGAGCAAGGACCACATCACGTCCGAGTCACCGACCAACCCGACCGGGTCCTGTTCGGCGACCAACCAGAACGTGCGCTTCAACGTGCAGGGCACCGTGCAGAAGGCCGCGTCCAGCGGATGGGACACCACCACGTTCGGACTCCAGGCCGCCACCGAGGACTCGTACGTGTCATGGAAGCGGTTCTGCAACAACGCGGCGCTGGAAGTGACGTACAACCGGCCGCCCTATCAGCCGAAGCTGGACGAACTCTCCATGGACCCCGGAGGCAGATGCGCCTATGGGGAAGCCACCAAGCACTACACGAAGAAGACCCCGACGCTCTCCGCGATCGTGTGGGACCCCGACCACGGCGACGTGAAGGGCAACACGGAGAAGCTCCGGGCCCAGTTCGAGATCTTCTGGACGGACAAGGACGGCCGCGAGAAGAAGTACGTCGTCACGACCGGCTACCAGCAGTCGAACACCGACCGGAGCCGTGACAGCGGATTCGAGGAGTTCACCTACAAGGTGGGCGAGGACATCCGCGGTGACGGCACGGCCTCCTTCACACTGCCGCAGAACACCGTGATCGGCTGGTGGGTGCGCGGCGGGGACGACATCGGCGGATCGGACGAGTCCTGGGGCCCGTGGAGCCACGAAGGGGGCGGCACGCGCTGCGAGTTCATCCTCGACTCGACGAAGCCCGACGCGCCGGAAGTGAAGTCCGAGAAGTACCCCAACGACGGGAAGTGGCACGCGGGCGTCGGCGAGTACGGCACCTTCGAGCTGCACTCCGAAGGCACCGACGTGGTCAAGTACCGCTACCAGTTCACGGGCGAGGCGGAGCGGACCGTCGTACCGAGCGCTCCGGGCCGGCCCGCCCTCGTGCGGTGGATGCCGCAGCGGGAACGCCCCGTGACGCTGTACGTGGAGGCGGAGGACCGGGCGGGCAACAACCGCGAGATCACCAAGTCCTACCGGTTCCGGGTCGCCAAGGGGCGCTCGCCGAAGTCGGCGTGGGCGCTGGCGGACCCGGCGGGTTCCAAGCAGGCGGCGGGAAGTGACGGCATCCCGGCGGCGACCGCCGGGCCGGGCGTGACCTTCGGTGACGACGGCCCGCACGGCTCGGTGCGCACGGCGGCGACACTCGACGGCAGCAGCGGTGCCTACCTCAACACCGGCCAGCACGTGGTCGACACGGATCAGACCTTCTCGGTCGCGGCCTGGGTGATGCTCCCCGAACTGCCGAAGACGTCGATGAGCGTGGTCAGCCAGGACGGCTCGGCGCAGTCGGGCTTCTCACTCGGATACGACGCCGCTTCCCGCCGGTGGTCCTTCCTGGCGCCCGACAGCGAGATCGACTCGATGGCGTCCTGGGAAGTGCAGGGACCGAAGGCGGTGCCCGGCGACTGGACGCACCTGGTCGGCGTCTACGACAAGGACGAGGTCCGGGCCGGCAGCTCGGGCACGATGCGCATGTACGTCAACGGCACGCTCATGCACGGCGACATCCAGGAACGCCCGACGACGTGGAACGCCAGCGGCTCCCTCCAGATCGGGCGGGCCCTCGAACCCGCCGGATACACCGCGAACCTCAAGGGAACCGTGGCGGACGTCCAGGTCTTCGACCGTGTCCTGGCCGCGGCCGAGACGCAGAGCCTCGGCGGCATCCCGCCGCTCCAGCGCGCCTACTGGGACATGGACGAGTCCGACGGCGGGACGGTGCCGGACCGCACGAACGGCGCGGGGATGACCCTGCGCGGCGGCGCCTCCGTCCACCAGGCGGACGACACCTGCGACGTCCTCGACCCGAACTGCAAGCCGGCCGAAGAGCCGGTGTGGGGCGACGGCCACCTCGCCCTGAACGGCAAGGACGGCTACGCGAGCCGCGCGCCCGGACTGCTGAAGGCCAAGGCCGGCTTCACGGTCACGGCACGGGCCAGGCTCGCGTCCCCCGACGCCGCGGCCACCCAGGCGGTGTTCTCGCTGCCCGGTACCAAGGGGTCGGTGGCCAGTGTCCGGTTCGACAAGGAGAGCAAGCGGTGGAAGCTCCGGCTCACCGAGAAGGACGCCTCCGACGCGACGGTGACGGAACTGGAGGCCGGCGCCGTCCAGCCGAGCAGCGAGGGGCGGGGTGACCACCTCGCCCTCTCCTACAACGCGCTGTTCGAAGAAGCCCGCCTGTACGTCAACGGTGAATGGACGGGCCAGGTCGTGCGGTGGCCCAACGACTGGGACTTCTCTACCGCCGGCCTCCAGATGGGGCGTGCGGGCCTGACCACCGGATCGCAGTACTTCTCCGGGGCCATCGACGAGGTACGCGTCTTCGAAGGCGCGCTCGACGAGCCCCTCGTGGCCGCCGTCGCGAACCTCAAGTCCGGCGTGAATCTGGACGGCACGGTGACATAGCCGCCGGGAGGCGGGGCGGGCCGGTCTCCACACGGGTCGCCCGCCCCTCTCCGTACCTCTGCCAACCCCCCGCTTCTGCCCTTCCGGAGACGACACGTGTCCACGTCCCAGCGGTTCCGCCTGCCCTCCTGGTCCGCCCGCCCCCGCCTGCGACGCCACGTCGTGGTGACGCTGGGTGTCTCGCTCGCCGTGGGGCTCCTGCCGCAGTACGCCCCGCAGGCGAGGGCCGACGACGACGGCCGCACCCGCCCAGGCGTGCAGAAGGATCTCGGCGCGCCCGTGCCGGGCACCGAGTTGAAGGCCGGCAAGAGCCGTCCCAACCCGGCGGAGAAGGCGCGGGCGAAGGGACCGGCCGAGGTCACGTGGCCCAGGGCGGCGAGCGACACCGTGCCGCTCGGCGGCGCCTCCACGCGGACGGTCAAGGCGAAGGGCCTGCCCGTCGAAGTAGGCCCGCCCCGAAAACGTGCCCGCCACAGACCCGCGGCCCCTGAGGCGGTGAAGGTCGTCATCGCCGGACGGGACAAGGCCCGGGCGGCAGGCGTCGACGGAGTCCTGCTCACGCTCGCCGACGCGGGCAAGGGTGCGGGGGCGGACGGCGCCCGGGAGCGGACGGAGAAGGCGGCAGAGACCGGTACGGCACGCCTCACCCTCGACTACTCCGAGTTCGCCGACGCGTACGGCGCGGGCTACGGCTCCCGCCTCCGCCTCGTGGAGCTCCCGGGGTGCGCTGTCAGCACCCCGGACAAGAAGGGCTGCACGACCCCGCGTGAGCTGCCCGCGACCAACGACGCCGACGCCCGGACGCTCAGCGCCGACGTCCAGGTGGAGGCTCGTGGCGAGCGGTCCTCGGGCCCCGCCACCGTGCTCGCCGCGACCGCCGGCTCCTCCGGTGACCAGGGCAGCTTCGGTGCCACCCCCCTGGCGCCGTCCGCCGAGTGGAGCGTCTCCAACTCCTCGGGCGCGTTCAACTGGTCGTACCCCCTGCGCACGCCGCCCGCTCCGGGCGGACTCGTGCCCTCGGTCGGCCTCTCCTACGACTCCCAGTCCGTGGACGGCCAGACCGCCGCGACCAACAACCAGGGCTCCTGGATCGGGCAGGGCTTCGGCTACGAACCCGGCTTCATCGAGCGGCGCTACAAGCCGTGCGCCGACGACGGCCACGCCAAGACCAACGGCGACCAGTGCTGGGCGTACGACAACGCCACCATGCAGCTGGCCGGCGGCAGCTCCGGTGAGCTCATCAAAGACGACAAGACCGATACGTGGCGGATCAGCGGCGACGACAACAGCAAGGTCGAGAAGCTGGCCGGTGCGAGCAACGGCGACGACAACGGCGAGCACTGGCGCGTCACCACGACCGACGGCACCGAGTACTACTTCGGCCTGGACAACCTGCCCGGCTACGCCTCCGGCAAGGAGCAGACCGGCTCCGCCTGGACCGTTCCCGTCTACGGCGACGACTCGGGTGAACCCTGCTACAGCGCGACGTTCGCCGACGCCCACTGCAAGCAGGCCTGGCGGTGGAACCTCGACTACGTCGTGGACCCGCACGGCAACGCCATGTCGTACTACTACGGCAAGGAGACCAACTACTACACCCAGGGCCTGAAGACCGACGAGAACGGCAAGGCGTACACCCGCGGCGGCTACCTCAAGCGGATCGACTACGGCCAGCAGGACGGCAAGGTCTACAGCACCCCGGCCGCCGCCCGCATGGTCTTCGACACCGATGAGCGGTGCCAGGGCGCGGCGGCGGACTGTGAGACCGGTGACCTGACGGACACGACCGCGGGCCGCTGGCCCGACGTCCCGTGGGACCTCAACTGCAAGTCCGGCACCAAGTGCAAGGGGCAGAACAGCCCCACCTTCTGGACCCGCAAGAAGCTGAGCAAGATCACGACGCAGATCCGCTACGGCGAAGGCTACGCGGACGTCGACTCCTGGTCCCTCGGCCACCTCTTCACGGACAACGGGGACAGCTCGAAGTCGCTCTGGCTCAACACCATCAAGCAGACGGGCCACGCCGGGTCCGGCACGGTGACCACGCCGGCGGTGGAGCTTCTCGGTACCCAGCTGCCCAACAGGGTGGACAAGCCCGGGGACGACATCCAGGCGATGAACCGCTTCCGCCTCGCCGGTGTGGACAACGGCACGGGCGGCCGGATGGACGTCCTCTACCGCGACGCGGAGTGCAAGGCGAGCGATCTGCCGTCGGCGGATTCGCCCAAGACGGCCTGCTATCCGGTCAAGTGGAATCCTCCGGGCGTCGAGAAACCCATCACCGACTGGTTCCACAAGTACGTGGTCGACCGTGTGGTCGAGGACGACGTGACGGCGGACGCGCCCAACAGCGTCAGCGACTACGACTATCTGGGCGACGCGGGCTGGAAGAAGGCCAAGGCCGACGGGATCACCAAGGACGAGTACCGCACGCACAGCGACTGGCGCGGCTACGGCAAGGTCCGTGTGACCAAGTCCGCCGGCACCGTGAGCGCCGCCGATCAGCGGACGGAGCACGTCTTCCTGCGCGGTCTCGGCGGGGAGGTCGAGGACTCGACCGGTAAGAAGCACGCCGACGACGAGGAGCTCTCCGGCCACGAACTGGAGACGATCACCTACGACGGCGCCTACACCGCCGACAAGATCGTGTCGAAGAGCGTCAGCACCGCGTGGTCGCACGTCACGGCGGAGCGCGTGAAGGACTGGGGCACGCGCAAGGCGTACTACGTACGTCCCGAGACCACCCGGACGTACACGGCCCTGGACGGCGGCACATGGCAGGAGACCGCCGCCACCAGCCGCTACGACGCCGAGACCGGCCGAGCCGTCGAGACGGATGACTACGGCAAGGTCGGGGACGGCTCCGACAACCAGTGCACGCGCACCGAGTTCGCGGACAACAAGACCAAGCACATGTACGAGCTGGTCTCCCGGTCCGAGAAGGTCGCCGTCACCTGTGAGACGAAGCCGGACCGCAAGACCCAGGTCATCTCCGACGAACTGACGTTCTACGACGCCAAGGGCCTCGGTGAGGCGCCGGTCAAGGGCGACGTGACCAAGGTGCAGCGCCTGTCGAAGCACGACGGCACCGACGCCACGTACCAGACGGTCACGGAGTCCGCGGTGACGGACTTCGACCGGTTCGGCCGTCCGCTGAAGGTCAAGGACGCCAAGGGCACCGAGACGAAGTTCACGTACGTCGAGACGGACGGACTGACCACCAAGCAGACGGAGACCAACCCGCTGGGCTGGGAGGTCTCCACCGAGTACGTGCGTTCGTGGGGCAGTCCGGCCGCGCAGATCGACATGAACGGCAAGCGCAGCGAGACGGCCCGCGACGCGCTCGGCCGCGTCACCTCCGTCTGGCTGGCCGACCGCTCGAAGACGGGGCCCGCGTCGATCAAGTACACCTACCTGGTCCGCAAGAGCGCACCGACCGTGGTCAAGACGGAGAAGAGCGCGAAGCACGGCGCCTACGGCGTCGAGTACACGCTCTACGACGGTCTGCTGAGGCCCCGCCAGCAGCAGTCCGAAGGCCCGAACGGCGGCCGCGTCCTCGCCGACACCCACTACGACGGTCTCGGCAACGTCGTGGAGACGACCTCGGACTACTACAGCGCCAAGCCTCCCACCGACGAGATCTTCAAGCCGACCGGCGAAGTGGACGGCCAGACCGTCACGCGGTACGACGGCGCGGGACGCAAGACGGCCGAGATCCAGCAAGTGGCCGACGAGGAGAAGTGGCGCACGACGTACTCGTACGGGGGCGACCGCGTCCACGTCGACCCGCCGGCCGGCACGGCGCCCACGACTACGATCACCGACGGCCGTGGCAGGACGACGGAGATCCGCCGTTACAAGGGCGACAAGCCCCTGCCGAACGGTACGTCGACGGATTACGAGAGCACGTCGTACGGCTACACCCCGGCGGGGCAGCTCAAGACCGTCGAGGACGCGGCGGGCAACACCTGGTCGTACGGCTACGACCAGCGCGGACGCAAGACCTCCGCCAGCGACCCCGACACGGGCAAGTCGACGTACGCGTACGACACCTTGGACCGTCTCGTCTCCACGACGGACATGCGGGACAAGACGGTGGCCACGAAGTACGACGTCCTCGGCAGGCCGACGTCCACCTGGGAGGGCGAGCCGGACAAGGGCACGCAGCTCACCGCGACCACCTACGACCAGGTCGCCAAGGGCCAGCCGTACGGCACCTACCGGTACGACAACGGCAAGGTGCAGACGGCGACGATCAACGTCCACCTCGACGACTTCTACCAGCCGGAACTCACCAGGGTCGTGCTGGGCGGTGACGTTGCCGAGGAGCTCAAGGGCACCTACGAGTACAGCACCGAGTACAACGCGGACGGCACCGTCCAGTCCCAGCAGCTCCCGGCGGCCGGGGGCCTCGGCCCCGAGACCCTCACGTACACCTACGACGAGTTGCAGCGCCCGACCCAGCTCCTGTCGAACCTGGACGGCAAGCAGCAGGGCGCGTACGTCGGACAGGCGTCCTATGCCTCCACCTCCCAGCTCCAGCAGCTGGAGCTGGGCACGATCGGCGGTTCCGACGGCAAGAAGACCTGGCTCACCTACGAGCGCGAGCGCGGCACCGACCGCCTGACCAACTCCACGGTGGACGTCTCGGGCGTCGACGCGGTGACGTACGACGCCGACTACACCTACGACGCGTCCGGCAACGTCACGTCGGTCGCCGACACCCCGACGGGCGGCCAGGACGACGTCCAGTGCTTCCGCTACGACTGGCAGCGCCGGCTGACGTCCGCCTGGGCGACGGCCAACGCCTCCGACGAGGCCGCGGGCACCGGCAAGCAGAACAAGGCGTGCGCGAGCGGCCCCAGCGCGCCCACGCTCGGTGGGCCTGGGGCCTACTGGCAGGACTTCGACTACGACGCGTCCGGCAACCGCAGCAAGCAGGTCCTGCACGGGGTGGGCGGCAAGCCCGACGTGACCCGGACGTCCACGTACGGCAAGGACGCCGAGGGCAACGGCGGTCCGCACACCCTCACCAAGGTCGTGACGGACACGCCGGCCAGCGGCAGCGGCCCGGCCGTCAAGTCCCAGGACACCTTCGCCTACGACGCGGCGGGCAACACCCGCCGGCGCGTGCAGAACGGCACGACCCAGGACCTGACCTGGAACGCCGAAGGCAGACTGACGAAGTCGTCGAAGCCGGACACGGAGGCCACGTCCTTCCTGTACGGCACGGCGGGCGAACGCCTTCTCCGCAAGGAACCCGGCAAGCAGACGCTGTACCTGCCGGGCATGGAACTCGCCCTCAACACCGACTCGCGCACGGTGGAGGCGACCCGCTACTACAGCTTCGCCGGCCAGACGGTGGCGATGCGCACCCCGAAGGGCGTGCAGTTCCTGGCGGGGGACCACCACGGGACGTCACTGGCCGCGGTGGACGCGCAGTCGGGCGCCGTCACCCGGCGCCGGATGGACCCGTTCGGCAACGAACGCGGCACAGCGGTGACCGAGCCCTGGGTGGACGACAAGGGCTTCCTCGGCAAGCCGGTCGACGCGTCGACGGGCCTGACCCACATCGGGGCGAGGGAGTACGAACCGGAGAACGGCCGCTTCATCTCCGCCGACCCGCTCATCGACTTCACGGACCCGCAGCAGATCAACGGGTACGCGTACGCCAACAACAGCCCGGTGACGCTGTCCGACCCGACGGGTGAGAAGCCGGACGACTGCATGCTCATGGGCGTGCAGTGCCGGATGAAGAGCAACGGTGGCTGGGAAACCAAGCCCACCAAGACCTATTACAAGTACTACCAACTGGACAAAACCCCGGCCCAGCGGAAGGCCATAACCGCGCGCTCCAGAGCGGACGTCGAGAAGAGCTTCGCGGTCTCGGCCGCCAAGGAACTCGGCCAGATCCTCGCGGACGAACTGGGCATCACGGACGCCCTGGACTGCTTCAGCACCGGCAGCCTCGGCGCTTGCGGCGCCACGATCCTGAATGTCGTCACGAGCGCGATCGGCGCGAAGATCGGCCAGTTGGCCAAGAAGTACCTGTGGAACTGGAAGAAGGGCGTCGCCCTCGCCAAACGGGTCTGGGGACTGCTCGGCAAACTCAAGACCAGCTTCGGCAAGTGGCGCAGTTTGGACAAGAAGGCGGACCGGCTGGAGGACGCGGCGCGCAAGAGCTGCGACGACAGCAACAGCTTCACACCCGGCACAAAAGTCTTGATGGCTGACGGGACCACGAAGTCGATCAGAGATGTCGATGTCGGCGACAAGGTCCTGGCCACCGACCCGAAGACCGGCAAGACGAAGGTCCGCACGGTCACGGCGGAGATCAAGGGCAAGGGCGCCAAGCGCCTGGTCGAGGTCACGATCGACGTCGACGGCAAGAAGGGCCCCAAGAAGGCCGCCGTCACGGCGACGGACGGACACCCCTTCTGGGTCCCGGAGTTGCGCGACTGGATCGACGCGACGGACCTGCGGCCGGGCCAGTGGCTGCGGACGAGTTCGGGCACGTACGTCCAGATCGCGTCGGTGGAGCGCTGGACCCAGTCGGCGACGGTGCACAATCTGACGGTTGCGGATCTGCATACGTACTATGTGGTGGCAGCGGCCGCGCCGGTACTCGTACACAACTGCAACCTCGGAGACTATGCCGACAGTGTTCGCAACGAACCTGGAGTGAAATTTGCCTCTGAGTACACATCTCCCTCAGGTGCGAAGTACTACGGTCGAAATAAGCATGGCCAGCAGGCAGAAGGGCCGTTGGCGGATGCACTCGAGCGGACAGGTCACCATGGAGGGTGCGCGGAGGTGGACTGTCTGATTCAGGCGCAGGCGGCGGAGGGGCCTGAGGCCATCAGGGGCGGAACCATGCGAACGGTGAGGACACGGAACAATTCCATGCCGACATCGAATACAGATGGGCATGGTGAACCGGCTCACCCGTGCGGCCGTTGTAGCCGACTGCTGGAGGATCGGGAAATCAACTGATGTCCATGATTCGTTTCGACTCGCTCAGCGAGGACCTGCTTGGGGCACTTGTTGCGTCCGGGTGGAGCGCAGACAGGAAGGTTGACGCCGGTCAATGGGTGAAGCCCTTGGTAGGCGAAGGGTACCGGGCCCATCCGTTGGCAGAAGAAATCCTCGCGGCGGTAGGAGGGCTTTCGATCGAGCCGGTCAATCGACTTGGCCCAAACTTCAATAATGACGAGCCTTACAATATCGATCCCTTCGCCGCTGGATCAGGGCAGCGTAATTTGGCGGCAGAGGTGGAGGCTGTTCTCGGTGGGGAATATTTCCCTATCGGTGAATGGCTCAGTTATTCAAGCGTATTCGTCGAAGCCGGAGGGAGGGTGGTCGCTGCGGGTATGGGTTGGATTTGGGAGCTTGGTCCCACCTTTGCGGACTCTCTGGAGCTGGCAGTCTGTGCGAATCGCCCTCTGGTCTGTCTGCACTCCGACCCGGGACTCAACCCTTGGCCGAGCCCTGATTCCCTTTAGCAGTAGTGTTTGCCAAAAGAGATGATGCTGCAAGAAAGGCTGATGGCCTGGTGGGTAGAAGCATTGATGGCGTGCGTCGCCGTTCGCAGTACGTAGGTGTCCTCGTGGCGCCGCTGCTGCTGGGCGCCGTGGCATGCGGCGCCGGTTCCGGTGACGGTGAGGAGCGGGCCGGGGACGCGAAGGGGAGCGGTGCCCCGCAGCGTGAGAAGGGTCGGGGAGAGGATCGGGCTGCCCCGCTGAAAGCCATGGAGCTCACCGGCGACGACATCGGGCCGCGGCGCAAGATACGGGCCCTGAACAATGGGTTGGCCGCCGCGTACGGGAAGAGTGAGACCAGCGCCGATCCGGTTCGGTGTCGGCCGGTGGATCAGATGCTGTCGTACAGCTCCAGCCCCAAGCCGAAGGCCTTCCACCCGTACTCGGTCATCGAGAAGGGCTCCACGTACGACGAACCGAAGGGCAAGGAGCTCGTCATCGGCATCGCCGCGCACGACGAAGCCGGTGCCAAGAAGGTGCTGGCCGGACTGCGGACCGCGGTGGCCAAGTGCGGCAAGGGATTCGAGAGCGTCGAGGGTACGTACAACGAGGTCCGGCGCCGGCCCGACGGTGGCCTCGGCGACGAGGCCGTCTCGTACGTGGTGTACGGCGGCATACACGGCGAGGACGCGAGCGCCCGGTTCACCGTGGTCCGCAGCGGCTCGACCGTCGTCACCTTCAGGGCCGAGAACCAGGAGGCCCCCTGGGAGGCCACGGACCCCGACAATGCCTTGGTCAAGGCCCAGTTGGCGAAGGTGGCGAGGGTAGCGAAGGTGGCGAAGGCGGAAGCCAAGGCCTGAGCGCACCCGGCATGCCCGCGCGCATGCCCGCCGCGCTCAGCGTCCCGCCCGCCGCGCCTTCCCCAACCAGAAGATCGCCGTGATCGGCAGGATGACCGGGATGAACAGATACCCCATCCCGAAGTCCGACCACACCGTCGCGTCGGGGAAGGCGGACGGCTCCGCCAGCGTCCAGGCGCCCACGGCCAGCACGCCCACCAGCTCCGCGGCGCAGCACACCAGCGCCGCCTTGCGGGCCGTGTCCCCGCCGCGGACCAGCGAGTACGTGATGAAGCCGTAGACGAGGCCCGCGAGTGCCGACAGGGAGTACGCGAGCGGGGCCTTGTGGAAGTCCGTCGAGATCTGTACCGCCGAGCGCGACACCGCGCCGACGACCATCACGCCGTACAGCCACAGCAGCAGGATGCCCGGGCCGGTGATCAGCTTCTGGCGGGGGCCGCCGCCCGCGCTCTTCTCGGTCTCCGTCATCTCAACCACCCCAGATGTCGTAGAGCCGCACTTCGAGCACGGCGAGGACCACGCCGCCCGCGGCGACCGTCAAGGAGCCCCAGCGGGTGCGCTCGGCGAGCGACATGAAGCCCGCCGCCGGGACGCACGCGAAGGAGCCGAGCAGATACGCCACGAAGATGGTCGTGCCCTGTTCAGGGTCCTCGCCGCGCGCGAGCTGGACGATGCCGACGATCAGCTGGACCAGGGCGAGGAGGGTCACCACGCCCATGCCGATGAAGTGCCAGTCCTTGGTCGGCTGGTCGCGGTAGGCGGCGAAACCGCACCAGGCGGCGAGGGCGAGCGCGGCCACGGCGGTCGCGATCGTCAGGGCAACAAGCATGCCCGTGACTTTATTACGGGCCCTTTGACCCGATGCGCCTGCCCCTTGGTCGGACCCCTCCATGGAGTCGGTGGAGTTCCCCCGGGTCGAACCGCACGGCCGCCCCGCCGCCGAGACGGCCGCCGACCCGGCGCGCCGCGTCGTCTTCGAGGACGCGCCGGCGGGTCTCCAGGCCGGACGGGCCGCGGGCATGACGACCGTGGCGTTGGCCACAACCCACGACGCCTCCCAGCTGGTGGCGGACGTGCTCGTCAAGGACCTCTCCGCCGTGTCCGCGCAGGCCACGGCGGGCGCTGTGGAGATCACCGTCGCCGGCTGAGCGCCGCGTCCATGGCGCCCGGCCCCGTCCCACCGCTGTCCGCTATACGGACAGCGGTGGCGGACGGCGACCTCACGCGTGTTTTACTTGGGCCCATGACCACGACGAGCAGCCGCACCCTTGCGACCGAGGCGACGATGACGCCCGGTGCTCGTTGTATGTGTCGAATGTGCGCCTTCTGAGGGCCCCCGCACCACTGAAGAGCCTCGCGCCCCGAAGCGAAGCCGCTGTGCCGCGCCCCTGCACGACGTACGCGACGAAAGCCGTACTGACGCAGGAAGCGAGCCCGCCCCGCGCACACGTCCTCCGGTTCCTTTCGCCACCGCGAGAACCGTGCCGCGTTCCGAACGAATGCCCCGTGCCCGGCCACACCCGCGCCGCGCACTCGACAGTGACGGAATCCCCTGTGATCACCACTTCCGGCCTCACCAAGGTCTACCGCTCACGCGGTCGTGAAGTAACCGCCCTCGACGGAGTCGACCTGCACGTCCGCGAGGGCGAGGTGTACGGCGTCATCGGCCAGTCCGGCGCCGGCAAGTCCTCCCTGATCCGCTGCGTCAACCTCCTGGAGCGCCCCACCTCCGGCACCGTGAGCGTCGCCGGACAGGACCTCACCGCCCTGGCCGGACGCGGCCCCCGCGCGGGCAAGGAATTGCGCCGGGCGCGCAACCGCATCGGCATGGTCTTCCAGCACTTCAACCTGCTCTCCTCGCGCACCGTGCAGGACAACGTCGAACTGCCGCTCGAAATCCTCGGCCTCTCCGGCCAGGAGCGCTCCCGCAAGGCACTCGACCTGCTCGACCTGGTCGGCCTCGCCGACAAGGCCCGGTCCTACCCCGCGCAGCTCTCCGGCGGCCAGAAGCAGCGCGTCGGCATCGCCCGCGCCCTCGCCGGTGACCCGAAGGTGCTGCTCTCCGACGAGGCGACCAGCGCGCTGGACCCGGAGACCACCCGCTCCATCCTCCAGCTCCTGCGCGACCTCAACCGGCAGCTCGGCCTGACCGTCCTGCTCATCACGCACGAGATGGACGTCGTCAAGAGCGTCTGCGACTCCGCCGCCCTCATGGAGCGCGGCCGGATCGTCGAGTCCGGCACCGTCAGCGAACTCCTCGCGACGCCCGGCTCCGAGCTCGCCGCCGCGCTCTTCCCCGTCAGCGGCGACGCCACGGGCGAGGACCGCACCGTCGTCGACGTGACCTTCCACGGCGAGGCCGCGACCCAGCCGGTCATCTCCCAGCTGTCGCGCACGTACAACATCGACATCTCGATCCTGGGCGCCGCGATGGACACCGTCGCGGGCAGGCAGGTCGGCCGCATGCGCATCGAACTGCCCGGCCGCTTCGAGGAGAACGTCGTCCCGATCGGGTTCCTGCGCGAGCAGGGCCTCCAGGTGGAGATCGCGGGCCAGGACCCCGTGATCACGCCGAAGAACGCCACGCCGCTGGTCAAGGAAGGTGCCAAGTGACCTGGTCGGAGATGCAGCCCCTGCTGGAGCAGGCCTGTTGGGACACCCTCTACATGGTGGGCTGGTCGACGCTGATAGCCGTCGTCGCCGGACTGCCGCTCGGCATCCTGCTCGTCCTCACCGAGCGCGGCGGACTCCTGCAGAACTCCGTGCTCAACAAGGTCATCGGGCAGATCGTGAACATCGCCCGCTCGATGCCCTTCATCATCCTTATGGTCGCCCTGATGGGCTTCACGCGCTGGATCACCGGCACCACGATCGGCCGTGAGGCCGCCCTCGTGCCGCTCGCCGTCGGCGCCATCCCGTTCTTCGCCCGCCTGGTGGAGACCTCGATCCGCGAGGTCGACGGCGGGCTCGTCGAGGCCGTGCAGTCGATGGGCGGCTCCACCTGGACCGTCGTACGCAAGGTCCTCGTCCCGGAGTCGCTGCCCTCGCTGATCTCCGGCGCCACCACCACGATCGTCGCGCTCATCGGCTACTCCGCGATGGCCGGCACGGTCGGCGGCGGCGGCCTCGGCGACCTCGCGCTGCGCTACGGCTACCAGCGCTTCGAGACGGAGCTGATGTGGATCACCGTGGCGATCCTCGCCGTGGTCATCTCGATCATCCAGTTCGCGGGCGACTACGCGGCCCGCAGGCTGCACAAGCGCGGCGGCGGCTCTGGTCCGCTGCTGCTGTTCCGGCCGCTGCGCGGGGCGCTGCCCGCGCCCGTCGCCGCCGAGTCGACCACCAAGACCGGCTGACCGGCCCGCCCGGCCCACCCGGGCCGCACCGCAGACTTCCCCGCAGAGCACCGCGGGGCCGCACCACCCATGGAGAAAGGCACTTTTCGTGCGTAACACCGCCAAGATCACCACCGCTGTCCTCGCCGCCGGAGCCCTCACCCTCGGGCTCTCCGCCTGCGGCTCCGAGAAGGGCTCCGCGGGAGACAAGGACGGCGCGCTCGTCGTCGCCGCCACCCCGACGCCGCAGGGCCAGATCCTGGACTACGTCCAGAAGAACCTCGCCAAGAAGGCCGGCCTGGACCTCGAAGTCCGCGAGTTCACCGACTACGTCACGCCGAACACCGCCGTCCAGCAGGGCGAGGTCTTCGCGAACTACTTCCAGCACAAGCCGTACCTCGACGACTTCAACAAGAAGAACGGCACGGACATCGTGCCCGTCCCGAACGGCACCGTGCACCTGGAGCCCCTCGGCGTCTACTCCAAGGGCGTCAAGAAGCTCGGCGACCTGAAGGACGGCGCCACCGTCGCCGTCCCGAACGACACCACGAACGAGGCGCGCGCCCTCAGGCTCCTCGCGGACAACGGCGTCATCGAGCTCAAGAAGGGCGTCGGCTACGACGCCACCCCCAAGGACGTCGCCAAGAATCCGAAGAACCTCAAGTTCAAGGAGCTGGAGGCCGCGCAGCTGCCCCGCTCCCTCAGCGACGTCGACGCCGCGGTGATCAACGGCAACTACGCCCTTGAGGCCAAGCTCAGCCCCGCCAAGGACGCCCTCGTCGCCGAGAAGGCCAAGGGCAACCCCTACGGCAACTTCCTCGCCGTCAAGAAGGGCGACGAGAAGGACCCGCGCGTGAAGAAGCTCGCCAAGCTCCTCACCTCGCCCGAGGTCAAGAAGTTCATCGACGACGAGTACGACGGTGCCGTCGTCGCGGCGTTCTGATCATGCGTACGTCCGTCATCGCAGCCTGCGCGGGCGCCCTCGCCCTCACGCTGGGGCTCACCGCGTGCGGTGCCGGCTCGGACAAGGGCTCCGACGGCGACGAGCTCGTCGTCGGGGCCACCCCGACCCCGGCCGGCGAAGTCCTCACGTACATCAAGGAGAACCTCGCGAAGAAGGCGGGACTGGACCTGCGGATCACGGAGTTCACGGACTACGTCACGCCGAACACCGCGCTCCAAGTAGGCTCCCTCGACGCCAACCTGTACCAGCACACCCCGTACCTCAAGGACTTCAACGCGTCCAAGAAGACGGAGCTGGTGCCGGTCACCGAGGTGTACCTGCCGCCGATGGGCGTATACGCGAAGAACGACGAGAAGCTGAAGGACATCGGGAAGCTGCGGACGGGTGCGACCGTCGCCGTCCCCAACGACACGACCAACGAGGGCCGGGCGCTCCAACTCCTCGCCTCCAGGGGTGTCATCGGGCTCAAGAAGGGCGCCGGCTCCACCGCGACGCCCGGGGACATCACGTCCAACCCGAAGAAGCTGACCATCAAGCCGCTCGACCCGGCGCAGCTGCCGCGCTCGCTGGAGGACCTCGACGCGGCCGTCATCAACAACAACTACGCGCTCGACGCCGGGCTCAGCCCCAAGAAGGACGCCATCCTTCTGGAGTCGCCGAAGAGCAACCCGTACAACAACGTGCTCGCCGTCAAGAAGGGCGACGAGGACGACCCGCGGGTGAGGAAGCTGGCGAAGCTGCTCACCTCGCCCGAGGTGAAGCGGTTCATCGAGGACAAGTACAAGGGCTCCGTCCTGCCCGTCCAAGGGAACTGACGCACAGTCCGTTTCCGCCCGCGCACCGGGGTCCTCTCCTGCTGAAGGAGCGGACCCCGTGGTGCGTCCACGCGCCGACATGCTGCATGCTGGGCACTTCAGCAGGCCCGAGGGTTCCAGGTTACGGAGCAGCGCATGACAACCACCTTCCCGGACATCTCCATCAGCACGGAGCGGTTGGTGCTGCGCCCGTTCGAGGACGCCGACGTCCCCGCGTACGCGGAGATGATGAACGACGAGATGGTCACCGCCTGGACCTCCGTACCCCAGCCCTACACCGAGGCCGACGCCCGCGACTGGATCACCCGGATCGCCCCGGCCGAGCGCACCGAGGGCCGCGGGATCGCCCTCGCCGTCACGGAGTTCCTCACCCAGCGCCTGGTCGGCGTCGTCCACCTGCGCAACACCGACTGGCGGGTGCGCGCCAGCGAACTCAGCTACGTCGTCGCCCCCTGGGCCCGCGGCGAGGGCTACGCCTCGGAGGCGTCGCTCGCCACCGCCCAGTGGCTCTTCAACGACCAGGCGTTCGAGCGCATCGAGCTGCGCACCGCCGCCGACAACACCGCCGCCCAGCAGGTCGCCCAGAAGATCGGCTGCATCAGCGAGGGCGTCCTGCGCGGCGCCTGGATAGCACGTACGAGAAACGGCGGCGACCCGTTCGGCGGCTGGCTGGAGGTGCGCACCGACCTCATCGTGTGGAGCCTCCTCCCCGAAGACCTCGAAGGCGTGTCCGAAAGCTTCGCCGAGAGCGGCTTCTCCGCCTTCTCCGACTGGAACTGAGCCGGAGCCGCCGGGCCCGGCACGGCCCCGGCACCCCCCGACTTCCACCAGGTACGCTCGCCCCTGGCCGCGTGCGCGGTCGCTCACCGCAGCCACCGGCCCAGCACTGACGACCCGCGAGAACCCAGGAGACAGACGACGATGGCCGACCGGGTCACGGTGATCGGCTGGGACGGTACGCCGCTGACCGACGCGGCACGCTCCGCGCTCCGCGCCGCCACGCTCGTGGCGGGCGCCGCCCACCACCTGGCGCTGGACGAGCTGCCCGCCCGCGCCGAACGGATCCGCCTCGGCAGCGTCGGCCTCGCCGCCCGCCGCATCGCCGCCCACCGCGGCACCGCCGTCGTCCTCGCCGACGGCGACCCGGGCTTCTTCGGTGTCGTACGCACTCTGCGCGCCCCCGAATTCGGCCTGGAGGTCGAAGTGGTGCCCGCCGTCTCCTCGGTCGCCCAGGCGTTCGCCCGCGCGGGCATGCCGTGGGACGACGCCGAGGTGGTGGTCGCCCACCGCCGCAGCCTGCGCCGCGCCGTGAACGTCTGCCGCGCCCACACCAAGGTCGCCGTCCTCACCTCGCCCGGCGCGGGACCCGCCGAGCTGAGCCTGCTGCTCCAGGGCGTCCACCGCACCTTCGTCATCTGCGAGGAACTCGGCACCGAGCGCGAGCGGGTCTCCGTGGTCACCTCCGACAAGGCCGCCGACCACACGTGGCGCGACCCGAACGTCGTCATCGTCATCGGCGGCACCGCCGCCTCCTCCGACACCGGCTGGATCGCCGGGCGCGAGCCGTCCGTCGCGCCGCGCGGCTGGGCGCTGCCCGCCGCGGAGTACGGCGGCGACGTCTGGCTCGGCGAGGGCGAGAGCGACCGGCTGCGGGCGGCGCAACTCTCCCGTCTCGGGCCGCGCGTGGGCGACCTCGTCTGGGACATCGGCTGCGGCAGCGGGGCCTTCACCGCGGAGGCGGCCCGCTTCGGCGCCGCCGTGATCGCCGTCGACCACGACGCCGACGCCCTCGGCCGTACGACCGCCGCCGTGCGCCGCTTCGGAGTCCAGGCACAGACCGTGCACGGCGTCGCCCCGCACGTCCTGGAAGACCTTCCCGAACCCGATGTCGTACGCGTGGGGGGCGGGGGAGCGGCGGTCGTCTCCGCGGTCGCCGACCGCCGCCCGGAGCGCATCGTGACGCACGCCGCGACACGCGACGCGGCCGAACTCATCGGCAGGGGTCTGTCCGAGCACGGATACGCCGTCGAATGCGCCCTCCTGCAGTCCGTGGAGCTCGACACCCGCGCCTGGCGGGAGGAGAAGCGGACCGTGGCATTCCTGCTCTCCGGGCGGTTGCCGGTCCGTTCCCCCTGACCCTGTCGCGGCACGGCGCGGGGTAGGCTGGCCGATCGTTGTACCGCACCCGGATACCCGGCAATTCGTTGGTCAAGGTCCGGAAAGTCCGCCCGTTTTGGGGGTCAGTGTGGTACGGCAGGACCGGAGGACGCGCAACGTGGCGCAGTCCACAGCGGGCCGTGGCCGATCAAGCTGCCGCGGTGGCGGGCCGACGGGGACAATGCCTGTTGTCCGGTAAGCGGTTCGTGCCGCGCGGCGCGCACGCTCGTTGAGGATGACGGGCGGTTGGTGCGCCGCTCCGGTCAATGGGGCCTCCCCGGCCGAAGGGTGAGGGGCGGTCGAAGAAGCACTAACCGATGGGCGAGGGGTTACGCATGACCGACACCGGCCAGGTCCCGGGCGAGGGGCTGCCGGAGGGCGCAGGCAATGGTGTACCTTCCGGGCCCGTGCAGGGCATGGGGGCACAGCAGCCGGGCGTTCCCGCTCCGGGTGCGTATACCTTCGTGGACGCCGCCGACCCCTCCGACTCCTCCGACCCCTTCGAGAACCCCACCGACGACGATCTGCTGCTGATGCCGGGCGCCCAGGGGGCGTGGAGCGAGGCGCAGTCGGTGGCGGGCCAGGGTCAGGCTCCCGGGCACAGACCGCGTCCGGACCGGGCCGCTGAGGCCGTCCAGATGGCCCACTCGGCCGCCCAGTCCGCCCACTCGGCCCAGTCCGCCCACCCCACCCACCCCGTCCATCCCGTCCAGGCCGCTCATCAGCCGGGCCCGCACGAGACCTCGGGCCGCGACAGCGGCTCCGTCGACCTGACCGGCGTCCGCATGCCCGGCGCCGCGCCCGCCGCGTCCCACCCGGGCCCCGCCCGCCGCCCGCTGCACCATGGCCCCTCGGGGCCCGCGGTGCCCGACAGCTCGGGCAGCCCCGTGCGTTCGCTCGCCGACCGGGGCCCCGCCGGGGCGACGCCTGCGCGTCAGGCCGGGCCGCCGACGGCCGGGCCCGAGTACCTCGACATCCCGCACGACGAGGCGCCGCTGCCCGGACCGCAGCTCGGTGAGATTCCGCCGCAGGCGGGGGAGCCGTGGACGACCCCGGAGGCGCAGCCTCAGCCGCAGGCTCAGCAGGAGACCTCTCCCGCAGCAGCAGAAACGGTCGTCCCGGACGGCGCAGTAGCCACAGACGCCTCTGGCGTCACGCCTGCGTCGCAGCCGGGGGAGACCGAGGCTGCGGCGGAGGAGCCGCAGGGCGCGGAGGCGGCTCAGGTTGCGGGGGCCGTCGAGACAGCGGGGGCTCCCCAGGACGCGGAGGCTGCGGAGGCTGTTGATGCGGCGGAGCCGCGCCAGGCCGACGAGGTCGCCGACGGGGGTGGGGCTGCTCCCGCCACTGAGGCTACTCACGCCGCCGAAGCGGCCCACGCTGCCGGGGCGGTTGGGACTGCTCACGCCGCCGGAGCCGCTGGGGCTGCCGACGCGGCCCACGCCGGCCAGGGCGATCACGCGGCGGAGGTTCTTGAGGCGACTGAGCTTCTCCATGCTGCGGAGGTCGCTGAGACGGCGGAGTCTCTGCACGCTGGGGAGGCCCTCCAGGGCGCGGAAGCCGTCGACGCGGCGGAGCCCCTGCATGCCGCCGAGCCGCTCCAGGCCGCCGAGGTCGCCGACTCCGCCGAGGCCACTCATGCCGCTGGGGCCAGCCAGGGGGACCAGAGGGTCCGCGTCGCCGGGGCTGTTGGTGCCGACCAGGTGGCTCACGCTGCCGGGGCTGCTGACATCGACCAGGTGGTCCATGCCGCTGGGGCTATTGGCGCCGACCAGGTGGTTCACGCCGCTGGGGCTGTTGGCGCTGCTGGGGCCAGCCACGGGGACCAGGTGGTACACGCCGCCGGGGCTGTCGGCGCCGACCAGGCTGCGCACGCCGCTGAGGTTGCTCTTGCCGCCGAAGCCGCTCGCGCCGACCAGGATGCTCATGCCGCGGAAGTCCTTGAGGCGGCCGAGCCCTTCCATGCTGCCGAGGCCCCTGAGACGGCGGAGCCGCTGCACGCTGCGGAGTCCCTCCAGGTGGCGGAGGCCGCTGAGACGGCGGAGTCCCCGCAGGATGCTGAGGCCCTTCACACCGCTGAGGCCGCTCACGCCGGTGCCGAGCCCTTTCCCGCAGCGCACGTCGCCGAGGCTGCTCAGGCCGCCGGGCCTCTCCCTGCGACCCACGCCGCTCACGCCGATGCCGAGCCCCTTCCCGCAGCGCACGTCGCCCACGTCGCCGAGGCTGCTCAGGCCGCCGGACTTTTCCCTGCGGTCCACGCTGCTCAAGCCGGTGCCGGGCCTCTCTCCGCAGCCGAGGCCGCTCAGGCCGCCGGGCCCTCGTCGGCGGCTCACGCTGCTCACGCGGGTGCCGAGCCCCTCCCCACCGCTCAGGCTGCCCACGTCGCCGAGCCCCTCCCCACCGCTCACGCTGCCGAGCCCCTCCGCGCCACCCCAGCGCCGACAAGCGACGCCCCCTCCGAGCTGCCGATAGAGGCGCCGGAGCAGGCGCTCCACATCGTCCCGGACGCACCGCTCGCCGAAGCGGCACACACGGCCGCGCCGCACACGCAACCTGCCTCGGCCCCCGGCACCCCGGAGGCCACCCCGTTCCCGCACGCCGCAGGCGCCGCCGCCGTCCCCAACGCACAGCCCGGCGTCGAGGCCGACGCCAGACCGTTCCCGATGGCGGAGCAGCCCGCGTTCGCCGAGGCCATGCCCGCCGCCGTCGGGCAGTCCCCGTTCGTCGTCGCCTCCGCCCAGCCGTGGGGAAACGCGCACGCCCCGCACGCCGAGGGAGCGAGGCAGCTCGGTTTCGCCCCCGGCACCGCCCAGGGCGCGTACGCCGCAGCCATCGCCGCCCAGTCGGGCCACGCGCCGGACGGCGGTTTTCCGGCCGAGGCCCGGCACGCCGCGCCGGGTCCGCACCACCCCGAGCACCAGCACCCGCAGGACGCCGACGCGCCCGAGTACGCGCCGCTCCCCGGCGGGCTCGGCGGGGCCCAAATGGACACGCCCATCGGCCAGTTCGTACCGGTCGAGGGCTCGGTGCCGACCACGCCCCACCTCGCGCCGACGCCCCTGCGTCCCATGACCGTCCCGCAGGGCGACCAGGCCGCCGAGCCCGAGCCCACCCCGGAGGCGGAGCAGCAGGCCCCCGCCGCACCCGCCGAGCCCACGCAGCTCGGCGGCGCCCCCCTCCCCGTACCGCCGGTCGAACCGACAGAGGCGGAGACGGAGACGGAGACGGAGGCGACGGCAATCGAGACCGCTCCCGTCGAGGGCCGGGCTGTCACCGACGCGGCCCCCGACGCCACGCCGCAGCCCGCCGCCACCGTCCCCGCCCCGCGCGACGGCGCCGAGCCCGTCGCCCACGGCACGGCGCTGCCTCAGCAGCAGGCGCAGTCGCAGGCGCAGGCGCAGGCGGGCGCGGATTCCCCTGTACCCCCGGTGGTGGTCCCGGCCGAGTTCCCGGCCGCCCCCGGAATGGCCGACCTGGCCGAAGAGTTGGACGAGGCAGACGAAGTCATCTCGTTCGAACCGATCGAAGCGAACGAAGTGACCGAAGTGGCCGAAGTGACCGAAGTGGCCGAAGTGGTGGAAGCACCCGAGATGGCCGAAGCGCCTCAAGCACCCGACACGGCACAGGGCCCCGAAGCCCTCGCCCCCCAAAACGCCCCCGGCCTCCTCATCATCGAGGAGGACGCCGATCCCGCCGAGCCCGCGGAGCCCGCCGAGCCCGTGACATCCCCCGGCACCGCCGCCCCCGGCTACGACGACGCCGAGCGCGAGGCCGTCCTGCGCGTCATGCGCGAGCGCCGCGACATCCGCAACGGCTTCCGCTCGGACGCCATCCCGCACGAGGTGCTGCTCCGCGTTCTGGAGGCGGCCCACACGGCACCCTCCGTGGGCCACTCCCAGCCCTGGGACTTCGTCGTCATCAAGTCCGCGGAGACCCGGCGCACCATGCACGAACTGGCCGTGCGCCAGCGCGACGCGTACGCCAAGTCCCTCCCCAAGGGCCGCGCGAAGCAGTTCAAGGAACTGAAGATCGAGGCCATCCTCGACACCCCGGTGAACATCGTCGTCACCGCCGACCCCACCCGCGGCGGCCGCCACACCCTCGGGCGGCACACCCAGCCGCAGATGGCCCCGTACTCCTCGGCGCTCGCCGTCGAGAACCTCTGGCTCGCTGCCCGCGCCGAAGGCCTCGGCGTCGGCTGGGTCAGCTTCTTCGACGAGCGCGAGATGGTCCGCGCCCTCGGCCTGCCCGAGCACCTCGAAGTGGTCGCGTACCTCTGCGTCGGCTACGTCGACGAGTTCCCGGACGAGCCCGAGCTGATGCAGGCCGGCTGGTCCAAGCGCCGCCCGCTCTCCTGGGTCGTCCACGAGGAGACGTACGGCCGACGCGCGCTGCCCGGGGAGGACCCGCACGACCTGCTCGCCGAGACCGTGACCAACATCCGCCCGCTGGACGCCAAGGCGCTCGGCGAGGCGTGGGAACGCCAGAAGCGCATGACCAAGCCGCCGGGCGCCCTCGGCATGCTGGAGATCATCTCCGCCCAGCTGTCGGGTCTGTCCCGGATGTGCCCGCCGCCGATCCCGGAGCCCGCGGCCGTCGCGATCTTCGCGGGCGACCACGGCGTGCACGCCCAGGGCGTCACCGCCTGGCCCCAGGAGGTGACCGCGCAGATGGTCGCCAACTTCCTCGGCGGCGGCGCGGTCTGCAACGCCTTCGCCAACCAGGTGGGCGCCGAGGTCTGCGTCATCGACGTGGGCGTGGCGAGCGAACTCCCGGCCACACCGGGGCTGCTGCCCCGCAAGGTCCGCGCGGGCACGGCCGACATGACGACCGGCCCCGCCCTGACCCGCGAAGAGGTCAAGGCGGCCATCGAGGTGGGCATCGAGACGGCCCGAGACCTGGTGGCGGCGGGCAACAAGGCGCTGCTCACCGGCGAGATGGGAATCGCGAACACCACCGCGTCCGCGGCCCTGATCTCCGTCTACACGGACACGGACCCCGGCGAGGTCACCGGCCGCGGCACGGGCATCAACGACGAGATGCACGCCCGCAAGGTCGAGGTGGTCCGCCGCGCCCTGGACCTCCACCAGCCGGACCCGGCGGACCCGGTCGGCGTCCTCGCGGCGGTCGGCGGCCTGGAGCACGCGGCGATGGTGGGCCTCCTCCTCGGCGGCGCGTCCCTGCGTACGCCGGTGATCCTGGACGGCGTGAGCGCCGGCGCGGCCGCTCTGGTCGCCCGCGCCATCGCCCCCGAGGTCCTCGCGGCCTGCATCGCCGGCCACCGCAGCGCGGAGCCCGGCCACGTCGCGGCCCTGAACAAGCTGGGCCTGCGCCCCCTGGTCGACCTGGACCTCCGCCTCGGCGAAGGCACCGGTGCGCTGCTGGCGCTGCCGATCGTCCAGAGCGCGGCCCGCGCGATGCACGAGGTGGCCACGTTCGACTCGGCGGGCGTCACCGAGAAGTAACCGAGCCGGGGCGAAGTCCCAGCATTCGGGAAGGGGCGGGGCTCGGGGGAGAACCCCGACCCCGCCCCAGCCATACTGAACCAGCAAGTCGGTACGTCAAGGCGAACCGGCAAGTCGGTACGTCGAGACGAACCGGCAAGTCGGTACGCCGAGACGAATCAGCAAGTCGGTACGTCGAGACTGAACCGCACGTCAACGCAGCCGCTCCACCGCCGCAGCGGCCCGCACCCCTGAAACTCCCCCAACACTTCCGCCAAGACTCCGCCCGCACGAGGAGCCGCACAGCCATGGCCGAACACCCCGCCTACCCCGTAGGCCTCCGCCTCAACGGCCGCCGCGTCGTCGTCCTCGGCGGCGGCCAGGTGGCCCAGCGCCGCCTCCCCGCGCTGATCAAGGCAGGCGCCGACGTACTCCTCGTATCCCCCTCGGCGACGCCCTCCGTGGAGGCGATGGCGGACGCGGGCGAGATCAGCTGGGCCAGGCGCCGCTACGCGGACGGCGACCTCCAGAACGCCTGGTACGCCCTGATCGCCACCAGCGACGACGAGGCCAACACCCGGGCCTCCGCGGAGGCGGAGGCGAACCGCGTCTGGTGCGTACGCTCCGACGACGCCGAGGCGGCCACCGCCTGGACCCCGGCCACCGGTCGCTCCGAGGGCGTCACCGTCGCCGTGCTCAGCAGCGACGTACACGACCGGGACCCGCGCCGCACCGCCGCCATCCGCGACGCGGTCGTCGAGGGCCTGCGCGACGGCAGTCTCGTCGCCCCGCACCTGCGCACGCGCACCCCCGGCGTCGCCCTGGTCGGCGGCGGCCCCGGCGACCCGGACCTGATCACCGTCCGCGGGCGCCGGCTGCTCGCCGCCGCGGACGTCGTCATCGCCGACCGTCTCGGCCCCCGCGACCTCCTGGACGAACTTCCGCCGCACGTCGAGGTGATCGACGCGGCGAAGATCCCCTACGGCCGCTACATGGCCCAGGAAGCGATCAACAACGCCCTGATCGAGCACGCCAAGCAGGGCAAGGCCGTCGTCCGCCTCAAGGGCGGCGACCCCTACGTCTTCGGCCGCGGCATGGAGGAGGCCCAGGCGCTCGCCGAGGCGGGCATCGCCTGCACGGTCGTCCCCGGCATCTCCAGTTCGATCTCGGTCCCGTCGGCCGCGGGCATCCCGGTCACCCACCGGGGCGTCGCCCACGAGTTCACCGTCGTCAGCGGCCATGTGGCCCCCGACGACGAGCGCTCCCTCGTCGACTGGCCGTCCCTGGCCAAGCTCCGCGGCACGCTCGTGGTCCTGATGGGCGTCGACAAGATCGGCAAGATCGCCGAGGCGCTGATCGCCCACGGCCGTACGCCGGACACCCCGCTCGCCCTGATCCAGGAGGGCACGACGGCCGCCCAGCGCCGCGTCGACGCGACGCTCGGCACGGTCGCCGAGGCGGTCCGCGCCCACGAGGTGAGGCCCCCGGCGGTCATCGTCATCGGCGACGTCGTGAAGGTGGGCCCGGAGCCTCTCGCCCGGCCCGGCGAGCTCACAGACCATTCAAGTAACCAGCGGTAACGGAACACGCCCCCGACCGTTGGCACCACACCCAGGACAAGGCAGTATCACCCTGTGGCCGATCTCATCACCGTCGACGACCCCGACGACCCCCGCCTGCGCGACTACACGGGCCTGACCGACGTCGAGCTGCGCCGCCGACGCGAACCCGCCGAGGGCCTGTTCATCGCGGAGGGCGAGAAGGTCATCCGACGGGCCAAGGACGCCGGTTACGAGATGCGGTCGATGCTGCTCTCGGCCAAGTGGGTCGACGTCATGCGCGACGTCATCGACGAACTCCCGGCTCCCGTGTACGCGGTGACCCCGGAGCTCGCCGAGCGCGTCACCGGCTACCACGTGCACCGCGGCGCCCTCGCCTCGATGCAGCGCAAGCCGCTCCCCACGGCCGACGAACTCCTCGCGACGACTCGCCGCGTGGTCGTCATGGAAGCGGTAAATGACCATACAAATATCGGGGCGATTTTCAGATCCGCGGCGGCGCTCGGCATGGACGCGGTCCTGCTCTCCCCGGACTGCGCCGATCCGCTCTACCGCCGCTCGGTGAAGGTCTCGATGGGCGCGGTCTTCTCGGTCCCGTACGCCCGCCTGGAGTCCTGGCCCAAGGGCCTGGAGGGCGTGCGCGAGGCCGGTTTCAACCTCCTCGCCCTCACCCCCGACGAGAAGGCGAAGTCCCTGGACGAGACGGCCCCGCACCGTATGGACCGCGTCGCGCTGATGCTCGGCGCGGAGGGCGAGGGCCTCTCCACCCAGGCACTGGTCGCGGCCGACGAGTGGGTCCGCATCCCGATGGCCCACGGCGTGGACTCACTGAACGTGGGCGCGGCGGCAGCGGTCGCCTTCTACGCGGTGGCGACGGGCCGCCCGCAGTCCTGAGGAGCGGGCGCAGCCCTAGAGGGGGGCGCCCTCAGCTCCCGGCCACGGCCCCCGGCCCGGCGGACCGGCTCTGAGAGTGCTGGAATTGCTGCACTTCCTGCAATTGCTGGGAGTGCTGCGGCGGTACGTCCATGTCGCCGAGGCTCCGCGCGGGGCCCTGGCAGCCCTGCGCCGCGGCGATCCCCAGCGCCACGAGCAGCGTGACGACCACGAACACGAAGAGCCGCTGCCGCAGCAGCCGGGGATTGGCGGGCCCCCGCCGCCCCGTCCCCGTGGTGCGCGGCGCCTGCCGCCCGGTGCCGCTGCGCGGCGCGGGTCTGCGGCCGGAACGCGTCGTGTTCCGGGGCGCGGAGGGCCGTGCCCCGGAGCGTGGGGCGCTGGGCCTGGGCGGGGCAGGCCGGGACTGTCCGGGCCGCGGCGGGGGAGTGGCGCCGGGAGCGGGCCGCCGCTGGGTGCGCTGGTCCGCGTAGCTCTCGGCGAGCCGCCCCGTCGGCCGGTCGTGGTCCTGACGCGGCGCGGGCGGCCGCACCTCGCCGAGGCCCTGGGCCTCGCGGGCGGCGATCTCCTTGAGCCGGAGCGACAGTTGGAGCGTGCTGGGCCGCTCCTCCGGGTCCTTGGCGAGGCAGGCCCGGATCAGCGGGGCGAGGGCGTCCGGGACGCCGTGCAGCTGCGCCTCCTCGTGGACCACCCGGTAGAGCATGACCTCGGAACTGCCCTGCCCGAAGGGTGAATCCGCCATCCCCGCGTACGCGAGCGTGGCGCCGAGCGCGAAGACGTCGGTGGCCGGGGTGACGGCGGCGCCGCGCACCTGTTCGGGAGCGAGGAAGCCGGGGGAGCCCACGGCCGTCCCCACATGCGTCAGCGTCGAGGCGCCGGTCGCCCAGGCGATGCCGAAGTCGATGATGCGCGGCCCCTTCGGGGACAGCAGGATGTTCGACGGCTTCAGATCCCGGTGGACGACACCGGCCTCGTGCACGGCCACGAGCCCCTCGGCGAGCGCCGAGCCGACCACGGCCACGTCGGCCGCGGAGAGCGGCCCTTCGGCGGCGACCTTGTCGTGCAGCGAGGGCCCGGGAACGTACTGTGTCGCGAACCACGGCCGGTCCGCGTCGAGGTCGGCGGCGACGAGCCGCGCCGTGCAGCCGCCGCGGATGCGCCGGGCGGCCGAGACCTCCCGCGCGAACCGCGACCGGAACTCCTGATCCTCCGCCAGATCGGGCCGGATCACTTTCAGGGCGACGCGCTGCCCTCTCCGGTCCGACCCCAGATAGACGACCCCCATGCCGCCGGCGCCCAGGCGCCTGTGCAGCCTGAACGAGCCGACGACACGCGGGTCCTCGCGCCGGAGCCGCATCATCGCCATGTCCATCCCCGCTACCCGGTCCGTTTGACGAGCCACAGCTTACGTTTCCACGGGCGGGCACGTGCAGAGGCCGCGCCCTCGCGAGGCGACCGATTGTCAGTGCCGGGTGGGAAAATCGAAGGGTGGTCAGGGGACGTGGGGCCAGGGGCGGTTGACGCCACCCCGTTCTCCAACCATCCATCACTGAAGGGGGATTGATCCCGTGAAGGGTGATCGCGTGGAGATAGTCGTGGACGCGGGGGACACGACGAGGACGTACGAGGTGGTGGCGGGCCGGGCGGGCCGCCGGGTGGAGACGGCGGTGCGCAGGGGAGTGGTGGAAGTGAGCGAAGTCACCCGTACCGGCACAGCGGTGCGTACGGCCCGGTTCATGGCCACCCGCGTCCTGGCCCTGGTCGAACAACCGGTCCCCAGGGAGGACGCCTCCGAGGCCGCGGCCCGCCCCCTCCGGGAAGACCCTGAGTCCTAGGTCCCCGTCTCCACCCATGGGAGTACATGGGCGCGGGGCGGTCATCCTCCGGGAGGCCAGCCAATCGGTACGAGGGCATGACGCCCGGGGCCTTCCGCGCACCTAGATTTGAGGTCAAGCGGCGGGTGGCAGCACTCGTCCCCCGAGGTCAGACACCCGCCGCTGCCAGAACCACATCGAGATCGGTCAGGAGAGGAACCATGGCGGACACGGCACCGCGGACCATGGTCCGCACGCAAGGGCGCAGGTTCTCCGCGTTCGGCGCCCGCCCGTCCGGCACGCGCCATCCCTTGGTGGCGACGGCCATGGTCCTCCCCCTGGCAGCCCTGCTCGTGGTCGTCTTCGGCGGCTGGGAAGCAGTGGTCACACAAGCGTCGTCCGTGGGCGTGATGCTGGGGCGCTGAGCGGCGCCCCAGGCCCGGAAGAGCGGTCCGGGCGGGGACATCCGGCCAGGAAACCCCGTGGGGACGGGGGTGCGGCGGACGGCAAAATGCCCGCGCAGCTGGGGAGCTGCGCGGGCATTGCCATGCGGTCAGGCCCCCACGCCCGCAGGCCGGGCCCCACCAGCGGACCCCACCGCCCCCACGCTCGCGGCATCTTCCGAGGAGTCTGGGGCAAGCCCCGCCCAAGCCCAGCGGTTCCGTACGCTTCGTCCGTGCCGCCCATGGCCCGCAGGTGGGGATGGGGCCCGGGGGTTCCGAGGGGGTTCGGGGCGAGGTCCGGCCCTGCCCGAGCCGAGCGCGACGGTTGTGGATGCTTCTCCGTGCCGCCCATCGCCTGCGGATGGGGATGGGGCCCGGGGGCCCCGAGGGGGGTTCGGGGCGAAGTCCCGCGCACCCCACCCCGCCCAAGCCCAGTGCAGCGGTTCCGTACGCTTCGTCCGTGCCGCCCATCACCACACCCCCGGGGAGCCCGTGACCGCCCTCCTGCCCGCGCTCACCGCCAAGGCCCGCAGCGCGGCCCACCCGCCCGGAGGGCCCTGTGCCTGCGGCGAGGCCACCGGCGCCGTTCTAGCGGACCGGGCGGACGCCACCGTCATCCGCCACGGCGACATCGTCGCGAAGGCCCACGCCCAGGAGACGGACCCCGCAGAGCTGGCGGCACGCCTCACCGTGGCCGCCCGCCTCCCCCGCATCCTTCTCGCACCCCTGGACGCCACCCCGACCCCACTTCACGACCGCCTCGTCACCTTCTGGCCCCACGGCACGCCCGTGGACCGTGACGACCCGGACGCGGCCCCCTGGGAGGCCGCCGCCACCCTCCTGGCCCGCCTGCATGCCACCGACCGGGAGGCGATCCCGCAGCCGCTTCCGGCCATGCGTGGCCCGGCCAAGGCGGCCCGCGCCATCGAACGCCTCCGCGCGGCGGGCCCGCACCCCGCCGCGCCCCCGGTCCTGCGGGCCTGGCGGGACCTCCCGCCCTGGGCCCGCGCCGAGGCCCCCGCGCCGGGCCCGCCGCGCCTGTGCCACGGTGACCTCCACCTCGGCCAGCTCGTCCGCGCCCCGGACGGCACCTGGCTGCTGATCGACGTGGACGACCTCGGCGCGGGCGACCCCGCCTGGGACCTGGCCCGCCCCGCGGCCTGGTACGCGTGCGGCCTGCTCGCCCCCGAGGAGTGGTCCCGCTTCCTCGACGCCTACCGCGCGGCCGCGGGCCCGGCCGTCCCGCCCGACGGGGCCGACCCCTGGCCGGCCCTCGACGTCCCGGCCCGCGCCCTGACCGTGCAGACCGCCGCCCTGGCGATCACCAAGGCCGTCGCCGCCGACCGCCCCCTGGACGAGGTCGAGCAGGCGCTGATCGACGCCTGCGACCGGATGGGCCGGGTGTGAGCCGGGTCTGAGCCAGGTGTGCTCCGGTGCGCGCCCCGCCACCCGAGTCGGCCCCGCCACCACCCGAGTTGACCTGGGACGCGACGAAGTAGGGTGCAACGCACCGAAGCCGGGCAGAGATCCGGCGAAGCTTTCACCACCGGCGAGGAGTTGAGCCGTCCATGCAGTGCCCCAAGTGCCACGCACCGATGCACACGTACAACCGCAATGGCGTCCAGATCGAGCAGTGCAGTGGCTGCCGCGGGATATTCCTGGACTACGGCGAGCTGGAGTCCCTGACCCGCATGGAGGCCCAGTGGGGCGGCCCGCAGGCCCCGCCGCCGCCCGCACCCCCGGCCCCCCAGGCCTACCCCGCCGCGCCGGCTCCCGCCTGGGGCGCCCCGCACGGCGGTCACGGCGGTCACGGCAGCCACGGCGGTCACTACGGCCACGACAAGCGTCACAAGAGCTTCGGGCACATGCTCTTCTCCTCCTGAGAGACCCCGAACGAACGACGAAGCCCCCGACCGTGGGAACGGCCGGGGGCTTCGTGTGTGCGGTGCGCGATACTGGGATTGAACCAGTGACCTCTTCCGTGTCAGGGAAGCGCTCTCCCGCTGAGCTAATCGCGCGGGTCAACGTGCGTGACGTGTGCTGCTGCGTACTGCGTGCGCGATACTGGGATTGAACCAGTGACCTCTTCCGTGTCAGGGAAGCGCTCTCCCGCTGAGCTAATCGCGCGGGGTTCGACCCTCGTGGAGCAACCGCAAGGACGGCCGGTCTCCGTGAAGATCAGTGGACGATACTGGGATTGAACCAGTGACCTCTTCCGTGTCAGGGAAGCGCTCTCCCGCTGAGCTAATCGTCCTTGGAGGTGGAGACGGGATTTGAACCCGTGTAGACGGCTTTGCAGGCCGTTGCCTCGCCTCTCGGCCACTCCACCAGGAGTGCGGGGGTTCGGGAAGATCCCCCACTATCCTGCGAGCGGACGACCAGGTTCGAACTGGCGACCTCAACCTTGGCAAGGTTGCGCTCTACCAACTGAGCTACGTCCGCTTGTCTTTCCCGGGGTGCTTGCGCGTCCCGGCGACGTGTTGAACTCTAGCGGATTCCTGGGCCAGTACAAAAACGCGTTTGCGCAGCGTGCTGCCCTGTCGCCGGTCCGGGGCGCGGCCGGGACACCGGTCATAGACTCGCAGCCGTGCACAACCCCCCTCTGACGTCCTCACCGGCGCTCCCTCCCATGGCGCGCTTCGGCGGTCTTGTGGCCACCGGTCTACGCGACGTGACCAGCGACCCCGCGGCTCTGGACTCCACCGGCTTCTGGGCGGTGTCCGCGGACTTCGAGGGGGGCCTGGTCTGCGCCCGCTTCGACGACGTACACCGCGAGGCCGTGCCCGCTCCCGTACCCGGAAGGTGGCGGGGTCCGGCCGCCGGTGACTGGGTGTCGTCCCTGGATCGCGCCGCGTACACGGGGGGCGTGCGGCGGATACGCGCGTACATCGCGGCCGGTGAGGTGTACCAGGCCAACCTCTGCCGCGTCCTGTCCGCGCCCGTCCCCGCCGACGCCGACGTGGACGCCCTGACGGCCCTCCTCGCGCGCGGGAACCCCGCCCCGTACGCCGGAACGATTCGCCTGCCCGGGCACGGGGTGGAGGTGGCCACCGCTTCCCCGGAGCTGTTCCTGCGTCGCGGGGGCCGTGTCGTGGAGTCGGGGCCCATCAAGGGCACCGGGCGGACGGAGGCGGACCTCCTGGAGAAGGACTACGCCGAGAACGTCATGATCGTGGACCTCGTCCGCAACGACCTCGGACGCGTCTGTGCGACCGGCTCGGTGACCGTCCCCGACCTCTGCGTGGTCGAGAAGCACCCCGGCCTCGTCCACCTCGTCTCCACCGTCCACGGAGAGCTGCGTCCCGGCGCCGGCTGGCCGGAGCTGTTCGCGGCGACGTTCCCGCCCGGTTCCGTCACCGGAGCCCCCAAGTCCAGCGCCCTGCGGATCATCGGCGAGCTGGAGACGGTGCCCCGGGGCCCGTACTGCGGCGGCATCGGCTGGGTGGACGCCGACCGGGGCACCGGCGAGCTCGCCGTCGGCATCCGCACCTTCTGGATCGACCGCGCCGAGGGGATGCTGCGCTTCGGCACGGGGGCGGGCATCACCTGGGGCTCCGACCCCGAGGGGGAGTGGCGGGAGACCGAGCTGAAGGCCGCCCGACTGCTGGCGGTAGCGTCAGGGGCGTACGAAGCGAGCGGAGGAACCTCAACGTGAAGATATGGCTCAATGGCGGCCTGCGGGATGTCGACTCCGCACGCGTCTCCGTGTTCGACCACGGGCTGACGGTGGGCGACGGCGTCTTCGAGACGGTGAAGTCGACCGAGGGCAGGACCTTCGCCCTCACCCGGCACCTGGCCCGGCTCGCCCGCTCGGCGCGCGGTCTGGGGCTGCCCGAGCCCGACCTCGACGAGGTGCGCCGCGCCTGCGCCGCCGTCCTGGAGGCCAACCCGCTCCCGCTGGGACGCCTGCGGATCACTTACACCGGGGGCCTGTCGCCGCTCGGCTCGGACCGCGGCGACCAGGGCACCACGCTCGTCGTGGCCCTCGGCGAGGCCGTGCGGCGCCCCGACTCCACCGCCGTGATCACGGTGCCGTGGACCCGCAACGAGCGTGGCGCGCTGACCGGCCTGAAGACCACCTCGTACGCGGAGAACGTCGTCGCCCTCGCCCGCGCCCAGGAACAGGGCGCCTCGGAGGCCCTCTTCGCGAACACGGTCGGGCAGCTCTGCGAAGGCACCGGCTCCAACGTCTTCGTCGTGCTCGACGGCGAGATCCTCACCCCGCCGGTCGCCTCCGGATGTCTCGCCGGCATCACGCGCGAGCTGGCCGTCGAGTGGACCGGCGCCAGCGAGACCGATCTGCCGATGGACGTCCTGGACCGCGCCGACGAGGTCTTCCTGACGTCGACGCTGCGCGACGTCCAGGGCGTGCACCGCGTCGACGGGCGCCAACTGCCCGGAGCGCCGGGCCCGGTGACCACCAAGGCGATGCGGACCTTCGACGAGCGGGCCGGGGACGACCTGGATCCGTGAGCTCCAGGGCGGGTAGAACCCCTGTGATGACCACGACCCTGCGGCCGACCGGGCCGCTTCAGCGGAGCGCCGACGGCGCCAAGGCGCGCACGTACGACGTCTGTGTGAACAGCCGCCCCGTGGGTTCCATAGCGCTCGCCACCGACGAGGTCTTCGGCCCGGAGGTGTGCCGCGTCCACGACCTGCGGATCGCCGAGCCGGACCGCGGGCGCGGCCGCGGCACCGTGGCCGCGCTGGCCGCGGAGGAGGTCGCACGCGGCTGGCGCTGCCGGCGCATCGAGGCGGCCGTCCCCGCCGAGGCGGCCGGGGCGCTGCGCCTCGCGACGGCGCTCGGCTATGTGGAGCGCGGCCGCCGGCTGGCGAAGCCGGTGGCGGACGAGCCCGCCGCGCTTCCCGCGGGTGTCGCGGGGCGGCCGATGACCGGGGACGAGTACGAGGTGTGGCTGGCGCGGGCGAAGCGGGAGTACGCGCGCGACTGGATCGACCGCGGTGTGCCCGAGGCGCAGGCGTACGCCAAGTCGGAGGCAGACCACACCAAGGGCCTGCCCCAGGGCCTCGCCACCCCCGACGTCCTGCTGAGTGTGCTCACCCACGACGACGCGAAGGTCGGCGTCCTGTGGCTCGCGCTCGGCGACGACGACGCGTTCGTCTTCGACGTCGAGGTCGACCGGCTCCACCGGGGGCGCGGTCACGGCCGCTCCCTGATGCTCCTGGCCGAGGCGCAGACCCGCGCGGCGGGGCGCGGCCGCATCGGCCTCAACGTCTTCGCGGGCAACGCCCCGGCCCTGTGCCTGTACGACTCCCTCGGCTACGAGCCGGTCTCGTACTCCCTCTACAAGCCGCTGCTCTAGGAGCCCTCGCCCGCGAGAAGCCGGTCGGCGATCTCCTCGACGCGCTCCCGCAGGCCTTCCTGGCTCTTGCCGCCGTCCAGGCGCTCGCCGTCGATGACGTACGTCGGTGTGCCGGTGACGCCGATGGCCTTGCCCTCCGCCTGGTCGGCGTCGACGATCAGGATGTGCCGGCCGTCGATCAGGGCGGTGTCGAACTCCTCGGCGTCCAGGCCGAGTCCACGGGCGGCCTCCACCAGGAAGGGCTCGCCCTTACGGTCCAGCTCCTCGACCTCGGCGAGCACCGCCTCGACGTACGGCCAGCCCTTCCCCTGCTCGAAGGCCTCCTCGGCGGCCTGGGCGGCGGCGAAGGAGTGCTTGTGCTTTTCGAGGGGGAAGTGGCGCAGGCGCAGCTCGACGCGGTCGCCGTAGCGGGCGCGCAGGGCGCGCACGTCTTCCAGGGCGGTACGGCAGTCGGGGCACTGCAGCTCACACCAGACGTCGAGGACGACGGGGCGGGCAGGGCGGTCGGCAGGGGAGTCGCTCATGGGCCCAGTCTCCCAGGCCACGGGCCGGCCCCCCAACCGGACGCGAGGGCACCGACCGGCACCTGGGGAGGAGCCGGGACCCCGAGATGACCCGGATATGTCCCTGAGGTCCGCCCAGGACGTGGCTTCGCGGCACCCACCCGGTGCAGGATGGAAGGGACGACAGTGCCATTACGCTACGTACGGCTGTACGCCTGTATGCATGGAGGACCGGATGATTGCCGAGACCGTCTGTTCCGCCGTATCCGCGGCCGGGCTCGGCATCGCCGCGGTCACGGCCTACCGCAAGCGCTTCCTCGCGGGGGCCCGTCTCGCCGCGTACTCCCTGGTGCCGGTGGGCCTCGTGCTGACGGGCGTCGTCGGATGGGCCGCCGACACCGCGTTCAGCCTCAAGGCGTGGGTCGGCTTCGGCGTGCTCGGCGCGGCCTGGCTGATGTTCCTGGGCACGCGCGCGGTGGAGCGCCGCACGGGCGGCACCCGCAAGGAGCGCAGGGCCGCGAAGGCCGCACAGCGCGAGGCGGTGGCCCCCGCGGCGTCGGCGCCCTCGCTCGGCCAGGGCGCACACCCGGCCGCCGCGAAGCCCGCCGCCAAGCCGAAGGCGGCCGCGCCGACGGAGGACTTCAGCGACATCGAGGCGATATTGAAGAAGCACGGCATCTGAAAGGGGCTTCCCGCCGCCGGTTCCGGGGCGGAGACCGCGCGGGGTTCCGGGGTCAGGGGCCCAGCCGCACCTCGCCGAGCACGTTCACCCCCGTCCACCCACGTCACCGAGGCGTTCGCGCACCGCACCGTCCGCCCCGCCGCGATCACCTGGGCTACCGGCTGAAGGTGCGGGCGGCTCCCGGTGGACGGCGGCCAGTGCGCTCGCGCCGAGCGCGGTCGTCAACAGCCGTCTGCGTTCCATGAACCTGGCGGCTCCCTCGTTAGAGTGCGGACGGGGCCGCCGAGTGTCGCGAGGGTGTACGGCGGTGGGCCATGGACGGAACGTACCGGGCGCTGGACTTTTGCCTGTTCACGGGATCCGGCGAACTCCCGTCTCGTTCTCGCGTGTTGGTCGGCGGTGGCCGCTCGCCTGCGTCATCATCACCGCGAGATGCTGGACACCACCCCACAGGGCGACGCGGCGCCGTCGGACGACGGACGGCAAGCGGCACCGGCCCAAGAGCGACGACCTGCCGACGAAGAGCGGCACGCCACCGACGAAGAACCGCGAGGCTGCCTCTTCGCCCTCTCCCAGCCACCACTGATGATCTTCCTGACAGTGATCGGCATGCTGATCCTGCTGGCGTCGCTGCACGATCTGCTGCTGCTCTAGCCGGGCTCGCCCGGAGCTAGGCCGTGTCCGCGGCTTCCTTGCGGCGGGCGCGGTACGCGGCGACATGCAGACGGTTGCCGCAGGTGCGGCTGTCGCAGTAGCGGCGCGAGCGATTGCGGGACAGGTCGACGAAGGCACGCCGGCAGTCCGGTGCCTCGCAGCGCCGCAGCCGCTCCTGCTCCCCGGCGACCACGAAGAAGGCCAGCGCCATGCCGCAGTCGGCCGCCAGGTGGTCCGCGATGGACGCGCCCGGCGCGAAGTAGTGGATGTGCCAGTCGTAGCCGTCGTGGTCGGTGAGCCGGGGCGTGGTGCCCGCCGCCGCGATCAGCTCGTTGATGATCGTCGACGCGGCCTTGGGCTCGGGGTGGGCGAAGACCTCCGCGAAGCGGCCACGGATCCGGCGCACGTCGGCGAGGTCACGCTCCGAAAGCACGCCGACGTCGCTCACTTCGTGGGTTCGTACGAATTCACCGAGCGACGCCACGTCCGCGAGCCCGTCGGCCCCGTCATCCTCCGGTGCGGTGTTCACCAGATCGACCACGGCGTCGAGGGAACACCGGGTGTCGTGGGTGATCAGCACGATGCGCTCCCTGGGATGGGGGTCGGGCCGGTGCCCGCCGATGCTGGCCGATGCTAGCGGCTTCCCCACGGGACGCACCGGCGCCGTCGCCGCGGGGTTCCGCGGTGACGGCGCCGGTACCTGCTTTCTCTTCGCCTTGTGTCGTCGTGTCCTGCGTGTGTCCCGTGTGTCATGCCGTGACTGCCTGCGCCGTCGCCCCGAGTCGGACGGCGTGAGGGGATCTCGACACTCCCGCGCCGCTAACTTTCGGCCAGGATGTGTGACAGCTCCGTGTCGAGATCGAAGTGGCGGTGTTCCGTGCCGGGGGGCACGGCCGCGTCGGTTCGCTTCAGGAAGGACTCCAGGGCCCGCGCCGGGGCCTCGAGCAGAGCCTCGCCCTCCGGCGAGCTCAGGGCGATGCAGACGACGCCCTGACCGTGGCTCCGGGACGGCCAGACTCGGACGTCGCCGGTTCCGGTGGGCCGGTGCAGGCCCTCGGCGAGGAGGTCGCGGGCGAACACCCACTCGACCGTTTCCTCGGCTCCGGTATGGAAGGTGGCGTGCACGGCGTAGGGATCGGCCGTGTCATACCGCAGTCCCGCGGGAACAGGCAGTGAGGACTCGCTCGACACAACGAGGCGCAGGTGCAGCTCGCAGCTGACCGTGGTGTTCATAAGCGCCAGGGCCTTTCGCTCAGTGTGCGCTCGGGGATTCGCACGTCGGCGAAATCGACATGCCACCTACGGTGCCGTTGTAAACCCCTCTGGGAGTTTTGCGTGTCTTTAGGTAGCTCGTATGGCGGGTTGTCTCTCCTGTTCGTACGCCCATTCCGGTGACGGGTTTCCGTCCGGTAGGGTTTGGCCGCATGAATACGGGGAGTAACGAGCCCACGGGGGTCGCGGAACCGGCCGTCGGGGCGCAGGCCGAGCCGCCGCTCGGATCGAGGGCACCGCAGTACGTCCAGGCTCGCAGGATGCTGCACCTGAGCTGGCAGGTGGGCGTCTTCATCGTGGGCCTTGCGGTCGTCGTCGCGGGCATCATCATGCTGCCGCTGCCCGGTCCCGGGTGGCTGGTGATCTTCGGCGGCATGGCGATCTGGGCGACCGAGTTCGTCTGGGCCCAGCTGGTGCTGCGCTGGACGAAGCGCAAGGTCACCGAGGCGGCGCAGCGTGCGCTCGACCCCAAGGTGCGGCGCCGGAACATCATCCTGACGACCGTCGGCCTCGTCATCGTCGCGGTGCTGGTCGCCATCTATGTCTGGAAGTTCGGCATCGCGATGCCGTGGAAGGTCAAGGAGTGACCGGAGGCGGCTCCGGGGCGGTCGGAAGCACCCGCTGACATGCGGTAACGTTCTCTGTGCGCCCGGGCGATTAGCTCAGTGGGAGAGCGCTTCGTTCACACCGAAGAGGTCACTGGTTCGAACCCAGTATCGCCCACCCCGGATTGCGGCCCGGAGGCTTTTGAGCCTCCGGGCCGTTGTCGTATTCCCTTGCCTTTCAAGGAAATTGACGGGTCTTCATGACCTGCGGCGGGCCCCCTCATTTCCGTGCGTTCAGTGCATTCGGTGGAGGGCATTCCGGAACCGGCGTGCGTCGCGCAGGCGTTGCTCGTACGTGGCGCCCACGGCGAGGAGCAACAGACCCGCGAGCGCGGGCGGCAGCCAGCGGGGCAGGGAACCCGCCACCTGCACGATGTAGGGGGCCAGCTCGTGCAGCGCGTCCAGGGCGAGGACCGTGCCGCCGAGGACCAGCGGGGCACGCAGGCGGTGCCGGGCGCCCGCCAGGGTCAGTACGAGCGCCGCGACACCGAGCAGCAGCGGACGCTGCCAGTGCGGGTCGCTCCAGGCGGCGGCGAGGCTCGGCAGCAGTGTCGCGGCGAGGCCGGGGCCGTACGCCGTCCAGGACGAGGTCTCGGAGTCACGGCGGCGGCGCAGCAGGCCGAGGAGCAGCGCGGGGACGGTGACCGGCAGGGTGTATGCCTCCGGTGCCGACACCTCCCAGGACCCGAGGCGCACCCAGCTCGCCAGGATGAACAGCGCCCCGGCCGCGTACCCCACGAGGCGGCGGTCCGGACGGAGCGCGGTGACCGCCGCGATGAGCCCGCCGAGCGCCAGGGCGAGCGCGAGCGTAGGGGCGTGGCCGGAGGCGAGGACGATGGCGAGGGCCCCGGAGGCGCCCGCCGTGATCTCGATGGGCAGGGTCAGCGGGTGCTGCCCCAGACGGGCGGCGGCGAGCGCGGCGAGGGCAGGAACGGCGACGACGAGCAGCCCGATGTGCTCCGGGCGCAGCCCCCATGCGGCGCCGACGGCACAGGCGAGCGCGGTGGCATGGGCGAGGCCCCCGCAGGCCACGAGGGCGCCCGCCCGACCCGGCAGGCCGGCCATCTGGACGCAGGCGGCCACGAACAGAACGGTGAGCGCCCCGAGAGTGGCGAGAGTCGCTGTCTCGGCCGTCAGGGAGAGGAACGCGACGCTCACCGAGGACACCAGGGCCAAGGCCGAGGCCACCAGGGCCGGGACGGCCGACGCGACACGGGCAGCCACGGCCAGCAGAGCCACGATCACCAGGACCTGGGCCGACAGCCCGACGACGTACGGAAGCCGAAGCGCGGCGGGCAGAGCGACGGCGGCACACCAGGCGAGGACTGCCGCGCCGTACCGGGCGGCGTTCCGGCCTGCCGGGCTGAGAGAGGCGCCCGTCGTGGCGAGCCACCCGCTCGCCGTCCACAGCACCGCCGCGACCGTCGCGAGCGTCAGTGGGGAGAGGAGCGGGTGTGTCAGGGGGAGGTCGGTGAGCAGGGCGGTCCGGATGTTGGACGGGGTGCCCGTCCAGGGGTGGGTGGTCCAGCGCAGGGGGCCCAGGAGGGTTACGGCCGTGACCGGCAGCGCCCACAGCACCGCCAGGGCCTGGACCACGACCGACGCCCCGGCGATCCCGCGCCGCACGGGGCGGGGGAGTGCGGTGCGGGCGGCTGCCAGCAGGGCGATGCCGCACGCCAGGTGGGCGGGGACGGTCCAGGCCGCGGGGAGGGTGGTCCGGAGTACGCCGCCGGACGCGGCCACCGCGAGCAGGCCCCCCGCGCACGCCGCGCCGGTGGCGATCTCCGGCCCCTTCGCCCGCCACGCCACCACCAGGGCGATCACCGCGGCGAAGAGCAGCAGTACGCCCGCGCGTGCCGCCGCCGTCGGGTCCGTCGCCCGCGCGGAGAGCCAGCCGGCGCTCGCCGCGCCCCAGAGGCCGAGCGTGCAGCCGCCGACGGCCGCGACCACGCGCACCGACCTGGCGGCCGCCCACAGCGCGAGCGCGGTGTCGAACGCCGCCGTCACGAGCAGCGCCGCCGTCATCGTGTGATCGCCCGCCTGCGCGGCCCCCGCCCAGAGGATCAGGGGGAGTTGGGCCGTGGCCACCGCCGTCGGCAGCGGCAGGCGCAGCTCGCCGAGCAGGAGGCCGTACCCCGCCCACAGCGTGGCGAGGACCGCCGAGGCGCCCGCCGCATAGCCGAGGGTGTCCGCGTCGGGGAGGGCGAGATGGCGCAGCGCGTACGCGTCGAGGACCGTCAGTGCGAGCCCCAGGCCCGCCACCGCCTCCGCCGTCGAGCGCAGAGAACGCCGCAGCAGAAGAGCGGGGGCGCCCAGCGCCGCCAGCGTCACCGCCCCCAGCACCGCGCTGCGTCCACCGATGCCCAAGTGCCCCCAGCTCACCACCGTGAAGGCGATCGCCGCGATGGTCAGCAGCACGCCGCCCAGCGTCAGCAGGACGTTCTGGGCGCTCGGCGGAGCGGCCTCGGGGGCGGGCGGCCCGGCCGGGCGAGGGGGTGGCCCGGCCGGGCCCGCCGCGCGCAGGACACCGAGCAGCCAGGTGCGGCGCTGCAGCAACTGCGTCCTGCGCGCTTCCAGTTGGCGCAGCTCCCAGTCGAGGTGGCGCAGCTCCTCGGCCGGTGGCGGAATGTTCGTCATGGCTGAGGAGTGTGGTCCGCGCCACGTCGCACGGCATCGGCGCGGATACTCAGGACGTACTCAGATCCGGTGCACACCGGACCCACCGGGCAGACTCGTCCCATGAACTGGTGCCACTACCGCTTCCGCAGCCTCTGGGACCTGCCCTGCTCGCCCGCCGACGCCTACGCCGCCCTGGAGCGGGTCGAGGACTATCCGCTGTGGTGGCCCCAGGTGCGCGAGGTGACGACGGCCGACGGCCGCAGCGGCGTCGCCCGCTTCCGGTCCTTCCTCCCGTACGACCTTCTGGTCACCGCGCACGAGCGGCGCCGCGACCCCGACGCCGGGGTCCTGGAGATCGGCATGACGGGCGACCTGGACGGCTGGGCGCGCTGGACGGTCACGGCCGGGCCCGAAGGGACGCGGGCCCGCTACGACCAGGAGGTCGAGGTGCGGCGACCGCTGCTGCGACGCCTCGCCGTCCCGGGGAGGCCCGTGTTCCTGCTCAACCACGCCCTGATGATGCGGGCGGGCCGCAGGGGTCTTACGGCGCATCTGGAAGCGGTTTGAAGGAAAGGCGCCCGGACCTGTATTGTTCAGTGCGTTCCCGGGCGATTAGCTCAGTGGGAGAGCGCTTCGTTCACACCGAAGAGGTCACTGGTTCGAACCCAGTATCGCCCACCCGGAGAATGCCGGTCCGTCAGCAGACGGACCGGTTTTTTCTTGCCCCGTGCGCCCCGTGCGCCCCGTGCGCCCCGTGCGCCCCGCGCAGCCCGTCCGGCCCGTCCGGCCGCTCAGGCCGCCGCCCGGTATTCGGGACGCAGCGGCCACGCCGGATCCACGGCCTCCGGCGAACCGCTCTTGGCGAACCACGCCTGCAGACCGCGCGCCTGCGCCGCGTGCCAGACGGCCTGCAACGTATGCAGCTCGGCCGGCGAGAGCCGCTCCAGGCGGGCGGCGAAACGGCGCCCCACCGCGCGTACGACATCGAGGGCGGCCTGCGCGTCCGCCGCCGCGTCGTGGGCCTCGGCCAGCTCCACCTCGTAGTGCGCGCACAGATCGGTGAGCGTGCGGCGGCCCTTGCGGTAGCGGTCGAGCTGCTTGTCGAGGACCCGCGGGTCGATCACACAGAGGGACGAGCCCTCCATGTAGCGGGCCAGCGACGAGGCGCGGTGCCTGCGCAGCTCCCGGTCCAGGACGGTCAGGTCGAACGGCGCGTTCATGACGACGATCGGCCGTCCCGCCGCGCCCTGCTCGGCCAGATCCCGTGCTATCTCCTCCATCACCGGCGCGGGCCAGCGGCCGTTGCGCTGAAGGTGTTCCTCCGTCAGTCCGTGTACGTCCGTGGCTGCTTCGGGCACCGGAACGCCCGGGTTCACCAGCCAGCGGGTGATGCGCGGTCGGGTTCCCGCGCCCTGCTGGACGACGACGGCGGCCGACACGATCCGGTCGGTCTCGACGTCGACGCCCGTGGTCTCCGTGTCGAATGCGGCCAAGGGCCCCTCGTACCAGCACGTCATGGGGTGCAACTCCTCGATCAGCTCCGGCAGTTGACGTCGGTCCCCTGCCCACGCTGGTGATACCCGGGCCGTTTGCGCTGTACGCGGCCCGGAGACAACAGAGGTACGGGGCCCTGGCATCGACGGCCCGAGCGGGGAAGCACCGGGTACGGAAGGCTCGTTGGACATGGCGCTCGCGCAGCCCGAACAGGGTGGGCTGCTGCCCGAGCGGATCGCACCGCCGCGCGGCACACTCGCCACCACCGCCTGTATGGAGACCCTCCAGGTGGGCTATCTGCACGCCGTCGCGGCGGCCGCGGGGTGCTCGCTCTCCCAGCCCTTCCCGGACAACGGCATCGACTGGCACGTCAGCCACAGCGCCCCCGGCCACACGGTCGACGACGAGGTCACCATCAAGGTGCAGCTGAAGTGCACGTACCAAATACCGCCGAACCCGGCGGGGCCCGCCTTCTCCTTCGCGCTCGACAACGCGCACCTGGAGAAGCTCGCCCGCACGCCGGTCTCGGTCCACAAGATCCTGGTCGTGATGCTCGTGCCCCGGTCGCGGGACGACTGGCTGCGCGCCGGTCACGACGGGCTCGATCTGCGCCACTGCTGCTACTGGACCAATCTGGCCGGACACCCGGTGACCGGCCGGCGCAGGACCACCGTGCGCGTCCCGACCACGCGGATCTTCGACGACCGCGCGCTCTGCGAGATCATGACGCGGGTCGGGACGGGAGGGAGACCCTGATGCACCGCCCCCACGAAGAGCCCCTGCCTCCCGTCCGCCCGCACCCCGCCCCGCGCCCCGTTCCGCGCCCGGCCCCGGCCGCGGACCCGTGGGCGCGGCCACCCGAACCCGGCACGGTCGACCCCGCGGTGCTCGGCGCGCTGCTCGCCCGGCACGGCTGGCAGCGGCGCGGCGGAGCCCCGGGCCGCTACGCCCGCTGGACGCCCCCGGAGCCCGTCGGCAGGGGCACCAGCCTCCTCGTACCGGAGAGCCGGGCCTTCCCCGACTGCGACGACCTGATCGGCGAGGCCCTCGTCGCGCTCGCCCGCAGCGCCTCGCCGGCCGCCCGCGACGTGCTCGTCGGGCTCACCGTGCCCAGCGACGAGATCCGCTGGTGGCGCGATGTGCCGATGGGGCCCGCCGGGGCGGCGTCCTGGCCGGTGGAGGAGCAACTGCGCTCCGCGGCCCGGCAGATGCTCCTCGCGGGGGCGCTCGCCGCGCGCGGCCGCGCCGGGTACTACGGGGCGCGGCACCGCGGGCCCGCCGCCGCGGCCCTGGAGGACGTTCTGGTGGGGCCCGCGCCAGGTGGACGGCGGCTGACCGCGTTCGTGCCCGTCAGGACAGGGCGGCCGCTCGCCGTCCGGCTGCACCAGGCGCTGTGCGCGGCCCGGGAGGCCGTCGACTACCAGCGGGCCACCGGCGGCATGGACGCCTTCGACGGCGCCGTCCGGGCGGGCGTCAGCCATGAGCTGACCGAGGCGATCGTGGCCCTGGTGCGAGGCACGGAAGGGGCGCGTATCGCCGTGGAGTGGGCGCCCGTCGCGGGGGTGCCCGAGGGGTGCGCGGCGCACGCCGGGCCCGTCGAGTTCTCGCCCGGCGACCTGACCGTGCTGCGCGAGGCGGGCGCCCGCTATCTGCGCGACGAGCCGTCGGTGCCGGTGCGGATCACCGGGACCGTGGTGCGGATGCGCCGCTCCTCGACGCGCGGGGCGGGCGCGGTGCGGCTCCGGGTGATCGCCGGGCCGGAGGTCCCGCACGTCCGGATGGTCCTGGACGAGGAGTCGTACCGCGTCGCGGGCCACGCGCACCTAATCGGGCTGCCGATCCGGGTGCACGGGCGCCTGGAGAGCCGGGGCGGCTTCCGCAGGCTCACCGGGGCGACCGGGGTGGTCCCGGTGCAGGTGGACGAGGCGGACAGGGACCGGCTCATGAAGTCGCTCCAGGAGAACATCGGCTTCTTCGAGGAGGCGTGCGGGACCGACTGAGCGGGCGGCCGGACGGAGGGGCCGCTTCCGGGTGGTCGGGAACAACCGTTTCGCGGCGGGAGCCCCCGGCTCGGTACGATCCCTAGTGCGCGCGCATCAGAAAGCGCCGCACCCCCCTTCTGCAAGGAGAGACCGGTGTCTGACGTCCGTGTGATCATCCAACGCGATTCCGAGCGGGAAGAGCGCGTGGTGACGACGGGCACTACGGCCGCCGAGCTCTTCCCCGGTGAGCGCACCGTCGTCGCCGCCCGCGTGGCCGGCGAGCTGAAGGATCTGGCGTACGCCGTCGGCGAGGGCGACGAGATCGAGCCCGTCGAGATGTCCTCCGAGGACGGCCTGAACATCCTGCGCCACTCGACCGCGCACGTCATGGCGCAGGCCGTGCAGGAGCTCTTCCCCGAGGCCAAGCTGGGCATCGGCCCGCCCATCCGGGACGGCTTCTACTACGACTTCGACGTCGCCGAGCCGTTCACCCCCGAGGACCTCAAGCGCGTCGAGAAGAAGATGCAGGAGATCCAGAAGCGGGGCCAGCGCTTCTCGCGCCGCGTCACCACGGACGACGACGCTCGCGTCGAGCTCGCCGACGAGCCGTACAAGCTGGAGCTCATCGGCCTCAAGGGCAACGCCGCGCAGGCCGCCGACGGCGCCGACGCCGAGGTCGGCTCCGGCGAGCTGACCATCTACGACAACCTCGACGCGAAGACCGGCGACCTGTGCTGGAAGGACCTCTGCCGCGGTCCGCACCTGCCCACCACCCGGAACATCCCCGCGTTCAAGCTGATGCGCTCCGCCGCCGCCTACTGGCGCGGCAGCGAGAAGAACCCGCAGCTCCAGCGCATCTACGGCACCGCCTGGCCCTCGAAGGACGAGCTGAAGGCGCACCTGGAGTTCCTCGCCGAGGCCGAGAAGCGCGACCACCGCAAGCTCGGTTCCGAGCTGGACCTCTTCTCCTTCCCGGAGGAGCTGGGCCCGGGCCTCGCGGTCTTCCACCCCAAGGGCGGCGTGATCCGCAAGGAGATGGAGACCTACTCCCGCAAGCGGCACGAGGACACGGGCTACGAGTTCGTGAACACGCCGCACATCTCCAAGGAGCGCCTCTTCGAGATCTCCGGGCACCTGCCGAACTACTCGGACGGCATGTTCCCGGCCATCGAGTTCGACGAGCAGAACTACCGCCTCAAGGCGATGAACTGCCCGATGCACAACCTCATCTTCAAGGCGCGCGGCCGCTCCTACCGCGAACTGCCCCTGCGGCTCTTCGAGTTCGGCACGGTCTACCGCTACGAGAAGTCGGGCGTCGTGCACGGCCTGACCCGCTCGCGCGGCTTCACCCAGGACGACTCGCACATCTACTGCACCAAGGAGCAGATGGCGGGCGAGCTCGACTCGCTCCTCACCTTCGTCCTCGATCTGCTGCGCGACTACGGCCTGAACCAGTTCGAGCTGGAGCTGTCCACCCGCGACCCCGAGTCGGACAAGTTCATCGGCGAGGACGCAGAGTGGGAGGAGGCCACCGAGGCGCTGCGCCAGGCGGCCGCCAAGCAGGACCTCCCGCTCGTCGCGGACCCGGGCGGCGCCGCGTACTACGGTCCGAAGATCTCCGTGCAGGTCAAGGACGCGATCGGCCGTTCCTGGCAGATGTCGACCATCCAGGTCGACTTCCAGCAGCCGAAGCGGTTCGGCCTGGAGTACACCGCCTCCGACGGCACGAAGCAGCAGCCCGTCATGATCCACCGGGCGCTCTTCGGCTCCATCGAGCGGTTCTTCGCGGTGCTCCTCGAGCACTACGCGGGCGCCTTCCCGGTGTGGTTGGCCCCCGTGCAGGCGACCGGCATCCCGATCGGCGACGCGCACGTGCCCTACCTCCAGGAGTTCGCCGCCAAGGCGAAGGAGCGGGGGCTGCGGGTCGAGGTGGACGCCTCGTCGGACCGCATGCAGAAGAAGATCAGGAACGCTCAGCGGAGCAAGGTGCCGTTCATGATCATCGCGGGCGACGAGGACATGGCCAATGGCGCCGTCTCCTTCCGCTACCGCGACGGCTCGCAGGAGAACGGCATCCCGGTCGACGAGGCCCTCGCCAAGATCACCAAGGCTGTCGAGGACCGCGCTCAGGTCTGAGCCGCGGCCTCATGAGGCCCCCGGGGCGGCGTCCCGGGGGCCTCTCGCCGTCCGGGCCCGGCGGATCCGCCCCACCGGCACGCTCCGAACGGGCGAAGTCATATGCTGCACCTCATGACGAGTGAGCCGGAGCAGCAGATCGGAGTGGGTACGCAGGACGCGTTCCAGCGCCTGTGGACGCCCCACCGGATGGCGTACATCCAGGGCGAGAACAAGCCCACGGGCCCGGGGGCCGACGACGGCTGCCCCTTCTGCTCCATCCCGGCCAAGTCCGACGAGGACGGCCTGGTGATCGCGCGCGGCGAGCACGTGTACGCGGTCCTGAACCTCTACCCGTACAACGGCGGCCACTTGATGGTCGTCCCCTACCGCCACGTCGCCGACTACACCGACCTGACCGGCCCCGAGACCGCCGAACTGGGCGAGCTCACCAAGCAGGCGGTGACGGCCCTGCGTACCGCGTCCGGCGCGCACGGCTTCAACATCGGCATGAACCAGGGCGCCGTCGCGGGCGCCGGCATCGCGGCGCACCTGCACCAGCACGTCGTACCGCGCTGGGGAGGCGACACCAACTTCATGCCGGTCGTGGGGCACACGAAGGTGCTGCCGCAGCTGCTCGCCGACACCCGCAAGATGCTCGCGGACGCCTGGCCCGTCACCCTTTAGCGCTGTCGGCCCGCGGCCCTCCAGCACTGCCGGGCCGCGGGCTCCCTACGCGTTGTACACGTCCGCCTGCCTCGGCATCGGGTCCTGGATCGCCCCGCTGAGGAAGCCGGAGCGGTTGCCGAACTTCTCGGTGTTCACGCCGTTCTCCGCGAGGACCTTGATCGCCGCCGAGTGCACCACGCGCAGCACGGGCGTGGCGGCGCGCAGCGCGTCGTCGGCCATGAAGCGGTGCCGCCACGGCTTGTCGGCCCAGGCGTGCCGCAGGCCGAAGGGCTCGGGCAGGACCAGCTTGCCGCCGAGGTGGTCCAGGAGCGGCGGATACCACGTGAAGGGCGCGCGGACCGCGAGGCGCACCACCTCGTCGGCGTCGATCAGCGGCAGATTGCGGTCGACGGTCTCCCAGAACTTGATGGGCTTGGCGACCGTCTTCGTCTTGGGCTCGGGCTTGGTGGTGAACAGGGGGTGCACCGGTCCGAGGGCGTGGCCGGTGACCTCGATGCGCAGCGTCTCGTGCAGCACGGTCACGGTGATCAGCATCGTGATGACCAGCTGGCCGTCCCAGAGCGTGAACTGCACGCCCAGGTAGTGCCGGTCGCCGCTGCCGAACTGCTGTTCGTTGCAGATCCGCTGTATCTCGTGGCCGCGGACCTGGAAGGCCTCGACGTCCGTGCCGGTGGGGCGGGCCACCGCCTTGGCGTTCTCCCCGATCGGGGAGACGATCCAGTGGTTTATCGACGGGGTGGGGAAGCCGCCGGTGTGCAGGGGGCCGCGCTCCAGCATGCGGAGCTGGTCGTGCACCGCCCGTATGACGTCCCAGCTGCGGAAGGGGTGGATCTCCTTGCCGTCCTCGGCGGGCACCAGCTCCTCGGCCAGCTGCCAGCTGCCCCAGCGCGTGCCCATGCCCAATATGCCCTTGGGCCCGGCGTAGAAGACGGAGTTGCTCCGCTGCTCGGCGGAGAGCCTGGCCAGGCCCTGGCGGAGCCGCTCGGCGGCCGTCTCGCCGGGGCTGCCGGGCACCGCCTCCGGGATCTTGGCGCCGATGCCGCCGCCCGAGAGCAGGCTCGACCAGCGCTCGCGCATGTCTCTGGCGGTGCGCTCGGCGATCTGCTTCGACCAGAACCAGCCCACCACGGGCAGCACGATCGCCGCGCGCAGATACCACGCCCAGAAGCCGTCGAACGGCAGCTTGAGGAGGGCGACGGCGGCCAGCACGCCCATGGCGACCAGGACGGCCGTGGCCAGCGCGCCCGCGCGCTTATTCTCGTTCTTGGCGACCTGCCGCCTGATGGTGAAGACGAGCAGCCACACGAACAGGCCGGGCAGGAAGAGCACCCCGCACAGGACCATCACGGCCGTCAGCCAGCTGTCGCGCTCCTTGCGGATGCGGTTCGCCGCGAGGCAGTGCTCCACCACCGACTGCGGCTCCGTCCCGAAGGACTGGATGAGCGGCTTGCGGCCGCCGCCGAGCATCCGCACCTGCACGGTCCGCGCGAACGCCTCACCCAGGCTCGGCTTGAACAGCGACCAGAGGCCGGGCTTCACCACGGACTTGTGCCATTCGTTGTTGGCCTTCAGGATCTCGTCGACGTCTCCGTCGCGATACGCCGCCGAGGCCAGGGCGTGCGTCGCCGCCGTCTGTCCCGCGGCGCCCGAGAGCGGCACCTGGGCCCCGGGCCTGAAGTCGAATCCATCGTCCGCCACTGCCGCCCCCTCGCCGCGACGCCTTCGCTGCTGCGGCTCTTCCCGACTTCCCTGTCCGGCACACCTGTTGCCGTCCGGCGCATCCGTTGATCAGGTCATCAGCGTATCCGGGCGCACCGACATCCGGCAGGGGGCGCCGGAATGCCGCCCGCCCGGATGAGCCGGGACGGGCGGCCGTCGCTCACCCGTTCAACTATGAGGAGCCCCGCGCCTGTTCGCGGATCCGCTCCGACAGCTGCGGGGGCATCGGCTCATGGCGGGCGTACGTACGGCTGAAGCGTCCCGTGCCCTGGGAGAGGGAGCGCAGATCCACCGCGTATCGGCCGATCTCGATCTCGGGGACCTCAGCTCGTACGAGCGTGCGACCGCCGGGTGCCTGCTCGGTGCCGACCACCCGGCCGCGACGGCCCGACAGATCGCTCATCACCGCGCCGACGTGGTCGTCACCGACCAGTACCCGCACTTCGGCCACCGGTTCGAGCAGATGGATCCTCGCCCCGGCCGCCGCCTCGCGCAGCGCGAGCGCGCCCGCCGTCTGGAACGCGGCGTCGGAGGAGTCCACCGAGTGCGCCTTGCCGTCGAGCAGCGTGACGCGTACGTCGATGAGCGCGTGCCCGGCGGCGACGCCCCTCGCCGCCTGCGCCCGTACGCCCTTCTCCACGGACGGGATGAACTGCCGCGGGACCGCGCCGCCGACCACCTTGTCGACGAACTCGATGCCGCTCCCGCCGGGCAGCGGCTCCACCTCGATCTCGCAGATCGCGTACTGGCCGTGCCCGCCGGACTGCTTCACATGGCGCCCGCGCCCCGCCGACCTGTCCGCGAACGTCTCCCGTAGGGAGACGCGGTGCGGCACGACGTCGACCTGCACGCCGTACCGGCTGCGCAGCCGCTCCAGGGCCACGTCGGCGTGCGCCTCGCCCAGACACCACAGGACCACCTGGTGGGTGTCCTGGTTCTGCTCCAGGCGCATGGTGGGGTCCTCGGCCACCAGACGCGAGAGGCCCTGCGAGAGCTTGTCCTCGTCCGCCTTGCTGTGTGCCTGGATGGCGAGCGGCAGGAGCGGGTCCGGCATGTCCCAGGGCTCCATCACGAGCGGGTCGTCCCTGCTCGACAGCGTGTCGCCCGTCTCGGCGCGGTGCAGCTTGGCCACGCACGCCATGTCTCCCGCGACGCACCGGGTGAGGGTGCGCTGCTGTTTGCCGAAGGGGGCGGAGAGCGCGCCGACGCGCTCGTCGACGTCGTGGTCCTCGTGGCCGCGGTCGGCCAGGCCGTGCCCGGAGACGTGCACCGTCTCGTCGGGGCGCAGGGTGCCGGAGAAGACGCGTACGAGCGAGATCCGGCCGACGTACGGGTCGGAGGCGGTCTTCACGACCTCGGCGACCAGCGGGCCCGCCGGGTCACAGGCCGGCGTGGGGCGCGCCGTGCCGCCCGGCGTGGTCACGGCCGGTGCGGGGTGCTCCAGCGGGGTCGGGAAGCCACCCGTGATCAGCTCCAGGAGCTCCACCGTGCCGATGCCCTGGCGGGCGCCCTCCGCGGCCGGCGCGGCGGCGAGCACGGGGTGGAAGATGCCACGCGCCACGGCCCGCTCCAGGTCGTCCACGAGCGTCTTGTAGTCGATGTCCTCGCCGCCGAGATAGCGGTCCATGAGGGACTCGTCCTCGCTCTCGGCGATGATTCCCTCGATGAGTTTGTCGCGCGCCTCCTCGATCAGCGGCAGCTGGTCGTCGCCCGGCTCCGACTCCTTGCGCTCGCCGGAGGCGTAGTCGTAGATCCGCTGCGAGAGCAGCCCGATCAGGCCGGTCACCGGCGCGTGCCCGTCCGGGCCCTGCTCGCCGTGGAGCGGCAGGTACAGCGGCAGTACGGCGTCCGGGTCGTCGGCGCCGAACGCCTCGGCGCAGTTCCGCGTCATCCCGGCGAAGTCCGCGCGGGCCGACTCCAGATGCGTGACCACGATGGCGCGCGGCATGCCGACCGCCGCGCACTCGTCCCACACCATGCGGGTCGCGCCGGTGATGCCCTCGGTGCCCTCCGCCGCCGAGACGACGAAGAGGGCCGCGTCCGCGGCGCGCAGACCGGCCCTCAGCTCGCCGACGAAGTCGGCGTACCCAGGGGTGTCCAGAAGATTGACCTTGATGCCGTCCCATTCGACGGGCACCAGGGACAGCTGCACCGAGCGCTGCTGCCGGTGCTCGATCTCGTCGTAGTCGGAGACGGCGGTGCCGTCCTCCACCCGGCCCGCCCGGTTCACCGCCCCCGCGGTCAGGGCGAGGGCCTCCACCAGAGTCGTCTTGCCGGATCCGCTGTGGCCGACCAGCACCACATTCCGTACGGACGCGGGGTGGTCGGCCGTCGCTGCCCTGCCGGCGGCTCCGGGGTGTGCGTTCGCCTTGTCGCCCATGCCTTGCCTCCCGGTCACGTGCACGGTTGAGGAGGCTCAGCCCCCTCGGGGATGCTGGCTGCTCGCGGACGCGCGGGGCCCAGTGCGGGGCGGCTCCGACGGCGCCCGTGGTGCTTTCGAGCTTTCCACTCGCGTCACGGTGCGTCCATACGTCGTACGCGATCGTGAGGGGGCGAGCCGGTCCGTCAAGGGCGTGACTACGATGGCCCAGTCGGTGGCCAACGGGGCCACGCGGCGCACCGACCCCTCGGGAAGGCCATGCTGAACAAGTACGCGCGTGCATTCTTCACGCGTGTCCTCACACCGTTCGCCGCGTTTCTCATCCGCCGCGGGGTCAGCCCCGACGCGGTCACCTTCATCGGCACGGCCGGTGTGGTGGTGGGAGCGCTGGTCTTCTTTCCCCGTGGCGAGTTCTTCTGGGGCACGGTCGTCATCACCCTGTTCGTGTTCTCGGACCTCGTCGACGGCAACATGGCCCGCCAGCTCGGCCGCTCCAGCCGCTGGGGCGCCTTCCTCGACTCGACGCTCGACCGGGTGGCCGACAGCGCGATCTTCGGGGGCCTCGCCCTCTGGTACGCCGGGTCCGGCGACGACAACATCCTCTGCGCCGTCTCCATCTTCTGTCTGGCGAGCGGCCAGGTGGTCTCGTACACGAAGGCGCGCGGCGAGGCGATCGGCCTGCCGGTCGCCGTCAACGGCCTGGTGGAGCGCGCCGAGCGCCTGGTGATCACGCTGGTCGCAGCGGGCCTCGCCGGGCTCCACACCTTCGGCGTCCCGGGCATCCAGATCCTGCTGCCCATCGCCCTGTGGATCGTCGCGGTCGGCAGCATGGTCACCCTCGTCCAGCGGGTCGTGACCGTGCGCCGCGAGTCCGCGGAGGCGGACGCCGCCACGGGCGCCCCGGGCCAGGAGAGTGAGGCCGCGCAGTGAAGGACCGACTCACCGACGCGCTGTACGGCCTCGGCTGGAGCACCGTCAAGAAGCTCCCGGAGCCGGTCGCCGAGCGGCTCGGCCGGACCATCGCCGACACGGTCTGGAAGCGCCGCGGCAAGGGCGTGCTGCGCCTGGAGTCGAACCTCGCGCGCGTGGTGCCCGACGCCACCCCGGAGAGGCTCGCCGAGCTCTCCCGGGCGGGCATGCGCTCGTACCTGCGCTACTGGATGGAGTCCTTCCGGCTGCCGTCCTGGAGCCGGGAGCGCATCAAGGACGGCCTCGACGTCAAGGACGTCCACCACCTCACCGACGGGCTCGCCACCGGCAAGGGCGTGATCATCGCCCTGCCGCACCTGGGCAACTGGGACCTCGCGGGCGCCTGGGTCACCACCAAGCTGGAGACCCCCTTCACGACCGTCGCCGAGCGCCTCAAGCCCGAGACGCTCTACGACCGCTTCGTCGCCTACCGCGAGAGCCTCGGCATGGAGGTCCTGCCCCACACCGGGGGCTCCGCCTTCGGCACGCTGGCCCGGCGGCTGCGCGCCGGCGGCCTTATCTGCCTCGTCGCGGACCGCGATCTGTCGGCCTCCGGCGTCGAGGTGAAGTTCTTCGGAGACACCGCCCGGATGCCCGCCGGACCCGCGATGCTGGCCCAGCAGACCGGCGCGCTCCTGCTGCCCGTGACGCTCTGGTACGACGGGCCCCTGATGAAGGGCCGGATCCACCCGCCCGTCGACGTCCCCGAGACAGGTACCCGGCCCGAGAAGACGTCTGTCATGACGCAGGCGCTGGCAGACGCCTTCGCCACCGGTATCGCCGACCACCCGGAGGACTGGCACATGCTGCAGCGACTGTGGCTCGCCGACCTGGAGCCCCGCCCCGACGCGGCTCCGGCACGGGAGCCGTCGTGAGGATCGGCATCGTCTGCCCGTACTCGTGGGACGTGCCGGGCGGCGTCCAGTTCCACATCCGCGATCTGGCGGAGCATCTGATCCGCCTCGGGCACGAGGTGTCCGTCCTGGCCCCGGCCGACGACGAGACCCCGCTGCCGCCGTACGTCGTCTCGGCGGGCCGCGCCGTCCCGGTGCCGTACAACGGCTCGGTCGCGCGGCTCAACTTCGGCTTCCTGTCGGCCGCGCGGGTGCGCCGCTGGCTGCACGACGGCACGTTCGACGTCATCCACATCCACGAGCCGACGTCGCCGTCGCTCGGGCTGCTCGCGTGCTGGGCGGCGCAGGGCCCGATCGTCGCGACGTTCCACACGTCCAACCCGCGCTCCCGGGCCATGATCGCCGCGTATCCGATCCTCCAGCCCGCCCTGGAGAAGATCAGCGCGCGCATCGCCGTGAGCGAGTACGCGCGCCGCACCTTCGTGGAGCACCTGGGCGGCGACGCGGTCGTCATCCCCAACGGCGTCGACGTCGACTTCTTCGCCAAGGCCGAACCCGAGCCCGAGTGGCAGGGGCAGACCATCGGCTTCATCGGCCGCATCGACGAACCCCGCAAGGGACTCCCGGTCCTGATGAAGGCACTGCCGCAGATCTTCGCCGAGCGGCCCGACGCGCGCCTCCTGGTCGCCGGGCGCGGCGACGAGGAGGAGGCGGTGGCCTCGCTCCCCGCGGAGCTGCGCTCCCGGGTGGAGTTCCTCGGCATGGTCAGCGACGAGGACAAGGCGCGGCTGCTGCGCAGCGTCGACGTGTACGTCGCGCCGAACACCGGCGGCGAGAGCTTCGGGATCATCCTGGTCGAGGCCATGTCCGCGGGCGCGCCCGTGCTCGCCAGCGACCTGGACGCCTTCGCGCAGGTCCTCGACCAGGGCGCGGCGGGCGACCTGTTCGGCAACGAGGACGCGGACTCCCTCGCCAAGGCCGCGGTGCGCCTCCTCGCCGACCCCGAGCGCCGAGAGGGCCTGCGGCAGCGCGGCAGCGCGCATGTGCGGCGCTTCGACTGGTCGACCGTCGGCGCGGACATCCTCGCGGTGTACGAGACGGTGACGGACGGCGCGGCGTCGGTCGCGGAGGACGAACGGGTGGGGCTGCGGGCGCGGTTCGGGCTGGCCCGCGGCTGACCCCCTGGCTCCTTGGGCCGCCCGGCGGTGAGCCGGACATCCCGAGGGGACTAGCCTTTGGGCCCGTGACCTCCACTTTGATCTGGATCGCGGTAGTCCTCTTCGCGGTAGGCCTCTACCTGAGCTGGACCGCGGGGCGGCTCGACCGGCTGCACGCGCGGATCGACGCCGCCCGCGCCGCCCTCGACGCGCAGCTGCTGCGCCGCGCCTCGGTCGCCCAGGAGCTGGCCACCTCCGGAGTGCTCGATCCCGCCGCCTCGATCGTGCTCTACGAGGCGGCGCACGCGGCCCGGCAGGCGGAGGAGGAGCAGCGCGAGGTCGCCGAGAGCGAGCTGAGCCAGGCGCTGCGGGCGATCTTCGGCGAGATCCAGCAGGTCGAGGCGGTGCGCGAGGCCCCGGGCGGGGACGAGGCGGCGACCGAGCTGGCCGCGGCCGTACGCCGGGTGCCGATGGCCCGGCGCTTCCACAACGACTCCGTACGCGCCGCCCGCGCCCTGCGCAGGCACCGCAAGGTCCGCTGGTTCCGCCTCGCGGGGCACGCGCCGTTCCCGATGGCGTTCGAGATGGACGACGAGCCGCCGGTGGCGCTGGCCGACCGGGCCACGGGGTAGCGGGGGCGCCGACCCGCACTTCGTACGGCGTTGACCAGGGGCGTCCGGGAAAAATGAGCCACCGGTCATCCATTGGCCCTTGCTGTGGCCTGGTCGCCGGGCGTTTCCTGGGAGCTGTAGTAATCCTCTTCAGCGAGTGAGGTCAACTCCGTGTCCAGCACCCCCTCCATCAGCAACCCGACGCCCGAGACCGGCACCGCCCGCGTGAAGCGCGGCATGGCCGAGCAGCTCAAGGGCGGCGTGATCATGGACGTCGTCAACGCCGAGCAGGCGAAGATCGCCGAGGACGCCGGCGCCGTCGCCGTCATGGCGCTGGAGCGGGTGCCCGCCGACATCCGCAAGGACGGCGGCGTGGCCCGGATGTCCGACCCGAACATGATCGAAGAGATCATCGAGGCCGTCTCGATCCCGGTCATGGCCAAGTCCCGCATCGGCCACTTCGTCGAGGCCCAGGTCCTGCAGTCCCTCGGTGTCGACTACATCGACGAGTCCGAGGTCCTCACCCCGGCCGACGAGGTCAACCACAGCGACAAGTTCGCCTTCACGACCCCGTTCGTGTGCGGCGCCACCAACCTGGGCGAGGCCCTGCGCCGCATCGCCGAGGGCGCGGCCATGATCCGCTCCAAGGGCGAGGCCGGCACCGGCAACGTCGTGGAGGCCGTCCGCCACCTGCGCCAGATCAAGAACGAGATAGCCAGGCTGCGCGGCTACGACAACAACGAGCTGTACGCCGCCGCCAAGGATCTCCGCGCCCCCTACGAGCTGGTCAAGGAGACCGCCGAGCTGGGCAAGCTGCCGGTCGTGCTCTTCTCCGCCGGTGGCGTCGCCACCCCGGCCGACGCCGCCCTGATGCGCCAGCTCGGCGCCGAGGGCGTCTTCGTCGGCTCCGGCATCTTCAAGTCCGGCGACCCGGCCAAGCGCGCCGCCGCCATCGTGAAGGCCACCACCTTCTACGACGACCCGAAGATCATCGCGGACGCCTCCCGCAACCTCGGTGAGGCCATGGTCGGCATCAACTGCGACACCCTGCCCGAGACCGAGCGCTACGCGAACCGAGGCTGGTAATGACCACTCCCGTAGTGGGCGTCCTCGCCCTTCAGGGGGACGTACGGGAGCACCTGATCGCCCTGGCCTCGGCGGACGCCCTGGCCAGGCCGGTCCGGCGCCCCGAGGAGCTCGCCGAGGTCGACGGCCTGGTCATCCCCGGCGGCGAGTCCACCACCATCTCCAAGCTGGCCACCCTCTTCGGCCTGATGGAGCCCCTCCGCGCGCGCGTGCGGGACGGTCTGCCGGTCTACGGCAGCTGCGCGGGCATGATCATGCTCGCCGACAAGATCCTCGACCCGCGCTCGGGCCAGGAGACGGTGGGCGGCATCGACATGATCGTGCGGCGCAACGCGTTCGGACGGCAGAACGAGTCGTTCGAGGCGGCCGTCGACGTCAAGGGCGTCGAGGGCGCCCCCGTCGAGGGCGTCTTCATCCGCGCTCCCTGGGTGGAGTCGATCGGCGCCGAGGTCGAGGTGCTCGCCGAGCACGAGGGTCACATCGTCGCCGTGCGCCAGGGCAACGCGCTCGCCACGTCGTTCCACCCCGAGCTGACGGGCGACCACCGGATCCACGCGCTCTTCGTGGAGATGGCACGGGGGTAACCCGCGCGCGGGATCCTAGTAGGATCTCCCGGGATCCCCCCGGGGCCTTAAGGTCTGGGAGAGTTCTTACTGGTTGTTGGGTAACGCGAAGGAGACAGGCAGATGTCCGGCCACTCTAAATGGGCTACGACGAAGCACAAGAAGGCCGTGATCGACGCCAAGCGCGGCAAGCTCTTCGCGAAAATGATCAAGAACATCGAGGTCGCGGCCCGCACGGGCGGCGCCGACGTGTCCGGTAACCCGACCCTCTTCGACGCCATCCAGAAGGCCAAGAAGAGCTCGGTCCCCAACAAGAACATCGACTCCGCGGTCAAGCGCGGCGCCGGTCTCGAAGCCGGCGGCGCCGAGTACGAGACGATCATGTACGAGGGTTACGGCCCGAACGGCGTCGCGGTGCTCATCGAGTGCCTCACCGACAACCGCAACCGCGCCGCGTCCGACGTACGCGTCGCTATGACGCGCAACGGCGGCTCGATGGCCGACCCGGGCTCCGTCTCGTACCTCTTCAACCGCAAGGGCGTCGTCATCGTCCCCAAGGGTGAGGGCGGGCTGAGCGAGGACGACGTGCTCGGCGCGGTCCTGGACGCCGGTGCCGAAGAGGTCAACGACCTCGGCGAAAGCTTCGAGGTGCTCAGCGAGGCCACCGACATGGTCGCGGTCCGCACCGCGCTCCAGGAGGCCGGCATCGAATACGACTCGGCCGACGCCAACTTCGTCCCGACCATGCAGGTCGAGCTGGACGAAGACGGCGCCCGGAAGATCTTCAAGCTGATCGACGCCCTGGAGGACAGCGACGACGTGCAGAACGTCTTCGCCAACTTCGACGTCTCCGACGAGGTCATGGCCCAGGTGGACGCCTGAGCCGCGCCTTCGCCGACGGAGTGACGCGCTTCACCGACGGGCCGGCAGGGACACGCTCCCCGCCGGCCCGTCGCGTTGTCAGTGCGAGCCGATAGCCTGCACAAACAGGTGAGCGGAGAAGTGGGGGCTGTCGTGCGGGTGCTGGGCGTGGACCCGGGGCTGACCCGGTGCGGTGTGGGGGTCGTCGACGGAGTCGCCGGTCGCCCCCTGACCATGCGCGCCGTCGGGGTCGTACGCACGCCCGCCGACGCGGAGTTGGGCCACCGCCTCGTCGCCATCGAGCAGGGCATCGAGCGGTGGCTCGACGAGTACAGCCCCGAAGTCCTCGCCGTGGAGCGGGTGTTCAGCCAGCACAACGTCCGCACGGTCATGGGCACCGCCCAGGCCAGCGCCGTCGCCATGCTCTGCGCCTCGCGCCGCGGCATCCCCGTCGCCCTGCACACCCCCAGCGAGGTCAAGGCCGCCGTCACCGGCAGCGGCCGCGCCGACAAGGCCCAGGTGGGCGCCATGGTCACTCGCCTCCTGCGGCTCGACGCACCACCCAAGCCCGCCGACGCCGCGGACGCCCTGGCCCTGGCCATCTGCCACATCTGGCGCGCCCCCGCGCAGAACCGTCTCCAGCAGGCCGTCGCGCGAAACCGCCTCCAGCAAGCCGCGGCCCCGCACACGTCGAGAACCCCCACAGCCCAGAAAGGCCGTACCGCATGATCGCCTTCGTGAGCGGCCCCGTCGCCGCCCTCGCCCCCGATGCCGCGGTGGTCGAGGTCGGCGGCATCGGCATGACCGTCCAGTGCGCGCCCAACACCCTCTCCACGCTCCGCGTCGGCCAGCAGGCCAAGCTCGCCACCTCTCTGGTCGTACGAGAGGACTCCCTGACCCTGTACGGCTTCGCGGACGACGACGAGCGCCAGACCTTCGAGCTGCTGCAGACCGCGAGCGGCGTCGGCCCCCGCCTGGCCCAGGCCATGCTCGCCGTGCACAGCCCCGACGCCCTGCGCCGCGCGGTCGCCACCGGCGACGAGAAGGCGCTGACCGCCGTGCCCGGCATCGGCAAGAAGGGCGCCCAGAAACTGCTCCTGGAGTACAAGGACCGCCTCGGCGAGCCGCTCGGCACCGGCGGCCCGGCCATCGGCACGGCGGTCACCTCCGGCTGGCGCGACCAGCTGCACGCCGCGCTCATCGGCCTCGGGTACGCCACACGCGAGGCCGACGAGGCCGTCGCCGCCGTCACCCCGCAGGCCGAGGCCACCGAGGGCACGCCGCAGGTCGGCCGACTCCTCAAGGCCGCGCTCCAGACCCTGAACCGCACCCGCTAGCCACTCCCGTACGCATCCGCCGGCCCCCTTGAACCGCATCGCGAGGCACACCGCATGAACTGGGACGACACGACCGACGACACCGCCGGGGCGGCCGAGCGGCTCGTCGGTGCGTCGGCCGACGGCGAGGACCAGGCCGTCGAGGCCGCCCTGCGCCCCAAGGACCTGGGCGAGTTCATCGGCCAGGAGAAGGTCCGCGAGCAGCTCGACCTCGTCCTGCGGGCGGCCCGCGCGCGTGGGGCCACCGCCGACCACGTCCTGCTCTCCGGAGCCCCCGGCCTCGGCAAGACGACCCTCTCGATGATCATCGCCGCCGAGATGGGCGCCCCGATCCGCATCACCAGCGGCCCCGCCATCCAGCACGCGGGCGACCTCGCCGCGATCCTCTCCTCCCTCCAGGAGGGCGAGGTCCTCTTCCTCGACGAGATCCACCGCATGTCGCGGCCCGCCGAGGAGATGCTCTACATGGCGATGGAGGACTTCCGCGTCGACGTCATCGTCGGCAAGGGCCCCGGCGCCACCGCCATCCCGCTCGAACTGCCGCCCTTCACCATGGTCGGCGCCACCACGCGCGCGGGCCTGCTGCCGCCACCGCTGCGCGACCGGTTCGGCTTCACCGCGCACATGGAGTTCTACGAACCCGCGGAGCTGGAGCGGGTCATCCACCGCTCCGCCCAGCTGCTCGACGTGGAGATCGACCCGGCCGGCGCCGCCGAGATCGCGGGCCGCTCGCGCGGCACGCCCCGCATCGCCAACCGTCTGCTGCGCCGCGTGCGGGACTACGCCCAGGTCAAGGCCGACGGCGTGATCGACCGCGACATCGCGTGCGCGGCCCTCGCGGTGTACGAGGTCGACGGACGCGGCCTGGACCGCCTCGACCGCGCGGTCCTGGAAGCCCTGCTCAAGCTGTTCGGCGGCGGCCCCGTCGGCCTGTCGACCCTCGCGGTCGCCGTGGGGGAGGAGCGCGAGACGGTCGAGGAGGTGGCGGAGCCCTTCCTGGTGCGGGAGGGCCTGCTCGCCCGCACCCCGCGGGGCCGCGTCGCGACGCCCGCCGCATGGGCGCACCTCGGCCTGGTGCCCCCGCGGCAGACGGGCGGAAAGGGACAGCAGGACCTGTTCGGGACGTGATATCGGCGGGACGGCGCCGCGGCCGAAGGACAACGGCGCGGATAGTCGACCCGTCAGGAACTGCGGTGCCATGCTGAGCGTTGTTCCTTAGGCGCGGACTCGCTTAGACTCCGCCGACGCCGCCTTTGCGGGCGGCGTGCCCACCCCCATCCATCAGGCCGCTTACCCGCGCGGTCGTGCGAAGGAAACTCCGTCCCGTGAATATCGTGACCCTCCTCCCGTTCATCGTGCTCATCGGGGCCATGTTCCTGATGACCCGGTCTGCCAAGAAGAAGCAGCAGGCCGCCGCGCAGATGCGTAACGACATGCAGCCCGGCACCGGCATCCGCACGATCGGCGGCATGTACGCCACCGTCAAGGAGGTCCACGACGACGCCGTCCTCCTTGAGGTGGCCCCCGGTGTCCACGCGGTTTACGCGAAGAACTCGATCGGCGCGGTCCTGGCCGACGACGAGTACAACCGCATCGTGCACGGCACCGAGGACAACCTGAACGAGGACGCCCCCGTCGTTCCGGACGACGCCTCCTCCCTGACCGAGACCGACGAGCCCGCCGCCGACGCCTCCGACGACTCGCGCATCGACCTCGGCAAGAAGGACGCGGCCGACGAGGCCGGCACCGCCGACGACGCGAAGCCGAAGAAGACCGACGGCGAGTCCGACGCGAAGTAGTCACGACCGGGGCCCGTGGGGTGCGCCGCTCGCGCACCACGGGCCCCGGACCACGTGCATTTCGCGCCGAATCTCGACACCACTTCATGGCCGCCCGCCCGGTTCCTCCCCGCACGGTTCGGGGCCGGACCGGACGCCGGGCGGTTGGACAGGGAGAACGAGAAGGTGGCAGCACCGAAGAAGGGCCGAAGGCAGAGCGCGCCGGGCAAGCCGGGTCGCGCACTGGCCTTCATCCTGATCGCCCTCGTGGCGCTGACCGGGGGAATGTTCCTTTCCGGACACACCACACCGCGCCTGGGCATCGACCTCGCGGGTGGTACGAGCATCACGCTCGAGGCGAGGAACGAGCCGGGCCAGGCGAACGCGATCAACCCGACCAACATGAACACGGCCGTTGACATCATCAACAACCGTGTCAACGGCCTGGGTGTCTCCGAGGCCGAGGTCCAGACCCAGGGCGATCGCAACATCATCGTCAACATCCCCAAGGGGACGGACGAGAAGCAGGCGCGCGAGCAGGTCGGCACGACCGCTCAGCTCTACTTCCGTCCGGTGATCACTCAGGCCCCCAGCGGCCCGGCTCCCGAGCCGTCCCCGAGCTCCTCATCCGGAACGGACAAGGAGAAGGACAAGGAGAAGGACAAGGACAAGGTCACCGACAAGGCCACCGACAAGGCGACGGACAAGCCCACCGACAAGGCCACCTCCCCGACCGCCACCGCGACCCCCCAGGGCCGCGCCGTCAGCGACGCCCTGAAGGCCGACCCGACTCCTTCGGGCGACGCCAAGGACGACAAGAAGAACGACGAGAAGCCCTCGCCCACGCCGTCCACCGACCCGGCCACGGCCAAGCTCCAGGAGCAGTTCGCCAAGCTGGACTGCACGGACAAGAAGGCCCGCGCCGAGGCCGGCAAGGGCGTCAAGCCGTCCGAGCCGACCATCGCCTGTGGCAAGAGCCCCGACGGCAAGACGTGGGACAAGTTCATCCTTGCCCCGGCCGAGGTCAACGGCAAGGACGTCGACAAGGCCCAGGCGACGATCAACCAGCAGAACGGTGCCTGGGTCGTCAACATGGACTTCACCAAGGGCGGCGGAAAGAAGTTCGGGAAGGTCACGAGCAAGCTCTCGACGCAGCAGCCCCCGCAGAACCAGTTCGCGATCGTCCTGGACCGCGAGGTCGTCTCGGCCCCCAGCGTCAACACGACCCTGACCACCAACGCCGAGATCTCCGGCAGCTTCAACCAGGACTCCGCCAAGGACCTCGCGAACATCCTGTCGTACGGCGCCCTGCCGCTCACCTTCCACGAGCAGAGCGTCACCACGGTCAGCCCGGCCCTCGGCGGCGAGCAGCTGGAGGCGGGCCTGATCGCGGGCGCCATCGGCCTCGCGCTGGTCGTCATCTACCTGGTGGTGTACTACCGCGGCCTGTCGCTCATCGCCATCGCGAGCCTCCTGGTCTCCGCGGCGCTGACGTACACGATCATGACGCTGCTCGGCCCGACCATCAACTTCGCGCTGAATCTGCCCGCGGTCTGCGGCGCCATCGTCGCCATCGGCATCACAGCGGACTCGTTCATCGTCTTCTTCGAACGCGTCCGCGACGAGGTACGCGAGGGACGCACGCTGCGCCCCGCCGTCGAGCGGGCCTGGCCGCGTGCCCGGCGCACCATCCTGGTCTCCGACTTCGTGTCGTTCCTCGCCGCCGCCGTGCTCTTCGTCGTGACGGTCGGCAAGGTGCAGGGCTTCGCGTTCACGCTCGGTCTGACCACGCTGCTCGACGTCGTCGTGGTGTTCTTCTTCACCAAGCCGCTGATGACGCTGATGGCACGCAAGAAGTTCTTCGCGGGCGGCCACAAGTGGTCCGGCTTCGACCCGAAGCGGCTCGGGATCAAGCCCCCGATCCGCCGGACCCGCCGTGCCCCCGGTGCATCCGCCGGCCCCGTCGACCCGAAGGAGGCCTGAGGTGTCGAAGCTCGGTAATCTCGGCGCCCGGCTCTACCGCGGCGAGGTCGGCTACGACTTCGTCGGCAAGCGCAAGATCTGGTACGCCGTCTCGATACTGATCACCATCACGGCCATCGTGGGCCTGGCGGTGCGCGGCCTGAACATGGGCATCGAGTTCGAGGGCGGCGCCGTCTTCAACACCCCGAAGACGAGCGTCTCGGTCGCGCAGGCCGAGGAGGCCGCGGAGAAGGCCTCGGGCCATGACGCGATCGTCCAGAAGCTGGGCGACAACGCCATGCGCATCCAGATCGCCGGCGTGGACATCGACAAGTCCGACCAGATCAAGAAGGCGCTGGCCGAGGACCTCGACGTCAAGGCCGACGACATCGGCGCCGACCTGGTCGGCCCCAGCTGGGGCGAGCAGATCGCCGCCAAGGCCTGGCAGGGCCTGGCGATCTTCATGGTCCTCGTGGTGATCTACCTGGCCATCGCCTTCGAATGGCGCATGGCCCTCGCGGCACTGATCGCGCTGATCCACGACATCACGATCACCGTGGGTGTGTACGCGCTGGTCGGCTTCGAGGTCACACCCGGCACGGTGATCGGTCTGCTGACCATTCTCGGTTACTCGCTCTACGACACGGTGGTGGTCTTCGACAGCTTGAAGGAGCAGTCGAAGGACATCACCAAGCAGACCCGGTTCACCTACAGCGAGATCGCCAACCGCAGCATCAACGGCACCCTGGTGCGCTCCATCAACACCACGGTCGTCGCGCTGCTCCCGGTGGCGGGCCTGCTGTTCATCGGTGGCGGTGTCCTCGGCGCCGGCATGCTCAACGACATCTCGCTGTCGCTCTTCGTCGGCCTCGCGGCCGGCGCGTACTCCTCGATCTTCATCGCCACGCCGCTCGTCGCCGACTTCAAGGAGCGCGAGCCGCAGCTGAAGGCCCTCAAGAAGCGGGTGTTCGCCAAGCGCGCGGCGGCCGCGGCCAAGGGGGAGTCGGCGGAGGCGCCGGAGTTTGAGGACGACGACGAGCCGCAGGACGGCGTCCCCGACGACACCGCACCGGCCGTCGTGGGCCCGCGGGCCCAGCCCGCCTCGCGCAGCCGCGGCCGGGGCCGTCCGTCGGGGAAGCGCCGATGACCGAGTCGGCAGACGTCACGGAGCTGCTGCTCAGCCGCATCCGTGACGTCCCGGACTACCCGGTGCCGGGCGTAATGTTCAAGGACATCACCCCGCTCCTGGCCGACCCGGCCGCGTTCGCGGCGCTCACGGAGACACTGGCCGACCTCAGCGTGCGCCACGGCGCCACGAAGATCGTCGGCCTGGAGGCACGCGGTTTCATCCTGGGCGCCCCCGTCGCGCTCCGCGCCGGGCTCGGCTTCATCCCCGTACGCAAGGCGGGCAAGCTCCCCGGCGCGACGCTCAGGCAGAGCTACGACCTGGAGTACGGCAGCGCCGAGATCGAGGTGCACGCCGAGGACCTGGAGGCGGGCGACCGGGTCATGGTCATCGACGACGTCCTCGCCACCGGCGGCACCGCCGGGGCCTCGCTGGAGCTGATCCGGCGCTCGGGCGCCGAGGTGGCCGGGGTCGCCGTCCTCATGGAGCTGGCGTTCCTCGGCGGACGGCGGCGACTTGAGCAGGCCCTCGACGGGGCCGCGCTCGAGGCGCTGATCACCGTCTGAGACGGCGCGCAGGACAGGACGACGGGCGTCCCGGCACCGGCCGGGGCGCCCGCCGCCGTTCCCGGCCGGTCCTGTCCCGGTCCTGTCCCGGCCCTGTCCCGGCCCTGTCCCGGCCCAGGACGGCCCCGGACGGCGGCCGTAAGGGGAATCGTCGCTTCGTCCCACGTGTTTCTCCAGTACAGAGCTGTCTCACCGGCCGAAGAGCAGCCGAGGGCCCAGGATCGATACCATGGGTTCTTCGGGGCCTGTCCGGGGGACCCCGATCGCGCACAGGGAGCGCTCTTGCCAGACGAGTCCCAGCCACTCACCGCCGCCAAGGCCGCCCAGACGGGCAAGGAGGCCTCGGCGGGCTCCGGCGCGCCCGCAGTGCCCGCGAAGAAGGCGGAGGGCACGCAGGGCGGCACGTCCGCGCAGCGCGCCCAGTCAGAGGTCTCCCGGGGCGACAAACCGGCCGAGCAGCCCCGCCCGCAGCCGCCCGCGGACCACCACCCGACGGCTCCCGCGATCCGCCCCGCCACCGGCCAGCCCGCGCGCTACGGCTCCTCCAACCGCGTGCGGGCCCGTCTCGCCCGGCTCGGCGTCCAGCGGTCGAACCCGTACAACCCGGTCCTGGAGCCCCTGCTGCGGATAGTGCGCAGCAACGACGCCAAGATCGAGACGTCGACGCTCCGCCAGATCGAGCGGGCCTACCAGGTCGCCGAGCGCTGGCACCGCGGCCAGAAGCGCAAGAGCGGCGACCCGTACATCACGCACCCGCTCGCCGTGACGACCATCCTCGCCGAGCTCGGCATGGACCCGGCCACCCTGATGGCCGGGCTGCTGCACGACACCGTCGAGGACACCGAGTACGGCCTGGACACCCTCAAGCGGGACTTCGGCGACCAGGTCGCCCTGCTCGTCGACGGCGTCACCAAGCTCGACAAGGTCAAGTTCGGCGAGGCCGCGCAGGCCGAGACCGTGCGCAAGATGGTCGTCGCCATGGCCAAGGACCCCCGCGTCCTGGTCATCAAGCTCGCCGACCGCCTGCACAACATGCGCACGATGCGGTATCTCAAGCGCGAGAAGCAGGAGAAGAAGGCCCGCGAGACCCTGGAGATCTACGCGCCGCTCGCCCACCGCCTGGGCATGAACACCATCAAGTGGGAGCTGGAGGACCTCGCCTTCGCGATCCTCTACCCCAAGATGTACGACGAGATCGTGCGGCTGGTCGCCGAGCGTGCCCCCAAGCGCGACGAGTACCTCGCCATAGTGACCGACGAGGTCCAGGCCGACCTCCGGTCCGCCCGTATCAAGGCCACCGTCACCGGACGCCCGAAGCACTACTACAGCGTCTACCAGAAGATGATCGTCCGCGGTCGCGACTTCGCGGAGATCTACGACCTGGTGGGGATCCGTGTCCTCGTCGACACGGTCCGCGACTGCTACGCGGCGCTCGGCACGGTCCACGCGCGATGGAACCCGGTCCCCGGCCGGTTCAAGGACTACATCGCGATGCCGAAGTTCAACATGTACCAGTCGTTGCACACGACGGTCATCGGACCCAACGGCAAGCCCGTCGAACTCCAGATCCGTACGTTCGACATGCACCGCCGCGCCGAGTACGGCATCGCCGCGCACTGGAAGTACAAGCAGGAGGCCGTCGCCGGCGCCTCGAAGGTGCGTACGGACGTACCCAGGAAGACCGGCAAGGACGACCACCTCAACGACATGGCGTGGCTGCGCCAGCTCCTGGACTGGCAGAAGGAGACCGAGGACCCCAGCGAGTTCCTCGAATCGCTGCGCTTCGACCTGTCGCGCAACGAGGTCTTCGTGTTCACGCCGAAGGGCGACGTCATAGCGCTTCCGGCGGGCGCCACCCCCGTCGACTTCTCGTACGCGGTGCACACCGAGGTCGGCCACCGCACCATAGGGGCGCGGGTCAACGGCCGCCTCGTACCGCTCGAATCGACCCTGGACAACGGCGACCTGGTGGAGGTCTTCACCTCCAAGGCCGCCGGCGCCGGCCCGTCCCGCGACTGGCTGGGCTTCGTCAAGTCGCCGCGGGCGCGCAACAAGATCCGCGGGTGGTTCTCCAAGGAGCGCCGCGACGAGGCCATCGAGCAGGGCAAGGACGCCATCGCGCGCGCCATGCGCAAGCAGAACCTGCCCATCCAGCGGATCCTGACCGGCGACTCCCTGGTCACGCTCGCCCACGAGATGCGCTACCCCGACATCTCGTCGCTGTACGCGGCGATCGGTGAGGGACATGTCACCGCGCAGTCCGTCGTGCAGAAGCTCGTCCAGGCCCTCGGCGGCGAAGAGGCCGCCAACGAGGACATCGCCGAGAGCGCGCCGCCCTCACGCGGACGCAGCAAGCGCCGCTCCAGCACCGACCCGGGCGTCGTCGTCAAGGGCGTCGAGGACGTGTGGGTCAAGCTGGCCCGCTGCTGTACGCCCGTCCCCGGCGACCCCATCATCGGCTTCGTCACGCGCGGCAGCGGTGTATCGGTGCACCGCAGCGACTGCGTGAACGTCGACTCGCTCTCACGCGAGCCCGAGCGGATCCTGGAGGTCGAGTGGGCGCCCACCCAGTCCTCCGTCTTCCTGGTCGCCATCCAGGTGGAGGCCCTCGACCGCTCCCGCCTGCTCTCCGACGTCACACGCATCCTCTCGGACCAGCATGTGAACATCCTGTCGGCGGCCGTGCAGACCTCGCGCGACCGCGTCGCCACGTCCCGCTTCACCTTCGAGATGGGTGACCCCAAGCACCTGGGGCATGTGCTCAAGGCAGTCAGGGGCGTGGAAGGCGTATACGACGTGTACCGGGTGACGTCGGCGCGCAGACCCTGACTCCTGTCACACATGGGTCCGCCCCCGGCGCGCACCGGCGAGTCCGCCGCCGTGTCGCGCAGATACGTCTCCCAGGCGCGGTCCGCGCAGATCAGCGCGGTCACGTCGGCGTCGGCGAGGACGTG
>NZ_JBSFRK010000031.1:0-98673 GCF_053589195.1 Streptomyces sp. NPDC003379 | reverse complement strand
TTCTAGACCCGCGTTTAGTCACTGTTTCCCGACCCGACGCTCTTCCGATCTCTCGGCTGTGAGGTTCGCGCGCTGCGACGATCAGGCAGGAACGATGTTCTCGGCCTGCAGGCCCTTCTGGCCCTGGGTCACGTCGAAGGAAACCTTCTGGCCCTCGAGGAGCTCACGGAAGCCCGAGGACGCGATGTTCGAGTAGTGGGCGAAGACGTCGGGGCCGCCGCCGTCCTGCTCGATGAAGCCGAAGCCCTTTTCTGCGTTGAACCACTTAACGGTGCCGGTTGCCATGTCAATCTCCTCAACAGGGGCAGAGTATGGAAAGCCACGGAATTGTGGTTCTCCAGCGCCGCAATGACCCCATCCGGAGAGAACCGGAAAAACAATAATGCGCCCTCGGAGCACTCCCGTCAGGCGCGCATAAAGTTCATGGGTACCAAAACTGCAACACATAACTTTAACACGGCCGGCGGAGTGGATGTTCCCCGGGCCGGGAGACCTGCACCACCTGGCCCAGGAGACGTACGCCCCCATGCCCCTTCCTCCCTCGCGGGGACCTCGCTACCTTCTCCCGAACAATCGCTTGGTTGGTTCAGGTACCGCTCCGCTACCGATCGGAAGGCGGCCCCCGATGCGCGTCTCACGCACCCGTACGGCAGCCGGACTCGCGATCTCCTCCCTCGTGCTCGGCGCGCTGCCCGGGTGGGCGGCCCACGCCGAACCCCTTGCGCCCGGCGCCCCCGGGCACGCCTCGCACCAGCCGGCGGCGTACGACACCGGCCGCCACATCCCGCTCCAGGGCGCCGTGAACGTACGGGACGTCGGCGGCCACCGCACCTACGACGGGGAGCGGGTCCGCCGCGGCCAGGTCTTCCGCGCCGACGCCCTCAGCAAGCTCACCGACGCCGACCTGGCCACGCTCTCCGGGCTCGGCCTGAAGAAGGCCGTCGACTTCAGGGTGCCCGCCGAGGTCCAGTACGACGGCCCGGACCGGCTGCCCGCCGGGGTCGCCCCGGTCTCGCGGCCCATCACCGACAACGGCCTGTTCACGCGGCTCGTCACCGCGATCGGCTCCAGGGACCCGGTCAAGCAGGAGGAGATGCTCGGCGACGGCAGGGCGGCCGCGTTCATGCGGGACGTCTACCGCACCTTCGTCACCGACAACGCCAACCGCGCGCGGTTCGGCGCGACACTGCGTGACATCGCGGACAGCAGCTCGCCACTCCTCTACCACTGCACCGCGGGCAAGGACCGCACCGGCTGGACGACGTATCTGCTGCTGCGGCTGCTCGGCGTACCTGACAGGACGGCCGTCGACGACTATCTGGCCTCCAACACCTACCGCTCGGCCCACGACGCGAAGCTCCGCGAGGCGCTCAAGCAGAGCGGCATGATGCGGAACCCAGATCTGATCATCCCGCTGCAGGAGGTACGGACCGACTATCTCGGCACGGCCCTGGACGAGGCGGCCGAGCGGTACGGCGGCCTGGGGGGCTATCTGACCGAGGGGCTCGGCCTGGACACGCGTACCCTCCTGAAGCTGCGCCACCGCATGGTCGGCTGAGCCTCTCCGCACAGGCCCCCTCAGGCGACGATCCCGCCCGCCCGCGCCGCGGCGAGCCACGCCGGGAACTCCCCCACCAACTGGTCGTACAGCCGGTCGTCCGGCACCGCCAGCGGGTCGTGCCCGGCGTGGAAGAAGCCCGCGTTGTCGACCGGCCGCCTGGCCGGGACGGCCAGCTCGTCGAGCCTGCGCAGATAGTCGAACTGCTTGCTCTCCGAGTCGCCGAAGCCGATGAACTGCCAGAACAGGGGCAGCTTCGCCGCCTTGCACAGATAGCGCTCAGCGGCGAGCTTGTTGAGGGGGCCGCCGTCGGTCTGGAAGATCACCAGGGCGGGCGCGGTGGAGCCGCTGTCCACGTAGTGGTCTATGACGGCGTCCATCGCCAGGTGGTAACTGGTCCTGCCCATGTGTCCGAGCCCGGCGACGATCTCGTCGATCCGGCCGTGGTGGTCCTCCAGCGCGATCTCCGTCACCGCGTCGATGTCCGTGGAGAAGAAGACCGTGGGGACACGCCCGTCGTCATCGAGGTGCGCGGAGAGGCCGAGCACGCGGTCGGCGAGGGCTTGGACGCTGCCGTCGTTGTAGTACGGGCGCATGGAACCGGAGTAGTCGACGACGAGGTAGACCGCCGCCCGCGCCCCGTCCAGGCCGTGTTTGCGCAAGGACACCCCGGCGCTCTTGTAGAGGCTGACCAGCGCGGGCGCCGACTCCTCCACCTTGCGCAGACTGATCGCAGGTCCCATCGCGGCGCTCCGTTCTCCCCGCCGGCCGCCACCGTGACGGCCCGTCAGCGGCCGAGGGTACGCGTACGCGCCTCGCGCGGGGGCGTCCCGGGGTGCTCGGTCCGCGGCGCGGCCCGTCCCGGCAGCCGCCCTTGCGTCGCGGCGAGTACGGCGCCCGCCAGCAGGACCGCCGCGCCCACCACCTGCACGGCGCCGAAGGACTCCCCGAGGAACAGCGTGCCGCACACGGTGTTGACGACCGGCACCGCGAACATCATCAGGGACGCCGACGCGGGTCCCACGGCGGCCACCCCGCGGTAGTAGAGGAGGTTGGCGACGGCGGCCGCGCCCAGCGCCAGATAGCCGACGTTCAGCCAGAGGTCCGGCGGGAGTTCGCCCCACCGCACCTCACCGAGGTCGGGCACGGCGACCACGCCCAATAGCAGGGCGCCCGCGCAGGTCGCGTACGTCGTCGCGCGCAGCGGATCGACTCCCGCGAGCACCCGTGGCCCGGCCAGCGTGTAGGCGGCCCAGCAGACCGCGCTGAGCAGGAACAGGGCGTCGCCCGCGAGCCGTGAGGCACCGCTTCCGGTGCTGCCGCCCGCGCCCAGGAAGAAGATCACCGCCCCGGTGAGGCCGAGTCCGAGACCGGCGACGCGCGCGCCCGACGCCCGTTCGCGGCCCGTGACCACCAGGAAGAAGCTGGTGAGGACCGGGGTCATGACGGGTATGAGGATGCCCGCGTCGAGGGAGGGCGCGAGGGAGAGTCCCCAGAAGAACGCGCCGTTGTAGGCGAAGACGCCGAGGACACCGGCCAGGGCGGCGCGTCCCACCGCGCGCGGCGCCGGCCTGGTCCGGCGGTCGCCGAGGAGCGCCACGGCCACCAGCAGCACCAGCGCGGCGCCGCCGAAGCGGAGCAGCGCGGCCACCGGGTGCGGCAGGTGTGCCACCACCGACTTGGAGCTGGAGAAGGCGCTTCCCCACAGCACCATCGTGATCGTGAGCAGGAGGTACGGGCTGCTCAAGCCCTTGTTCATCGACATGGTGGCGACTCTGCCGCCCCTGCGGCGGTGCGTCTTGAACGCTGGTGCGGGCCATACTTGGCCTCATGGCAACGTCCGACAGCTGGGTGCGCTACTGGCGGGACGGTGACCGTCCGCTGGAGGCCATGCACGCGCGCTTCCTGGACCATGTGTATCCGCCGCACAGCCACGACACGTACTCGTTCGGCATCACCGACGCGGGCGCCCAGCGTTTCCGCTGCCGCGGCGCGAGCCACACCAGCGGTGCCGGGATGGTGATGGCCCTCAACCCCGACGAGGTCCACGACGGGCGGGCCGCCGCCGATCTGGGCTATCACTACCGCATCGTGCACATCGGCCCGGCGGTCGTGCGCGAGGTCGTCGCCGACGCGACGGACGGGCGCTCCGCGGCGCTGCCGCTGTTCGCCCGGCCCGTCCTGACCGATCCGGTGCTCGCCCGCACACTCGCCCGGCTGCACGCCGCCCTGGCCGGTGGCGCGGGTCCGCTGGTGCGCGACGAGCGCCTGACGGCCGCCGTCACCGCGATGACGCGGCGCGGCGCGACGTCCGCTCCGCCGGTGGCGGGCCGTGCGCCGACGGTGCGGGCCCTTGGTCAGGCCGCGCGCCGGGCGAGGGAGGTGCTGGACGAGGCGTATCTGGAGCCGGTGTCCGCGGAGCGCCTGGCGCTGGCCGCGGGTTGCAGCCGGTTCGCCCTGTACCGGGCCTTTCGCGCCGAGTACGGTCTGGCGCCCAGCGAGTACCAGCGTCAGCTCAAGCTGAACCGGGCCCGTTCGCTGCTGCGGTCCGGCAGTTCGCCCGCCGAGGCCGCGGCCGCCGCGGGCTTCGCCGACCAGGCCCATTTCGGCCGCTGGTTCCAGCGTGTCTACGGCGTGACGCCGGGCGCTTTCCGGCGTGCCTGAGCCCTTCTGACTTGTCCGCGTGACTGCTGGACATGTGCCTCTTGGTCATCTGGACGGAGATGTGGCATGGGCTCGCGTGGCGTCTCGTACGGACGGCAGGACGGTGCTGCCCGCGCTGAAGGAGGCGGGTGGCGGCTCGGTGGTGAACGTGTCGTCGACGGCGGGCCTCGTCGGCATCCCGGGTCACGCGGCGTACGGCTCGACGAAGTTCGGGCTGCGGGGTCTGACGCGGTCCTCGGCGCTGGACCTGGCGGAGTACGGGGTGCGGGTGAACTCGGTGCATCCGGGGGCGATCGACACTCCGATGATCGCCGCGGCCTCCGCCGGGCGGGAGTGGTCCCAGCTGCCGCTCGGCAGGATGGGCCGCCCGGAGGAGGTCGGTGAGCTGGTGCTGTTCCTGGCGTCGGACGCGTCGTCGTACATCGCGGGGGCGGAGTTCGCCGTGGACGGCGGGTCGACGGCAGGGTGAAGGCGTTCGTCCGTCAGTGGCGGCCCGTCAGGAACACTGAGCGCAGCTTGAGCCGGTCCGTGGTGGGGTGTCCGTGCGGGCGCAGCGTCCAGGAGTCGCCTGTGCAGTCGGGCTCGGTGAAGACCATGGCCCATTCATCGGTGTCGTTGTGCGGGGCGAAGGCGGGCTCGGACGCGCCTGGGTCCGCGACCTCCGGGAGCGTGACGCAGCCGGGGCTCGGCGGGTCGTGGAGAGTGGCCGACCGCGGCGAACCGTCAGGGTCGATGAACTTGTACGAGAAGTCGCCGGTGGCGGCGCTCGCGGGCGCCGCCTGGGTGACGACGAGGGTGAGCGCACCGAGGGCGGCGGCGACTGCGTGGCGAAGGCGCATGGATTCCCTTTTCGTTCCGGGACTGCCGGATCCGCCCCGCCGGGAAGCGGCGGGGCCGCCTGCGCCTACCCCGACCGGCCCCCTCGGGACGCACACCGTCACCCGTACGAGGGCCGCCGTATCGATACTTCATACGCCATGTGGGTTACCGCCCGCCCTAGGCCCCGCCCCCGTCCTGCCCCTGGAACGCGGGGAGTTCGAAGATCCGCGTCTTGGCCGCGTCGTCCATCAATTCGACCAGCGGCATGACCAGTTCCCACAGGTCCCGCTTGTCGACCTCCAGGGCGAGCGCGTCCAGGTCGGGCGCGGGCAGCGCCCCCGCGGCGTCGGCGACGAGCTTGCGTGAGTCGTCCGGCAGCGCGCCCACGAGCGGCAGGAACTCCGCCCACAGGCCGGTGGCCACCACCGCGCGCACGACCGCGCCGAGGACTTCCGCACCCCGCAGCGAGGGTAGTGCCGCGACCCTCCCGCGCTCCTCGTCGCCCAGCTGAGCGACCAGCGGCAGCAGGGATTCCCACAGGTCCTGCTCCGCCACCGTCGCGACCAGCGAGTCGAGCCGGTCCGGTGGCTGGGCGGCGGCGAGCGAGGCGATGCGGCCGCGCTGCTCCCCCGTCACCATGCCGGCGACGGCCAGCGCCTCGGGCCACAGACCGGCGTCCGAGGCGGAGCCGATGACGGAGGCGAGGCGGTCCGCCCCCATCAGCTCGATGATGTGGCCGAGCCGTTCGGTCTCCTCGATCGCGAAGCCCGTCCTCAGGACGGCGGCGTCGTCGACGTGCGGCAGGATGCGGCGCAGCGCGGAGTCGGGCAGGTGGCCGACGAAGCGGCCCATCGTCAGGTGGTCGCCGCGCTCGGCGAGCGCCACCGCGATGCGTACGACGAGGTTCTCGTCGAGCCGGTCGACAATGCCCCGGATCCGGCGGGGGTCGAGGTGTCCGCACGCCTGGGTGGTGAAGGACACCGGCAGCTTCTCGATGATGTCGGCGGCGCGGGCGGGTTCGAGCCGTCCGGCGACGGCGGCGGCCAGGCGCGGCCCCAGGGCCTTCTGGGAGATGGCGGCGGCGATCCCGGTCGGCACCAGTCTGGTCGCGGACGCGATCCGGTCGAGCATGTCGGGCGTCCGGTCGAAGAGCGCCGCGACGCAACTGGCGCGGAAGCGGCGTACGTCTTCGGCGGGCAGCGCCTGGAGGAACGCGAGCGTGTCCGGTTCGACGTCCAGGAGGCGGGCGGTCTTGAGGGTCTCGGCCCTGCCGCGGAGCTTGTCCATGCTGACTCCTCGCTCGCCTCGGTTATCGGAAAAGGACCCGGCGGACGGGGCCGCGCGCCATCGCGGGCACCAGTTTCAGGGCCTCCTCGGCGGCCTCGTTGAGTCCGGTGGCCCGGCTCTCGCGCTCTCGCTCCAGGGCGTCGGCCAGCACCGCGAGCTGGTCGGCGGACAGCTGGTCGAACGATCGCGGTGGTTCGTCGCGCAGCTCGGCGCTCAGCCGCTCCCGCTGCTCCCGCGTTTCGGTGCTCACTCGACCTCCCGGGCTGGGTTCGGGAGGTCGAGAGTGACGCCGAATTGACTTTTAGTCAATAGAATCGACCGGGCCCTTGAACGCCCCCTCCCCCGCCTCAGCCCTTGACCGCCTCAGCCCTTGACCGCGCCCGCCGCCAGGCCCGAGCCCAGCTTCCGGTGCACGATCACGAAGAAGAGCATCACCGGCACCGTGACCAGCGTGGAGCTGGCCATGACCGGGCCCCAGGACGTCGAGTTCTCCCCGAAGAACTGGTAGATGCCCACGGCCGCCGTGTACTTGTCGCTGCCCTTCATGAAGGTGTACGCGAAGACGAACTCGTTCCACGCCGTGATGAAGGCGAAGATCGAGGTCGCGACGAGCCCCGGCGCGACCAGCGGCAGCAGCACCGACCAGAACATCCGCGGCCAGGACGCCCCGTCGATGTACGCGGCCTCCTCGACCTCCTTGGGGACGGTGGCGACGAAGCCGCGCAGCGTCCAGATGGCGAAGGGGAGCGAGAGGGCGATGTAGACGACGCTCAGCCCCAGCAGGGAGTTGAGCATGTCGTAGTCCCGCATCTGGATGAAGAGCGGGATGACCAGCGCCTCCAGCGGCACCATCTGCACGATCAGGATCATGATCAGTACGGAGGTGCGGAAGCGGAACTTGAACCGGGCCACCGCGATGGCCGCGAAGAGCGAGAGCAGCCCGGCCGCGACGATCGTGGCGAGGCCGACGAGCGCCGAGTTCAGCAAGTACGTACCGAAGTTGCCCTTGTCGAAGACGAAGTCGAAGTGTTCGAGGCTGATGCCGCTGGGCAGCACGTCCGAGCCGCGCGTGATCGCCTTCGGGTCGAGCGCGGTGGAGATCATCCAGTAGACGGGGAAGAGCGTGAAGACGAGGAGCGCGGCGACCGCGGCCGGAAGGCCGACGCGGCTCGCGAGAGTGGTGCGGTGGCGGGCCGTCACAGGTCCTCCTCCCCCTGTCGGAACAGCGTACGGATGTAGACGATGGTGATGGCGAGGAGCAGCACGGTCAGCAGGACCGCGGCCGCGGCGCCCGCGCCGTAGTCGTTCTTGGCGAACGCCTCGATGTACGAGTAGACGCCGAGGTTGTAGACCTCCGGGTTGGAGCCGTCGCCGCCCGGCATCAGATAGATCTGGGTGAAGACCTTGAAGTCCCAGATGGTGGAGAGGATGGTCACCACGAGGAAGACGGGCTTGATCGTCGGCACGGTGATGTTCCAGAACCGCTGCCAGGCGTTGGCCCCGTCCAGCTCCCCCGCCTCGTACAGCTCCTTGGGGATCGTCATGAGTCCCGCGAGGACGGTGATGGCGACGAAGGGGAAGCCGTGGTGGATGACGTTCAGGGTGGCGATGGCGTAGAACGGGCCGCGTTCGGTGAACCAGTTGGTGGTCTCCGGGTCGATCAGGCCCATCGAGCCCGCGATCTGGCTGACCATGCCGTCCTGCGGCTGGAAGAGCCAGATCCATACGTACGTGCCCGTCACCGCGGGCATGGCCCAGGCGGCGAGGATCGCGATCGAGCAGATCAGCCGCCAGGTGGGTCCGAGGCGGTTGAGGAGCAGCGCCACGAGCGTGCCGAGCGCGACGGTCAGGCCGACGCAGGCGACGGCGAAGAAGACGGTGTTGGGCAGGACGGTCTTCCACAGGAGCTCGCTGCTCAGCAGGGAGCTGTAGTGGTCGAGTCCGGTGAACGTCCCGACTCCGCCGCCGAATTTGACCTCGTAGTCCTGGAGGGAGAGCTTGCCGACCTGGATCAGCGGCCAGAGCAGCAGGCCCGCGAGGACCACGAGGGAGGGGGCGAGGAGGATCCAGGGGCGGGTGAGGGTGGTGAGTCTCTTGCGGCGGCGGGCGGCCTCGGCGCCGCCGTCGGGTCGCGGGGGGCCGGGGCGGACCGGGGACTCCGGTCCGCCGCCGCCGAGCGTGTCCTTCACGACAGTCGCGTCCTTCACAGTCGCGTCTTTCACAGTGCCGAACTAGCCCTCGTTCTCAGTTGTCCTTGGCGAAGATCGCGTCCATGTCCTTGGCGGCCTTGTCCGCGGCTTCCTGGACGGACGCCTTGCCGGTGAGGATCGACTGGACCATGCCGGGGATGACCTTGGATGCCTGGATCTCGCCGTACGCCTTGGTCTTGGGCACGGTGGCGCCCGCCTCCAGCATCTGCGTGGCGAAGGGCTCGACCAGCGGGTCCTTCTTCGCGGCGATCTTCTTCAGCTCGGAGTTCTGGCCGGGGAAGTAGTTGGTCTGCTCGGCCCACTTGGCGGCGAACTCACCGGTGGTCAGCATCTTCACGAACTCCCAGGCGAGGTCCTTCTTGTCCGTGTTGAACGTGGACAGGTAGGAGCCACCGAGGAAGGACTTGCTCATGCCGCCGTTCTCGCCCGGGATCGGCACGGCGCCGAGCTTGCCCTTGAGGTCCGGGTTGGCGTCGACGATCGCCTTCGGGGTCCAGTTGCCGCCGATGGCCATGGCGATCTGGCTCTTGTTCCAGGCGTCGCCGACCTCCTTCTCCGTCCAGGTGTTGACCTTGGCCGGGGAGACCTTGTCCTTGGTGGCGAGCCCCGTGTAGAACTCGATGCCCTTGACGGCCTCGGGCGAATTGATGCCGGACTTCCACTTGCCGCCGGACTCGGTGGCGAGTTCACCACCGGCGCCCCAGATGAAGGGGGTCGCGAACATCTCCGCGCCGCCCGCCACCGGGAAGGAGACCAGGTTCGGCTCCTTCACCTTGAGCGTCTTGGCGGCCGCCCGCAGCTCCTTCCACGTGGTGGGGGGCTTCAGGTCGTGCTTCGCGAAGAGGTCCTTGCGGTAGACGATGGAGCGGACGCCGGCGTACCAGGGCATGCCGTACTGCTTGCCGTCGAGCGTCCCCGCGTCCTTCAGTCCTTCGACGAGGTCATCACCGAGGTTCGACTTCTTCACCTCGTCGGTGACGTCGATGAGCGCGTCCGTCTCGGCGAACTGCGGCACCCAGGTGGTGCCGACCTCGGCGACGTCCGGCACCTGGTCCTCGCCGCCCTCGATGGCGGTCGTGAACTTCTTCTGGGCGGTGGCCCACTGCTGGTACTCGACCTTGATCTTGGCGCCGGTCTTCTTCTCGAATGCCTTCTCGGCTTCCTTGAAGAAGGGCCGCGCGTCGGGGTTGGTCCCCTCCATGATCCATACGGTGAGGGTCTTGCCCTTGCCGTCGGTGGCCTTGTCGCCGCTGTCGCCCCCGTCATCGCCGCCGCACGCCGTGGCGGTCAGTCCGAGACTCATGGCGACAGCAACAGCCGCGATGACACGTCGCTTCATGCCGGCCCCCTCCAGGTTCCGATTGGTGGGAGCGATTGTGGTCACACAGGGCAGAGGCGGTCTAGACCCATTGGGATAAGCGGCCGAACCGTAATGACGGTTGCGGGTGACGCAACATACGCTCATATCATTGCGCCCCACGCAACGCAGAGGTACCGGTGCGGGGCGACGACGCGGTTCGCGTCATCGCGGCAAAGCCGCGCGGGATGCGGGGCGTTGACGGGTTTCCGCTCCGCTCGGCGGGGCTTCGCGGGCGGCGTCGACGGGGTGGTCGACGGGGTCGGGCGCGACGCGGCGGCGACTTCACCTCCGCCCACACGGTTCTGCCCGCACACCCCAGCGGTGCGCCAACGCGTCGACGAGCAGCAGCCCGCGCCCGCCCGTCTCGTCCTCACCCGGGACCTTGACCTCGGGCCGGCCCGCCCCGGCGTCGGTCAAGCGCCCCACCGGCCCGGTGCTCCACTTCCGGCACGACGCCTGGCGGGCGTTCCTCACGCACCTCGACTGCCCAAGGCCCCCGGCCAGCACACGCCACGGCGCCCGCCCAGGTCCGGTCGGGGACGAGGCGGGCGCCGCTCAGTTCCGTACGCCGTTGTACGGGACGTGTGGAGGGGTGGGGCTAGACCGTCAGGGAGCGGTCCGTGGGGCGGATCGGGGCCGGGAGGTCGCTCGCGCCGGTGAGGAAGCGGTCCACTCCGCGCGCCGCCGAGCGGCCCTCGGCGATGGCCCAGACGATGAGCGACTGGCCGCGGCCCGCGTCGCCGGCGACGAAGACGCCGGGGACGTTGGTCTGGAAGTCGGCGTCGCGGGCGACGTTGCCGCGCTCGTCGAGGTCCAGGGCGAACTGGTCGACCAGGCCGTTCTCGCGGTCCGTGCCCGTGAAGCCCATCGCGAGGGTGACCAGCTGCGCCGGGATCTTCCGCTCGGTGCCCGGCTTCTGGGTCAGCTTGCCGTCGATGAACTCCACCTCGACGAGGTGCAGGAACTGGACGTTGCCGTCCTCGTCGCCCTCGAAGTGCGTGGTCGAGACGGAGTAGACCCGCTCGCCGCCCTCCTCGTGCGCGGAGGTCACCTTGTAGAGCATGGGGAACGTCGGCCACGGCTGGTGCGGCGCGCGGTCCTCGCCCGGCTTCGGCATGATCTCCAGCTGGGTGACCGAGGCCGCGCCCTGGCGGTGGGCCGTGCCCACGCAGTCCGCGCCCGTGTCGCCGCCGCCGATGACGACGACGTGCTTGCCCTCGGCGGTGATGGGGGGCGCCACGAAGTCGCCCTCCTGCACCTTGTTGGCGAGCGGCAGGTACTCCATGGCGAAGTGGATGCCGTTCAGGTCGCGGCCCGGGACGGGCAGGTCGCGGGAGATGGTGGCACCGGCGGCGATGACCACGGCGTCGTACCGCTTGCGCAGCTTCATCGCGTCGATGTCCCGGCCGATCTCCACACCGGTGCGGAACTTGGTGCCCTCCGCGCGCATCTGCTCGATACGGCGGTTGATGTGCCGCTTCTCCATCTTGAACTCGGGGATCCCGTAGCGCAGCAGGCCGCCGATGCGGTCGGCACGCTCATAGACGGCGACCGTGTGGCCCGCCCGGGTCAGCTGCTGGGCGGCGGCCAGGCCCGCGGGGCCGGAGCCGATGACCGCGACCGTCTTGCCGGAGAGCCGCTCCGGGGCCTGGGGCGCGACGTCGCCGCGGTCCCACGCCTGGTCGATGATGGAGACCTCGACGTTCTTGATGGTGACGGCGGGCTGGTTGATGCCGAGCACGCACGCCGACTCGCACGGGGCCGGGCACAGGCGGCCCGTGAACTCCGGGAAGTTGTTGGTGGCGTGCAGCCGCTCCTGCGCGGCCGACCAGTCCTCGCGGTACGCGTAGTCGTTCCACTCCGGGATCAGGTTCCCGAGCGGACAGCCGTTGTGGCAGAACGGGATGCCGCAGTCCATGCAGCGCGAGGCCTGCTTGGAGATGATCGGGAGGAGCGAACCGGGAACGTAGACCTCGTTCCAGTCGCGGACGCGCTCGCCGACCGGGCGGGTCTGCGCGACCTCGCGGCCGTGGTTGAGAAAGCCCTTGGGATCAGCCATTGGTCGCCGCCTCCATCATCTTCTCGGTGATCTCGGTCTCGGAGAGACCGGCTCGCTCGGCGGCGTCCTTGGCGGCGAGCACTGCCTTGTACGTGGTGGGGATGATCTTGCTGAAGCGGTCCACGGAGACGGACCACTCGGCGAGCAGCTTCTCGGCGACCGTCGATCCTGTCTCCTCCGCGTGGCGGCGCACGACGTCGTGCAGCCACTGCTTGTCGGAGTCGGACAGCTCCTCGATCGCGCCCTGGTTGCCCGCGTTCACGTTGTCGCGGTCCAGGTCGATGACGTACGCGACGCCGCCGGACATGCCCGCCGCGAAGTTGCGCCCGGTCTCACCGAGGACCACCGCGTGGCCGCCGGTCATGTACTCGCAGCCGTGGTCGCCCACGCCCTCGGAGACGACGGTCGCGCCGGAGTTGCGGACGCAGAAGCGCTCGCCGGTGCGGCCGCGCAGGAACAGCTCGCCGCCGGTCGCGCCGTACGCGATGGTGTTGCCCGCGATCGTCGAGTACTCGGCGAGGTGGTCGGCGCCCCGGTCCGGACGTACGACGATACGGCCGCCGGACAGACCCTTGCCGACGTAGTCGTTGGCGTCGCCTTCGAGGCGCAGCGTGACACCGCGCGGCACGAACGCGCCGAACGACTGGCCCGCCGATCCGGTGAAGGTGATGTCGATGGTGTCGTCGGGCAGCCCCGCCCCGCCGAACTTCTTCGTCACCTCGTGCCCGAGCATGGTGCCGACGGTGCGGTTGATGTTGCGGATGGCGACCTGCGCGCGGACCGGGTGGGCGTCCGTCGCGCTGGGCGCGGCGAGCGCGTCGGCGGCGAGCTTGATCAGCTCGTTGTCGAGCGCCTTCTCCAGGCCGTGGTCCTGCGTCGTGATCTGGTGGCGCACGGCGCCGGACGCCAGCGCGGGCACGTGGAAGAGCGGCTCCAGATCCAGGCCCTGCGCCTTCCAGTGCTTGACGGCCTTCTCCGTGTCGAGGAGCTCGGCGTGGCCGACGGCCTCCTCGATGGAGCGGAAGCCCAGCTCGGCGAGGATCTCGCGGACCTCCTCGGCGATGAACTCGAAGAAGTTCACGACGTACTCGGCCTTGCCGGAGAAGCGCTCGCGCAGCGCCGGGTTCTGCGTGGCGATGCCCACGGGGCAGGTGTCCAGGTGGCAGACGCGCATCATGACGCAGCCGGAGACGACGAGCGGCGCGGTCGCGAAACCGAACTCCTCGGCGCCGAGCAGCGCGGCGATGATCACGTCGCGGCCGGTCTTCAGCTGGCCGTCGGTCTGGACGACGATGCGGTCGCGCAGGCCGTTGAGCAGCAGCGTCTGCTGGGTCTCGGCGAGGCCCAGCTCCCAGGGGCCGCCCGCGTGCTTGAGCGAGGTCAGCGGGGAGGCGCCGGTGCCGCCGTCGTGGCCGGAGATGAGGACGACGTCCGCGTGGGCCTTGGAGACGCCCGCGGCGACCGTGCCGACGCCGACCTCGGAGACCAGCTTCACGTGGATGCGGGCCGTCGGGTTGGCGTTCTTGAGGTCGTGGATGAGCTGGGCGAGGTCTTCGATGGAGTAGATGTCGTGGTGCGGCGGCGGCGAGATGAGGCCGACGCCGGGCGTCGAATGACGCGTCCTTGCGACCCACGGGTAGACCTTGTGGCCGGGCAGCTGGCCGCCCTCGCCGGGCTTGGCGCCCTGGGCCATCTTGATCTGGATGTCGTCGGCGTTGACGAGGTACTCGGAGGTGACGCCGAAGCGGCCGGAGGCGACCTGCTTGATGGCGGAGCGGCGCGCCGGGTCGTAGAGGCGGTCCGGGTCCTCGCCGCCCTCACCGGTGTTGGACTTGCCGCCCAGCTGGTTCATGGCGATGGCGAGGGTCTCGTGCGCCTCGCGGGAGATCGAGCCGTACGACATGGCGCCGGTCGAGAAGCGCTTGACGATCTCGGAGGCGGGCTCGACCTCGTCGATGGAGATCGGTTGCCGCCCGCTCTTGAAGCCGAACAGGCCGCGCAGCGTCATGAGGCGCTCGGACTGCTCGTTCACGCGGCCCGTGTACTGCTTGAAGATGTCGTAGCGGCGGCTGCGCGTGGAGTGCTGGAGGCGGAAGACCGTGTCGGGGTCGAACAGGTGCGGCTCGCCCTCGCGGCGCCACTGGTACTCGCCGCCGATGTCCAGGGCGCGGTGCGCGGAGGGGACGCCGGAGGCCGGGTAGGCCTTGGCGTGGCGGGCGGCGACCTCCTGGGCGATGACGTCGAGACCGGCGCCGCCGATCTTCGTCGTCGTACCGCTGAAGTACCGCTCGACGAAGGCCTGATCGAGACCGATGGCCTCGAAGACCTGGGCGCCGCGGTAGGAGGCGACGGTCGAGATGCCCATCTTGGACATGACCTTCAGTACGCCCTTGCCGAGGGCGTAGATCAGGTTGCGGATGGCCTGCTCGGCCTCGATGCCGGGCAGGAAGGTGCCCGCGCGGACGAGGTCCTCGACGGACTCCATCGCCAGGTACGGGTTGACGGCCGCGGCGCCGTAGCCGATGAGGAGGGCCACGTGGTGGACCTCGCGGACGTCGCCCGCCTCGACGAGCAGACCCACCTGGGTGCGCTGCTTGGTGCGGATGAGGTGGTGGTGGACGGCCGAGGTGAGCAGCAGCGAGGGGATCGGCGCGTGCTCGGCGTCGGAGTGCCGGTCGGAGAGCACGATCAGACGGGCGCCGGCCTCGATGGCGGCGTCGGCCTCGGCGCAGATCTCGTCGATGCGGGCGGCGAGCGCGTCGCCGCCGTCGCCGACGCGGTAGAGGCCGGAGAGCGTCGCGGCCTTCATGCCGGGCATGTCGCCGTCGGCGTTGATGTGGATGAGCTTGGCCAGCTCGTCGTTGTCGATCACCGGGAAGGGCAGGGTGACGCTTCGGCAGGACGCGGCCGTGGGCTCAAGGAGGTTGCCCTGGGGGCCCAGGCTGCTGTGCAGCGAGGTGACGAGCTCTTCGCGGATGGCGTCCAGCGGCGGGTTGGTGACCTGCGCGAACAGCTGCGTGAAGTAGTCGAAGATGAGGCGCGGGCGCTCGGACAGGGCCGCGATCGGCGTGTCCGTGCCCATGGAGCCGAGCGGCTCGCCGCCGGTCTTGGCCATCGGCGCGAGGATGATCCGCAGCTCTTCCTCGGTGTAGCCGAAGGTCTGCTGGCGGCGCGTGACGGAGGCGTGCGTGTGCACGATGTGCTCGCGCTCGGGAAGGTCGGAGAGCTCGATCTCGCCGGTTTCCAGCCACTCCTGGTACGGGGCCTCGGCGGCGAGGGCGGCCTTGATCTCGTCGTCCTCGACGATGCGGTGCTCGGCGGTGTCGACGAGGAACATCCGGCCGGGCTGGAGGCGGCCCTTGCGGACGACCTTCGCCGGGTCGATGTCGAGGACGCCGACCTCGGAGCCGAGGACGACGAGGCCGTCGTCGGTGACCCAGTAGCGGCCCGGACGCAGGCCGTTGCGGTCGAGGACCGCGCCGACCTGCGTGCCGTCGGTGAAGGTGACGCAGGCCGGGCCGTCCCAGGGCTCCATCTGCGTGGAGTGGTACTGGTAGAAGGCGCGCCGGGCCGGGTCCATGGAGGCGTGGTTCTCCCAGGCCTCCGGGATCATCATCAGCACGGAGTGCGGCAGGGAGCGGCCGCCGAGGTGGAGGAGTTCGAGGACCTCGTCGAAGGACGCGGAGTCGGAGGCGTCGGGCGTACAGATCGGGAAGATCCGGTCGAGCTTCTCCGCTCCGAAGAGGTGGGAGGCGAGCTGCGACTCGCGGGCGCGCATCCAGTTGCGGTTGCCCTTGACCGTGTTGATCTCGCCGTTGTGCGCGACGAAGCGGTAGGGGTGCGCGAGCGGCCAGCTCGGGAAGGTGTTCGTCGAGAAGCGGGAGTGGACGAGCGCGATCGCCGTGGCGAAGCGGCGGTCGGACAGGTCGGGGAAGAACGGCTCCAGCTGGCCGGTGGTCAGCATGCCCTTGTAGACGATGGTGCGGGCGGAGAGCGAGGGGAAGTACGTCGCCGCCTCGCGCTCGGCGCGCTTGCGCAGCAGGAACGCCTTGCGGTCCAGCTCGAGGCCGGTGTGCTCACCGTCGGCGACGAAGATCTGCCGGAAGACGGGCATCGTCGAGCGGGCGGTGGCGCCGAGCAGCTCGGGGGCGACGGGCACGTCGCGCCAGCCGAGGACGGTCAGGCCCTCCTCGGAGGCGATCGTCTCGATCTGTGAGACGGCCGCGTCGGTGGTACCGGCGGTGTCGACGGGCAGGAAGGCGATGCCGACGGCGTAGGCGCCGGCCGCGGGCAACTGGAATCCGGCCACCTCGCGCAGGAACGCGTCCGGGACCTGGAGCAGGATGCCGGCGCCGTCCCCCGAGTCGGGCTCGGAGCCGGTGGCGCCGCGGTGTTCGAGGTTGCGCAGTACCGTCAGCGCCTGTTCGACCAGCTCATGGCTGGCAACACCGGTCAGGGTGGCCACGAACCCGACACCGCAGGCGTCGTGTTCGTTACGGGGGTCGTACATCCCCTGGGGGGCGGGGCGACCGTCCATGGGCGACCAGGCGTGGGTACGCATCGGCACTCCCGTCGTCGTCGAGGCAACTACAAAGGGCAAGGGACGACGTTGGCCCTGGCGAAATTTCGTGCAGGTTACATGATGGAACGCTTCTCGGAAAGCGGATAGCTCATTCCACCATGTGGACACCGCTCGCGGAGTGGGGAGCGGTACGGAGGGGACCCTTGCGGACAGATCCATGGCCGAAGGCCCAGCGCGACACGGGCCTCATTGCCCGCAGCGCTTACGGCTCATGCCCCATGTTCAAGGGTTCGAAACCGCCGAGTAACGACTATTTATGCAAGGTCCCGCATAGACCTGCACCGCCTCATCCTACGGCCGTTCCGAACAGGCTGCCCAGGGCGTACGTCACACCCGCCGCCGCCCCGCCGAGCGCGAGCTGCCGCAGACCGCTGAACCACCAGGACCGCGCGGTCACCTTGGCGACCACCGCGCCGCAGGCGAAGAGCCCGATCATCGCGAGCAGCAGCGCGGGCCACAGCACGGTGGCGCCGAGCAGATACGGCAGTACGGGGAGCAGGGCGCCCAGCGCGAACGAGCCGAAGGACGACACCGCGGCGACGGTCGGCGACGGCAGGTCGCCCGGGTCGATGCCGAGCTCCTCGCGGGCGTGGATCTCCAGGGCCTGCTCGGGGTCCCTGGAGAGCTGACGGGCGACCTCGCGGGCCAGGCCCGGCTCGACACCCCGCGACTCGTACAGCTCGGCGAGCTCCCGCTCCTCGTCCTTGGGGTGCTTGCGCAACTCCCGCCGTTCCACGTCCAGTTCGGCCTGGACCAGCTCGCGCTGCGAGGCGACGGAGGTGTACTCGCCCGCCGCCATGGAGAAGGCGCCCGCGGCGAGCCCCGCGATGCCGGTGATGACGATGGTCTGCTGCCCGACCGAGCCACCGGCGACGCCCGTCATCAGCGCCAGGTTGGACACGAGTCCGTCCATCGCGCCGAAGACGGCGGGACGCAGCCAGCCGCCGTTGACATCACGGTGGGTGTGGTTGTCGCGGTGCGCCTCGTGCAGCGTCGCTTCGGTCTCGATGATCGCCATGGTGTGGACCCCCTCAGTGCTTGGACGCTGTCGAAAGTACGCCCGAAAAAAATCTCCCGCCAGCAAGGAAGCCCGTACTTACCTGCGAAAACGCGCCTCGGCGGGGTGTCCCGAGGGCCTCTCTCGAACCGGTCCGCCGGAGGCGCGAAGGGGTGATCTGAGCCCCGGCATGCTCGTGTGAGCGCCCCGCGTGGCAGGGATGCATCAAGCACCGCGTTCAGCGGTCCGCGCAACAGGGAGGCACGGCATGGCATCCATCGCATGCGTTCCCTCGGTCCCGGCGCCCGGCGACGCCGCGGACCTCCGCGAACGGGCGCGCGGCGCGCTGCTCGGCCTGGCGGTCGGCGACGCGCTCGGCGCACCCGCGGAGAACATGAAACCGTCCGAGATCCGGGCCCGTTGGGGCCGCATCACCGGATACGTCGCCGAACACCCGGCGGGCACGGACGACACCGAGTACGCGATCTTCTCGGGGCTGCTGCTCGCCCGGCACGGCTCGGCGCTGACCGTCGCGCACGTCGAGACCGCCTGGCACCAGTGGATCGCCGACCTGGACGAGGGCCCGTTCCGGGGCGCCGGGTTCAGCGAGCGCGGCACGCTGGAGAACCTGCGCCGCGGTCTTGCCGCGCCCATCTCGGCCCAGCACCGGCACGCCTGGAGCGACGGCCTGGCGATGCGGGCCGCGCCCTTCGGCGTCTTCGCCGCGGGGCGGCCCGCCGAGGCGGCCCGGCTGATCGCCGTCGACGGCTCCGTCAGCCATGACGGCGAGGGCATCTACGGCGGGCAGGCGGTCGCGGCGGGGGTCGCGGCGGCGATGGCGGGAGCGCGGGTGGACGCCGTCGTGACGGCGGCTCTCTCCGTCATCCCGGACGACTGCTGGACGTCCCGCTCGCTGCGGCGGGCCGTCGCGGTCGCCCATCGCGGCGAGCGCGCGGTCCGCTCCGCGGTGGTCATCGGCGGCTATCCGTGGACGGACCTCGCCCCGGAGGCGGTGGGGCTCGCCTTCGGGGCGTACGCGGCGGCGCGGGGGGACTTCCGCTGCGCGGTGCTTTCGGCGGTGAACATGGGGCGGGACGCGGATACCACCGCGGCGGTGGCGGGGGCGTTGGCGGGCGCCACGTGCGGCGTCTCCTCGATTCCCGAGCCCTGGGCTCTGGCCATCGGGCCCGCGCGGGGGAGCTGCCTGCCGTCCATGCGGGGGCATCACGTGCTGGACGTGGCGGAGCTGCTGATCCCTGACGGGGAGGCACCGTGAGCGTCGACAAGCCCGCCGCCGTTTCCGCTGTGGGCGGGCGTTCCGCTTCCGCTGTGGGCAGGCGTTCCGCAGGGCGAGTGGGGCCTCCCCTGCTCAAGCGAAGCCGAGAGCTCGGGGAAGGGTGGGCTCAGCCCGCCCAAGCTGCCCGCATCGAAGGGCTGCTGCTGGGCCTCGCCGCAGGTGACGCCGCCGGATGGCCCGCCGCCCGGCACAGGGCAAGCCGGATGCCCGAGTGGACCCGGCGTCTCACCCGGGAGCTGGACACCTTCGCCGAGCAGAACGCGACGACCACCCTCCCCGTCCCCATCGCCCTGAACCAGCCCCCCGAACCCCTGCGGCTCGGCCCCTCCGACGACGCCGAATGGGCCGCCTTCACCGCCGAGTCCCTGCTCCGCGCGGCGGACGGCACCCTGGACCCCGGGCTGCCCCCGGACCGCCGGGTCCGCGCGGCCCTTGACCTGGCCTGGTCGACGCTGGCCGCCGAGGTCGCCGCCGCCGCGGCCCGCGCCCCCGAGGTGGAGTCCGCCGTGCTGCCGCTGCGCGCCCGCATCTCCGTCCGCGCGGGCCTCGGCAATCTCGCCGCGGGCCTGCGCCCACCCGCCACCGGCCACGACAACCCGCACTTCTTCGACGACGCCGCCTGCGTACGCGCCTGCGTGCTCGCCCTCGTCCACCCCGGCGACCCCGAACAGGCCGCCGCCCTCGCGGAGTTCGACGCCCGTTACACCCAGGACGGCGACGGCACCCACGGCGCCCGTGCGATGGCCGCGGCCATCGCGGCGGCCCTCGGCGGCGCCGGCGTCGACCACGCGGTGGACGCCGCCCTCGCCCAGCTCCCCGAGGACACGGAGATCGGCCGCAACGCCCACCACGCCGTGAAGCTCGCCCACGACGCCGAGTGCGCCTTCGACCTCGTACCGCTCCTTGAACACCAGATCGTCGACCACGTGTACAGCTACGGCATCGCCGCCGCCGAGACCGTCCCGGTGGCCCTCGCCCTGGCCACCGCCGCACACGGCCGCATCCGCGAGGCCGTGCCCGCCGCCGCGTGCCTGTCCCGCGTCGCGGACTCGGCGCCCGCCCTCGCCGGGGCGCTGACCGGCGCGTTCGGCACGGCGGCGGCGATCCCCGAGGCCTGGCGCCAGACCTGCCGGACCCTCTCCGGCTGTACGCTCCCCCGCCTCGCCGGCACCGACCTGGTGGAACTCGCCGGGCACCTGGCACACACAGAACTGGCCACCCCGGGTGGACAATTCCGGACATGAAGCGCATGAAGCCCACACCCGGCACGGTAGGCACCAGCACGGTCGGCCTGGCGGACCGCATCACCGGCAGCCTCCTCGGCGCGGCCGTCGGCGACGCCCTCGGCGGGCCCGTCGAGGGGTACGCGCCCGAGCAGATCGCCGAGCGGCACGGCGGCCGCGTCCAGGGCATCGTCGGCCCCTGGAACGGCGACCGCTGGCGCACCGCCCGCCCCATCGCGCCGTACCACAAGGGCGACGGCCACGTCACCGACGACACCCTGCTGACGCACGCGCTCGTACGGGTCTACGGCACCGTACGCGACCACCTCGACGCCTACTCCGTCGCCGACCACCTCGTACCCGACCTGATGACGACGCCCCGCTGGATCCCGGAGCTGGAGGCCGAGGCCATCCCCCTCCACCGGATCTTCCTCGCCGAGAAGTGGCTCGTCGCCCGCCTCCACTACGGCCACGTGGACCCGCGCGAGGCGGGCGTCGGCAACATCGTCAACTGCGGCGCGGCGATGTACATGGCGCCGGTCGGCCTGGTCAACGCCGCCCATCCGGAGGCCGCGTACGCCGAGGCCCTCGACATCGCGGGCGCCCACCAGTCCTCGTACGGCCGCGAGGCGGCGGGCGTCTTCGCGGCGGCGGTGGCGGCGGCGTGCGCGCCCGGCGCCACGGCGGAGTCGGTGGTCGAGGCGTGCCTCGCCCTGGCGAAGGACGGTACGCGCGCCGCGATCGAGGCGGTGACGGAAGTGGCCGCGCGCCACCGGGACCGGGGCTTCGAGACGGCCCTGGCCCCCCTCCGCGCCGCCGTCGCCCCCTTCGACACGGTCGGCCCCGACTACCGCGCCCCGTCCCTGGGCGCCCGCCGCCCCTCCCGGCTGCACGCCATCGAGGAGCTGCCGGTGGCACTCGGCATGCTCCTGGTCGGCGAGGCCGACTACCGCCGTACGGTCCTCGGCTCCGTCAACTACGGCCGTGACTGCGACTCCATCGCGACGATGAGCGGCGCGATCGTGGGCGCGTTGCGCGGGGAGGCCGCGATCCCGGACGAATGGGCCAGGACGGTGTCCAAGGCGAGCCGCCTCGACCTGCGCGCCCCGGCGACGGCCCTCACGGAGGTCGCCGAGGAGATCTTCGCCCGGGACGTCACCCGCCGCCGCGCCCACGAGTCGGCCTTCAGGGCCTTGACGGCCACATACTCCATGGCAGCCTCGCACGCCCCTGACACCACCATGGCCGCCCCATGATCCGCCTCAGCTGGGTCCAGCCGGAGGATCTGATCGGCCACGAACTCCACCAGGCCGAGCACGAGGGACGTGACATCTCCTCGGTCCGTGCCCGCTGGCTCGCGGCGGGCGGTCACCCGGCGCCCCCGCGCGCCGGCGCCTCCCCGGCCCCGGCCCCGCCCCGCCTCCGCGCCCTGGCCGAACAGCTCCTGGACGAGCTGGCGCCCGCCCCGACGGAGCCGCCGCCCCCGCCCGCGCCGGAGCCCGCGGTGGCCGCCCCCGGCGACCTGCGCGAGCGCCTCCACGCCGCCTGGCTCGGCAGAGCCGTGGGGTGTCTCCTCGGCAAACCGGTCGAGAAGCTCCCCCTCGACGGCATCCGCGGCCTCGCCAAGGCGACGGGGAACTGGCCTCTCACCACCTGGTTCACGGAGCGGGGCCTCCCGCCCGCCCTCAAGGAGAGGTACCCGTGGAACAGGCGCTCCGCGGCGACCTCCCTCGCCGAGAACATCGACGGGATGCCCGAGGACGACGACCTCAACTACCCCCTTCTGAACCTCGTCCTCCTCCAGCGCCACGGAAAGTCGTTCACCACCGCCGACGTGGCAGGACTCTGGCTGGACGAGCTGCCCGCGGGCCGCACCTTCACCGCCGAACGCGTCGCCTACCGCAACCTCCTCCAGGGCATCGAACCCCCGCACACCGCCACCCACCGCAACCCCTTCCGCGAGTGGATCGGCGCACTGATCCGGGCCGACATCCACGGCTGGACCAACCCCGGCGCCCCCGGGGCGGCGGCCGAACAGGCGTGGCGCGACGCGGCGTTGACCCATACGGCGGACGGCGTCCACGGCGCCGTGTTCGTGGCGGCCGCCCTCGCCGAAGCGGCGACCGGCGGCGCGGACATCCACCACTGCCTCCGCACCGGCCTGGCCGCCGTACCCCCGGACTCCCACCTCGCCAAGGCCGTCCGCGACAGCGTCCAGCTTGCTGCCGGGACAGGCGACTTCGACCACGTGGCGGACCGCCTGCACGCCACCTACGCCGCCACCCACCACTGGGTCCACGTCGTCCCCAACGCCGCCCTCCTCACCGCCGCCCTCACCCACGCCGACGGGGACTTCACCGGCTCCATCACCCGCGCCGTCTCCGGCGGCTGGGACACCGACTCGAACGGCGCGACCGCGGGATCGATCGCGGGCCTCCTCGCCGGCCACCCGGACGCGCTCCCCGCCCGCTGGACGGCACCGCTCAAGAACCGGCTCGCCACGTCCGTGGGCGACTTCGACGGCATCGGCTTCGACACCCTCGCAGAACTCACCGCCCGGGAGGCACACCGCTCATGACCCCGACGCCCCACATCGCCGTCCTCGGCAGCGCCAACATGGACCTCGTCGCGTACGTCGCCAAGGCCCCCCGGCGCGGTGAGACCGTGACGGGCCGCGAGTTCCGCACGGTCCCCGGCGGCAAGGGCGCCAACCAGGCCGTCGCGGCGGCCCGCGCCGGAGCCACCGTCTCGATGATCGGCGCGGTCGGCTCCGACACCTTCGGCGCGCAGCTCCGCTCCTCCCTCGAACACTCCGGCGTCGACACGGACCTGCTGCGCACCGTCGAGACACCGACCGGCACCGCGCACATCGTCGTCGACGACGAGGGCGGCAACGCGATCGTCGTCGTCCCCGGCGCCAACGGCACCGTGAAGGGACTCACCCCCGGCGACGAGGCCCTGATCGCCTCCGCCAACGCCCTGCTGCTCCAGCTGGAGATCCCGGTCAAGGGAGTCGTCGCCGCCGCGCGCGCCGCCCGCCGGCACGGCGTCCGCACCGTCCTGACCCCGGCCCCCGCACAGCACCTGCCCGACGAACTCCTCGCCGCCACCGACCTGTTGCTGCCCAACGAACACGAGGCCGCCACGCTCACCGGCATCACGGACGACCCGCGGGCCGCCGCCCGCTCGCTCCTCGCCCGGGTCCCCGAGGTCGTCATCACTCTCGGCTCGCGCGGCAGCCTGTACGCGGCGCGCGGCGCCGAACCGGTCACGGTCCCCGCCCCTCATGTCACGGCGGTCGACACGACCGGCGCGGGCGACACCTTCGCGGGCACCCTCGCCGTGGCGCTCGCCGAGGGCAGGTCCGTGCCGGACGCGCTCACCTGGGCGTCCTCGGCGGCCGCGCTCTCCGTACAGCGCCCGGGGGCGTCCGCCTCCATGCCGTACCGCAAAGAGATCGACACTCAGGCGAACGACGCGACGAACGGCAGCCCCTCATGACACCCCGGACCACGACACCGCCCACCGCCCCCGCCCCACCCCTCACCGGCCTCCGCGTCCTGGACCTGGCCACCCTCTTCGCCGGGCCCCTCGCCGCCACGATGCTCGGCGACTTCGGCGCGGAGGTCATCAAGGTCGAGCACCCGACCCGCCCCGACCCCTCCCGCGGCCACGGCCCGTCGAAGGACGGCGTCGGCCTGTGGTGGAAGCTGCTCGGCCGCAACAAGCGCACGACGACCCTGGACCTGTCCACACCCGGCGGCCGCGACACGCTCCTGCGCCTCGCCGCCACCGCCGACGTGATCGTCGAGAACTTCCGCCCCGGCACCCTGGAGAAGTGGGACCTCGGCTGGGAGGAGCTGAGCGGGGCCAACCCCCGCCTGGTGCTGGCCCGCGTCACGGGCTTCGGCCAGTTCGGCCCGTACGCCCGCCGCCCCGGCTTCGGCACGCTCGCCGAGGCGATGAGCGGCTTCGCCGCGATCACCGGCGACCCGGACGGGCCCCCGACGCTCCCGCCCTTCGGCCTCGCGGACTCCATCGCCGGGCTGGCGACGGCGTACGCGGTGATGACGGCCCTCACCGCACGTGAACGCACGGGCCGCGGGCAGGTGGTCGACATGGCGATCATCGAGCCGATTCTCACCGTCCTCGGCCCCCAGCCCCTCTGGTACGACCAGCTGGGCCACGTCCAGCCCCGCACCGGCAACCGCTCCACGAACAACGCGCCCCGCAACACCTACCGCACCGCGGACGGCGGCTGGGTCGCGGTCTCCACCTCGGCCCAGTCGATCGCGGAACGCCTGATGCGCCTGGTCGGCCGCCCGGAGCTGATCGCGGAGCCGTGGTTCGCCTCCGGCGCCGAGCGGGCCCGGCACGCCGACGTCCTCGACGAGGCGGTCGGCGGCTGGATCGCCCGCCACACCCGCACCGAGGTGATCGAGGCCTTCGAGAAGGCGGAGGCGGCGGTCGCCCCCATCCAGGACGTACGCGACGTCATGACGGACCCTCAGTACGAGGCACTGTCCACGCTCACCACGGTCGACGACCCGGAACTCGGCCCACTGCGCATGCAGAACGTACTCTTCCGCCTCTCCGAGACCCCGGGCGCGATCAGCTGGGCGGGCCGTCCGCACGGCGCGGACACCGACGCGGTCCTCACCGAACTCGGCCTGTCGGAGAGGGAGATCGCCTGCCTCCGCAAGGAAGGTGCCCTATGACCACCTGCTCCCCCCTGACCTGGCTCTACGTCCCCGGTGACCGGCCCGAGGTGGTGGCCAAGGCCCTCCACGCGGGCGCCGACGCGGTGATCGTCGACCTGGAGGACGCGGTCGCCCCCGACCGCAAGGAGTACGCGAGAGCGGCGACGGCGGAACTCCTCGCGGAGCCGCATCCGCACCCCGTCCCCGTCCACGTGCGCGTCAACGCCCTGGGCAGCCCGCTCGCCGACGCCGATCTCCACGCGATCGCCCCGCTCCCCGGCGTGGCGGGGCTGCGCCTGCCCAAGGTCACCTCCCGCGCCGACGTCATCCACGTCGCGGAACGCGCGGCCCCCGCCGACGGCGGCTCCCCCACCCTGCACGCCCTCGTCGAGTCGGCGCTCGGCCTGGAACACGCCTTCGCCATCGCCACCGCGCACCCGGCGCTGCGGGGTCTCTCCCTCGGCGAGGCGGACCTCCGCGCCGACCTCGGCGTACGCGAGGACGCGGGCCTGGACTGGGCGCGCTCCCGCGTGGTGGTGGCCGCCCGGGCGGCGGGCCTCGCCCCGCCCAGCCAGTCGGTCCACCCCGACATCCGCGACCTCGAAGGCCTGGCCGCGTCCTGCGCCCGGGGGCGCGTCCTCGGCTTCCTCGGCCGCGCGGCGATCCACCCCCGCCAGCTCCCGGTGATCGAACAGGCCTACCTCCCCACTCCTGAGGAGATCGAACGGGCGGAGGAGATCACCAAGGCGGCGTCGACGGACGAGGGCGCCCTGGCCCTCCCCGACGGCCGCTTCGTCGACAGGGCGGTGGTGGAGGGCGCGGAAAGGGTCCTGGCCTTGGCGCGACGCCTGCGCTGAACGCCTGCGCTGAACGCCTGCGCTGAACGCCTGCGCTGAACGCCTGCGGCCGAAGCCTCAGCCCTTCTCGGCGGGCTTGGCCTCGTCCTTGGTGGCGTCCTCGGTGGCGTCCTCCGAGGGCGAGGTCTTACCGTCAGCCTTCGAAAGCTCCACGGAGCTGCCGTCACTGTCACCCTCGCCGGAGGCACCCGGCTCCACGGTCTCCTCCCGCCCGGGGCGGGTCCTCGCCGACACCACGAGGTAGACCACCGCCAGCAGGAAGACCACGATCGCGGTCCACACGTTCAGGCGCAGGCCAAGTACGTGGTGCGCGTCGTCGACCCGCATGTACTCGATCCAGCCGCGCCCGGCGCAGTACGAGGCGACGTACAGTGCGAACGCCCGCCCGTGCCCGAGCTTGAAGCGGCGGTCGGCCCAGATGACGAGGACGGCGACGCCGACGCACCACAGCGACTCGTACAGGAAGGTCGGGTGGTAGGTGCCGGGGACCCGGCCGTCCTCCGCCGAGGTGATCTTCAGCGCCCAGGGGAGGTCCGTGGGCTTGCCGTACAGCTCCTGGTTGAACCAGTTGCCCCAGCGGCCGATGGCCTGGGCGAGGGCGATGCCGGGGGCCAGCGCGTCGGCCCAGGCCGGCAGCGGGATGCCCCGGCGGCGGCAGCCGATCCACGCGCCGACCGCGCCGAGCGCGATCGCGCCCCAGATACCGAGGCCGCCCTCCCAGATCTTGAAGGCGTCCACCCAGTCACGGCCCTCGCTGAAGTACAGCTGGTAGTCCGTGATCACGTGGTAGAGGCGCCCGCCGACGAGGCCGAACGGAACGGCCCACACGGCGATGTCGGCCACGGTGCCGGAGCGGCCCCCGCGGGCGATCCACCGCTTGTTGCCGAGCCAGACGGCCACGAAGACGCCGATGATGATGCAGAACGCGTAGCCGCGCAGCGGAATGGGTCCGAGTTCGACCACACCGCGCGAGGGACTGGGAATGAAGGCAAGGTCCATGGCAGGTCCGACGCTACCGTGCCGGGCGGCGGGGGCGGCAACCAGCCCGGCTACGGGTCCATAACGGGCGCCCCCGGCTGCGGACTGCGGCCCTTGTCGGCGTTCTCCACGCGCTGCTTCAGCTTCTGCGGGGTCAGTGGGTTCTTCTCGTCCCCGAAGATGCTCTTGCCGTCGAGCAGCACGGTCGGGGTGCCCTGGAGCTTCGCGTCCTGGAATGCCTTGTTCGACTTGGCGACCCAGCTGTCGTGCGTACCGTCCTCGACGCACTTCTTGAAGGAGTCCGTGTCGAGCCCGTCGACCTCCGCGGCCAGCTCGATCAGCCTGCTGTTCTTGCTGTACGCGTCCTCGGTCTCCGGAGGCTGGTTCTTGAAGAGCACGTCGTGGTAGGGCGGGAACTCTCCGGCGTCCTGGGCACACGCCGCCGCGTTGGCCGCGCGCAGGGAGCCGCTGCCGCCCATGTTCCCGTCGATGAGGGTCGCCAGGTGGTACTCGACCTTCAGCAGGCCCTTGCCCGCGAGTTCGTTGATCACCGTGCGGTAGGTGTCCTCGAACTGCTTGCAGGCGGGGCAGCGGAAGTCCTCCCAGATGGTGAGGGTCGACTTGGCGCTGTCCTTGCCGAGCGGGAGCGACAGCCGGTCCTTGCCGTTCGCCCCCTCGGGGACGGCCACCGGGCCCGAGGTGTCGGTCTTGTCGTCGCCGGAATTGGCGGCGAGCAGTCCCACCACGGTGGCGAGGCCGAGGACGCCGACCACCGCGGCGCCCACGATCAGCGCCCGGCGCCGCTTGTCGCGGCCCTTCTGCCGCTCTCGCTCCTCCGCCAGCCGCTCGCGGGCCGAACGCTTTCCCTCACGGTTCTTCTCACTCACACTCCGCCAACGAACCGGGGAGGCACGAGCGTGCCTCCCTGGTCCAGGTCCACCCGTACGAGTTACGCCTTGCCGCGAACCCCGTCGGCCAGCTCACCGGCGAGGGCGCGTACGGCGGCGAGCCCGGCGGCATCGTCCGGCGCGTCCAGCATCCGCTGTACGAAGGCGGAGCCGACGATCACGCCGTCGGCGAAGCCCGCGACCTCGGCGGCCTGGCGGGCGTTGGAGACGCCGAGGCCCACGCAGACCGGCAGGTCGGTGGTGGCCTTGGTGCGCCGCACCAGGTCCTGCGCCTGCTCGCCGACGGACTCGCGGGTGCCGGTGACGCCCATCAGCGACGCCGCGTACACGAAGCCGGAGCCCGCCGCCGTGATCGTGGCGAGCCGCTCGTCCTTGCTGCTCGGCGCGACCACGAAGACCGTGGCGAGGCCGTGCTTCGCGGCGTGCTCGCGCCACAGCTCGGACTCCTGCACGGGCAGGTCGGGCAGGATGCACCCGGCGCCGCCCGCCTCGGCCAGCTCGGCGGTGAAGCGCTCCACGCCGTAGCGGTCGATCGGGTTCCAGTACGTCATGATGAGCACCGGCTTGCCGGTCGCCTCATGGGCCTCGCGCACGGTCCGCATCACGTCGCGGATCTTGAGGCCGCCGCGCAGGGCGATGTCGTCGGCGGTCTGGATGACCGGGCCGTCGAGCACCGGGTCGCTGTGCGGCAGACCGACCTCGACCACGTCCGCGCCGCCGTCGAAGGCCGCCTTGACGGCAGCGATGCCGCCGTCGACGGTGGGGAAACCGGCGGGCAGGTACGCGATGAGCGCCGAGCGTCCCTCGGCCTTCGCGGCCGCGAGAGTGTCGTCCAACAGCTGCTTGTTGCCGCTCACTTGGCGTCCCCCATGATCTCCGCGCCGGTGGCGGACGCGTCCGCCTCGACGGCGGCGTCCGTGTCGTACAGGCCGAAGTAGCGCGCGGCCGTGTCCATGTCCTTGTCGCCGCGCCCGGAGAGGTTGATGACGATCAGCCCGTCCTCGCCCAGCTCCTTGCCGACGTCGAGCGCCCCGGCGAGCGCGTGGGCGCTCTCGATGGCCGGGATGATGCCCTCGGTGCGGGAGAGGAGCCGCAGGGCCCGCATGGCGGCGTCGTCGGTGACCGCGCGGTACTCGCCGCGGCCGCTGTCCTTGAGGTAGGCGTGCTCGGGGCCGATGCCGGGGTAGTCCAGGCCCGCCGAGATCGAGTAGGGCTCGGTGATCTGGCCCTCCTCGTCCTGGAGGACGTAACTGCGGGAGCCGTGCAGGATGCCCGGCTCGCCCGCGGTGAGCGTGGCCGCGTGCTCGCCCGTCTCGACGCCGTGCCCGGCGGGCTCGCAGCCGATGAGGCGTACACCGGCGTCGGGGATGAAGGCGTGGAAGAGGCCGATGGCGTTGGAGCCGCCGCCGACGCAGGCGACGGCGGCGTCGGGCAGCCGTCCGGCGCGCTCCAGGATCTGCCGCCTGGCCTCGACGCCGATGACGCGGTGGAAGTCGCGGACCATGGCGGGGAACGGGTGCGGTCCGGCCACGGTCCCGAACAGGTAGTGGGTGCGGTCGACGTTGGCGACCCAGTCGCGGAACGCCTCGTTGATGGCGTCCTTGAGGGTGCGGCTGCCGGACTTCACGGCGATGACCTCGGCGCCGAGCATGCGCATGCGGGCCACGTTCAGGGCCTGGCGCTCGGTGTCGATCTCACCCATGTAGATGGTGCATTCGAGGCCGAAGAGCGCGCAGGCGGTGGCCGTGGCGACGCCGTGCTGGCCCGCGCCGGTCTCCGCGATGACGCGGGTCTTGCCCATGCGCTTGGTGAGCAGGGCCTGGCCCAGCACGTTGTTGATCTTGTGCGAGCCGGTGTGGTTCAGGTCCTCGCGCTTGAGGAAGACGCGGGCGCCGCCGGCGTGTTCCGCGAAGCGGGGCACTTCGGTGAGGCTGCTGGGCCTCCCCGTGTAGTGGACGAGCAGGTCGTCCAGCTCGGCGGCGAAGGCGGGGTCGCTCTTCGCCTTGTCGTACTCGACGGCGACCTCGTCCACGGCGGCGACGAGGGCCTCCGGGATGAATTTCCCGCCGAAGGCGCCGAAGTAGCCGTCGGTGCTGGGTACTTGGCCCTCGGGGTCCGGAATGAAGAACTGGCTGGGCATGGCTGATACCTCGCTGGGGCGTTGGGTTGACGTCTGTCACGAACACGCCTTGACGCCGTTGCCGGTCGAGGTTCTCGGCGACCGCGGCCCGTCGTGGGCTGGTCGCGCGGTTCCCCGCGCCCCTATTCAGGGGCGTTTCAGCTCGCGGCGGCGCACAAGGCGCCGCGTCGCCATCGCATCCCGGGGATCTGGCCCGGCTCCGAACCGATGTGGTACCGCACCCGCCTGCCCCGCACACGCCGCGCGGGCGCCCGGCAGCCGCGCGGGCGGCAGCCGGGGGCGAGGCGGGCGGCGATGGGCATGGCGGAGGGTCAGCCCCGTCCGTGCCGGAGGGCCGGGTGCGTACCCGCGGCGACCAGGTCGGAGACCGCGGCCTTCGGGTCGCGGCCGGTCACCAGGGACTCGCCCACGAGCACCGCGTCGGCGCCCGCGTTGGCGTACGCGATCAGGTCGTGCGGGCCGCGCACACCGGACTCGGCGATCTTGACGACGCTGTCCGGCAGCTCGGGGGCGATCCGCTCGAACACGGTGCGGTCGACCTTGAGGGTCTTGAGGTCGCGGGCGTTGACGCCGATGACGCGGGCGCCCGCGTCCACGGCGCGCTCGGCCTCGTCCTCGTCGTGCACCTCGACGATCGGCGTGAGGCCGATCGACTGGGCGCGCTCGATGAGGGACTCCAGGGCGGGCTGGTCCAGGGCGGCCACGATCAGCAGCGCGAGGTCGGCGCCGTACGCCCGGGCCTCCCACAGCTGGTACGAGGTGACGATGAAGTCCTTGCGCAGGACCGGGATGTCGACCTTGGCGCGGACGGCCTCCAGGTCGGCGAGCGAGCCGCCGAAGCGGCGCTCCTCGGTGAGCACGGAGATGACGGAGGCGCCGCCCGCCTCGTAGTCGGCGGCGAGCCCGGCGGGGTCGGCGATCGCGGCGAGCGCGCCCTTGGAGGGGCTGGAGCGCTTGACCTCACAGATGACCTTCACGCCGTCGCCACGCAGGGCGGCCACGCCGTCCTTGGCCGCGGGAGCCTTGGCCGCGCGTTCCTTGAGCTCGTCGAGGCTGACGCGCGCCTGCCGCTCCGCGAGGTCGGCACGGACTCCGTCGATGATCTCGTCGAGCACACTCACGCGAGCGGTCCCCTTCCCTGACGGTTGAAGCTGACGTTCAAGCTGGTCACTGCGATGGTATCCGCAGCAGGGCGAAGGCCCCGCATCCGGTTGACGCCCATCCCACGACCTGGACATTCACCACCCGTGCGGCCTCCGCGTTCAGGGATGCAGCCAGGCCCCGAACGGCAGATTGCGTACGAGGGTGAAGACCGCGACCAGGACGCCGACGCCCCACAGCCGCGCCGTGCCCAACGCGATCCACAGCGGCCGCCCGCGCACCGCCTGGACCACCCAGACGGCCCACACCGCCGCGAAGACGCCGTATCCGAGGACGGCGAGCGCGTTGGCGCCGAGGGCCGCGGTGAGGTCGCCGTGGACGAAGGCGTGGGCGCTGCGCAGGCCGCCGCAGCCGGGGCAGTGGACGCCGGTGAGGCGCAGGAGCGGGCAGGCGGGGTAGTGGCCGGGCTCGTTCGGGTCGACGGCGCCTACGTACGCGAAGGCCCCGGCGACGGAGGCGAGCGCACCGGCCGGCGCGAGCAGACGGGCCAGGAGGGCGGGCGGGCCCTTCCGGGCGGTCTCGGCGGTCACCCGTGCATTCTGCCCCGCGCGGGGGGCCGGCGCCCGGTGGGCGCACGCGGAAAGAGGCGGCTCCGGCTGCTGCCGGGACCGCCTCTTCTCGTACGGCGAATTCTCGTACGGCGGACCGTACGGTGCGCGTCAGCTCTCGGAGTGTGCGGCCTCGCGCTGCGGGCGGCGCTTGTTCTGGCCGAGGCCCGCGGCGCGCATGGCGACGCCCACGACGCCGCCGATCACGATGATCGCCATGCCGGCCCAGAACCCGGGCACGTTGGCCATCACCATGAAGGCACCCGCGACGCAGAAACCGATGAAGGCGATGATGACACCGGTCCAGGCGGCCGGGGTGTGTCCGTGGCTGCTGCCCGCCATGACTTGCTCCTCGTTGCTGTTTTCGTGGTGGTGGGTCGGACGCCCACCGCGAGTCGGACGCTCGCGGCCATTGTCCCGTACCCGCGCGTATGTGCTGAGCGCGGGGTCACGCTTCGCGCGTCGGGTCCTCGCCGCGGTCGAGGGCCTTCCACAGTTCCTCGGGCCGTTCGGGGTCCGGGGCGCGGCGGGCCTTGCGGGGGCTTGGCGAGCCGTCGCGTTCGTACCGTCCGGACATCGCGGGCCACGAGCGGCCGTACGTGAGTGCGAGGAGCCCGGCGAGCAGGAGCAGGACGCCCGCGGCGGCCGCGGCGTACGGCCAGCCGGTGTGGCTGAGGTCGCCGATGGTGGCGGCGGCGTCGCCGGACGCGGTGGCGGCCTTCTCGTCGAGGGCGGCGCTGTCGTCCGCGCCGAGCAGGGCCGCGGCCACGGTGCCGGCGCCGCTGAGCGCGAGCAGCAGGGAGACCAGGGCGCGTCCGGAGCGGCGGACCGCGAAGACCGCGACGAGGGCGGCGAGGCCCACTATCGCGAGGGCCGCGGGCACGCCCGTCACGTCGCTGCCCTTGGCGGTCAGGGGCAGGTCGCCGCCGGCCACCGACGCGGTCCCGTGGGCCCAGGCCTGGCGGGAGGCGAGCAGGGCGAGGGCCGCGCCGACGGCGCCGAGGAGCAGCGCGGCGGCGATGCTGCGCCTGCTGCCGCGCTGTTCCCGGGTCTCGGGCTGGGCGTCGGTACGGGGCGGTGGTACAGCGGAAGTCACCTCTCCACTATCCCTCACGGCTTCCCGGGGCGTGCAGGCGGTTGGCGGTGTGGATGGCGCGGAGCACGGCGGCGGCCTTGTTGCGGCACTCGGTGTCCTCGGCGACGGGGTCGGAGTCGGCGACGACCCCGGCGCCCGCCTGCACGTATGCCGTGCCGTCGCGGAGCAGGGCGGTGCGGATGGCGATGGCGGTGTCGGAGTCGCCCGCGAAGTCGAGGTAGCCGACGCAGCCGCCGTACAGCCCGCGCCGGGACGGTTCCAGTTCGTCGATGATCTGCATCGCGCGGGGCTTGGGGGCGCCGGAGAGGGTGCCTGCGGGGAAGCAGGCGGTGAGCACGTCGAAGGCGGTGCGGCCCTGGGCGACCTGTCCGGTGACGGTCGAGACGATGTGCATGACGTGGGAGTACTTCTCGATGGACATGAAGTCGACGACCTCGACGGAGCCGGGCTCGCAGACCCGGCCGAGGTCGTTGCGGCCGAGGTCGACGAGCATCAGGTGCTCGGCGCGTTCCTTGGGGTCGGCGAGGAGTTCGTCGGCGAGGGCCTGGTCCTCCCGCGGGGTGGCGCCGCGGTGCCGGGTGCCGGCGATGGGGTGGACCATGGCACGCCCGTCCTCGACCTTGACGAGGGCTTCGGGGCTCGAGCCGACGACGTCGAATCCGTCGAGGCGCAGGAGGTACATGTACGGCGACGGGTTGGTGGCCCGCAGCACCCTGTACACGTCCAACGCGCTTGCGTCGCACGGCGTTTCGAAGCGCTGCGAGGGTACGACCTGGAAGGCCTCGCCGGCCCGGATGCGCTCCTTGATGTCCTCGACGGCGTCCTGGTACTGCGCGCCGCCCCACAGTGCGGTGTACTCCGGCAGCTCGGAGGGCGGGAGGGCGGCCGGGGGCTGGGCGACGGGGCGCGAGAGGTCGGCCTCCATGGCGTCGAGCCGGGCGGTCGCGTCGGCGTACGCCTCGTCGACGCCGGTGTCCAGGTCGTTGTGGTTGATCGCGTTGGCGATCAGCAGGACCGAGCCGTCCCAGTGGTCCAGGACGGCGAGGTCGCTGGTGAGCAGCATGGTCAGCTCGGGCAGCTGCAGGTCGTCCCGCTCGCCGGGGCCGATCTTCTCCAGGCGGCGGACGATGTCGTAGCCGAGGTAGCCGACCATGCCACCGGTGAAGGGCGGCAGTTGACCTGCCAGGTCGCGTGGGGTGTGCAGGAGGTCGACGGTGGCGCGCAGCGCGGCGAGCGGGTCGCCGGAGGTGGGGACGCCGACGGGCGGGGTGCCGAGCCAGTGGGCCTCGCCGTCGCGGACGGTGAGGGTGGCGGCGCTGCGGACGCCGACGAAGGAGTAGCGGGACCAGGTGCGGCCGTTCTCCGCCGACTCCAGGAGGAAGGTGCCGGGGCGTTCGGCGGCGAGCTTTCGGTACAGCCCGACGGGGGTGTCGCCGTCCGCGAGAAGCTTGCGGCTGACGGGGATCACTCGGCGGTCGGCGGCGAGCTTGCGGAAGGTCTCCAGGTCCATGGCAGCGACCCTACTGACCGGGTGCCGGTACGCCGGACAGTGGCAGCACGTCGGAGTCGAAGCAGGTGCGCGTGCCCGTGTGGCAGGCGGCGCCGACCTGGTCGACCTGGACGAGGACGGTGTCCGCGTCACAGTCCAGGGCGACTTCCTTGACGTACTGGAAGTGCCCGGAGGTGTCGCCCTTGACCCAGTACTCCTGGCGGCTGCGGGACCAGTAGGTGCAGCGCCCCGTGGTGAGGGTGCGGTGCAGCGCCTCGTCGTCCATCCAGCCGAGCATGAGCACCTCACCGGTGTCGTACTGCTGGGCGATGGCGGGGAGGAGGCCGTCGGCGCTGCGCTTGAGGCGCGCGGCGATCTCCGGGTCGAGGCCGCTGCTGGGCGGGGGCACGCTGGTCATGCGCCCATTGTGCCGCGATCCGGCCGCCCGCCCGGCGTGCGTCCACTGTCCGGACCGGGCGGGCGGTCGTAGGCTTGCGGGCATGTCGACCCATGCGAAGCGCGAACGACTTCTCCTCGCCGATCTGTTGGAGGCGGAGGGGCCCGAGGCGCCCACCCTGTGCGAGGGCTGGAAGACCCGCGATCTCGCGGCCCACGTGGTGGTGCGCGAGCGCCGCGCGGACGCCGCGGGCGGGATCCTGATCAAGCAGCTCGCGGGGCGCCTGGAGCGGGTGCAGGCGGAGTTCGCCGCGAAGCCGTACGAAGAGCTGATCCAGCTGATCAGGACCGGGCCCCCGCGCTTCTCGCCCTTCAACCTCAAGCAGGTGGACGAGGCGTCGAACGCCGTCGAGTTCTACATCCACACCGAGGACGTGCGCCGCGCGCGGCCCGAGTGGACCCCGCGCGACGTCGATCCGGTCTTCTCCGACGCCCTGTGGTCCCGCCTGGAACGGACGGCCCGTCTGGTCGGCCGCAAGGCCCCGGTGGGCCTGGTCCTGCGCCGCCCGAACGGCCAGACGGCGGTGGCGCACCGGGGCACCCCGGTGGTGACGGCGACGGGCGAGCCCCCGGAGCTGCTGCTGTTCGCCTACGGCAGGCAGGACGTCGCGGACGTGGCCCTGGAGGGGGACAAGGCCGCGATCGCCGCCCTGCACGAGACGAAGCAGCTGGGGCTGTAGAGAGGACGACCTACCGCACCGGGTGCCCGGCCTCTCGCAGCGTCTCCTTCACCTCGCCGATCCGCAGATCACCGAAGTGGAAGACCGACGCCGCGAGGACCGCGTCCGCGCCCGCCGCGATGGCCGGGGGGAAGTGGGCCAGGCGGCCCGCGCCGCCGGAGGCGATGACGGGGACCGTGACGTGCTTGCGTACGGCCGCGATCATCTCGATGTCGTAGCCGTCCTTGGTGCCGTCGGCGTCCATCGAGTTGAGCAGGATCTCGCCCGCGCCGAGTTCGGCGGCCCGGTGCGCCCATTCGACGGCGTCGATCCCGGCGGACTCGCGGCCGCCGTGGGTCGTCACCTCGAAGGAGCCGGACGGCGTGCGCCGCGCGTCCACCGAGAGGACGAGGACCTGGCGGCCGAAGCGCTCGGCGATCTCGCGGATCAGGTCGGGGCGGGCGATCGCCGCCGTGTTCACGCCGACCTTGTCCGCGCCGGCGCGCAGCAGCTTGTCGACGTCCTCGGCGGCGCGTACGCCGCCGCCGACCGTGAGCGGGATGAAGACCTGCTCGGCGGTGCGGCGGACCACGTCGTACGTCGTCTCGCGGTTGCCGGACGAGGCGGTGATGTCCAGGAAGGTCAGCTCGTCGGCGCCCTCGGCGTCGTACACCTTGGCCATCTCGACGGGGTCGCCCGCGTCGCGCAGGTTCTGGAAGTTGACGCCCTTGACGACGCGGCCGTTGTCCACGTCGAGGCAGGGGATGACGCGTACGGAGAGGGTCATGCGGGGGCTCCTCGGAAGGCTTCCAGCTCCACTTCGACGAGGAGGCGCGAGTCGACGAATCCGGAGACGACCACCAGGGTCATCACCGGGCGCACGGCGTCGAAGACCTCCTTGTGCGCACGTCCCACCGCGTCGACATCCCGCGCGTGGGTGATGAGGAGACGCACGGCGATCACGGACTCGGGGCCGAGCCCGAACTCGGCGATCGCCTCCAGCGCGTTGGCCATGGCGACCCGCGTCTGTTCGTAGGGGTCGCCCTCGCCGTACAGGATGTCGCCCTTGAAGGACGTGGTGCCGCCGACCACGACCCGGTCGCCCGCCTCGACGGCCCGCGCGAAGCCGAAGGTCTCCTCCCACGGGCTGCCGCTCTGCACTCGTCGTACGCCACTCATCGAGACACGGCCTCCAGTGCTTCCTCCAGCGTGAACGCCTTCGCGTACAGCGCCTTGCCGACGATGGCGCCCTCGACGCCGAGCGGGACAAGCTCGGCGATGGCGCGCAGGTCGTCCAGGCTGCTCACCCCGCCGGAGGCGACCACCGGGCGGTCCGTCGCCGCGCACACGTTGCGCAGCAGCTCCAGGTTGGGGCCCTGGAGCGTGCCGTCCTTGGCGATGTCCGTGACCACGTAGCGCGCGCAGCCCTCGGAGTCGAGGCGCTCCAGGGTCTCGTAGAGGTCGCCGCCGTCGCGGGTCCAGCCGCGGCCGCGCAGCGTCGTGCCGCGTACGTCGAGACCGACCGCGATCTTGTCGCCGTGCTCGGCGATGACCTTGGCGACCCACTCGGGGGTCTCCAGGGCGGCGGTGCCGAGGTTGACGCGGGTGCAGCCGGTGGCGAGCGCGGCGGCCAGCGTGGCGTCGTCGCGGATGCCGCCGGACAGCTCGACCTTGATGTCCATGGCGCCCGCGACCTGGGCGATCAGCTCGCGGTTGTCACCGGTGCCGAAGGCCGCGTCCAGGTCCACCAGGTGCAGCCACTCGGCGCCCGACCGCTGCCAGGCGAGGGCGGCCTCCAGCGGGGAGCCGTAGGAGGTCTCCGAGCCGGACTCGCCGTGGACGAGGCGTACGGCCTGGCCGTCGCGGACGTCGACGGCGGGAAGGAGTTCGAGGGTGCTCACAGGGTTCCGATCCAGTTGGTGAGGAGCTGGGCGCCGGCGTCGCCGGACTTCTCGGGGTGGAACTGCGTGGCGCTCAGGGCGCCGTTCTCGACGGCCGCGACGAAGGGCTCGCCGTGCGTGGACCAGGTGACGTGCGGGGCGCGCATCGCCGGGTTCGCGACTTCGAGGGACCAGTGGTGCACGGCGTAGGAGTGCACGAAGTAGAGGCGGGCGTCGTCGTCCAGGCCCTTGAAGAGCGTGGACCCCGCCGATGCCTGGACGGTGTTCCAGCCCATGTGCGGGACGATCTCGGCCTTCAGCGGCTCGACCGTGCCGGGCCACTCGTCCAGGCCCTCGGTCTCGACGCCGTGCTCGATGCCGCGCGCGAAGAGGATCTGCATGCCCACGCAGATGCCCATCACCGGGCGGCCACCGGCGAGGCGGCGTCCGACGATCCAGTCGCCGCGCGCTTCCTTCAGGCCCCGCATGCAGGCGGCGAAGGCGCCGACGCCGGGCACGAGCAGGCCGTCGGCGTTCATGGCCTTGTCGTAGTCGCGCGTGATCTCGACGTCGGCTCCCGCGCGCGCGAGGGCGCGCTCGGCGGAGCGGACGTTGCCGAAGCCGTAGTCGAAGACGACGACCTTCTTCTGGGAGGCCTTCTTCTGGGGAGCCTTGTTCTGGGGGGTGCTCATCTCTCGTACGCCTCCCGTCAGTTCCAGTAGTCGAGCCGCAGGATGCCCGCCGCCAGACACATCACGGCGCCGATGGACAGCAGCGTGATCAGGCTCTTGGGCATCCCCTGCTTGACGAAGGAGAAGATGCCGCCGGCCAGGAAGAGGCCGACGACGATGAGGATGGTGGTGAGGCCCGTCATGGGTTACAGCGCGCCCTTCGTGGAGGGAAGGATTCCGGCCGCGCGCGTGTCGCGCTCCGAGGCGTAGCGCAGCGCGCGGGCCAGGGCCTTGAACTGGCACTCCACGATGTGGTGGGCGTTGCGCCCGTACGGCACGTGGACGTGCAGGGCGATCTGCGCCTGCGCGACGAAGGACTCCAGGATGTGCCGGGTCATCGTCGTGTCGTACGAGCCGATCATGGGCGCCATGTTCTCGGGCTCGGTGTGCACGAGGTACGGGCGGCCGCTCAGGTCGACGGTCACCTGGGCCAGCGACTCGTCGAGCGGGACCGTGCAGTTGCCGAAGCGGTAGATGCCCACCTTGTCGCCGAGGGCCTGCTTGAAGGCGGCGCCGAGCGCGAGCGCGGTGTCCTCGATGGTGTGGTGCGTGTCGATGTGCAGGTCGCCCTCGGTCTTGACCGTGAGGTCGAACATGCCGTGGCGGCCGAGCTGGTCGAGCATGTGGTCGTAGAAGCCGACCCCGGTCGACACATCGACCTTTCCGGTGCCGTCGAGATCGATCTCGACGACGACCGACGTCTCCTTAGTGGTCCGTTCGACCCGTCCTACGCGGCTCATGCGCCCTGCTCCTTCTTGAGTTCGCGTACCGCATCGAGGAACGCGTCGTTTTCATCGGGGGTTCCCGCGGAGACCCGCAGCCACCCCGGTACGCCGTTGTCCCGGACCAGGACGCCCCGGTCGAGGATCCGCTGCCACACCTGGTGGGAGTCCGGGAACCTGCCGAACTGCACGAAGTTCGCGTCGGAGTCCGTCACCTCGTAGCCCATCGCGCGCAGCTCGGTGACGAGGCGGTCGCGCTCGGCCTTGAGCTGCTCCACGTACTTCAGGAGCGTGTCGGTGTGCTCCAGAGCGGCGAGCGCCGTGGCCTGGGTGACGGCCGACAGGTGGTACGGCAGGCGCACCAGCTGCACGGCGTCGACGACCGCCGGGTGGGCGGCGAGATAGCCGAGGCGCAGACCGGCCGCGCCGAAGGCCTTGGACATGGTCCGCGATATGACGAGGTTCGGCCGCCCCTCGATCAGCGGGAGCAGCGAGTCGCCGTGGCTGAACTCGACGTACGCCTCGTCCACGACCACCATCGACGGCTTGGCGGCCTGCGCGGCTTCGTGGAGCGCGAGGACCGTCTCGGCCGGGACGGCGTTGCCCGTGGGGTTGTTGGGCGTCGTGATGAAGACGACGTCCGGCTGGTTCTCGGCGATGGCCTTCGCCGCCGCCTCCACGTCGATCGTGAAGTCGTCGTGGCGCGGCCCCGAGATCCAGGCCGTGCCGGTGCCGCGTGCGATCAGGCCGTGCATCGAGTACGAGGGCTCGAAGCCGATGGCCGTCCTGCCGGGGCCGCCGAAGGTCTGGAGGAGCTGCTGGATGACCTCGTTCGAACCATTGGCCGCCCAGACGTTGGCACGGGTGACCTCGTGGCCGGTGGTGCGCGTGAGGTAGCGGGCCAGTTCGGTGCGCAGCTCGACCGCGTCCCGGTCGGGGTAGCGGTTGAGGTCGCGGGCGGCCTCGCGGACCCGCTCCGCGATGCGCTCGACGAGCGGCTCGGGGAGCGGGTAGGGATTCTCGTTCGTGTTCAGGCGTACGGGTACGTCGAGCTGGGGGGCGCCGTAGGGCGACTTGCCGCGCAGCTCGTCGCGGACGGGAAGTTCGTCCCAGGGGGACGAAGAGGCGTTGTCGGTCACTTGCTCTCCGGTACCTTCCATCCGAACCTCGCCTTGATCGCCGCGCCGTGCGCCGGCAGGTCCTCCGCCTCGGCGAGCGTCACCACGTGGTGGGCGACGTCGGCGAGCGCCTCGCGCGTGTAGTCGACGATGTGGATGCCGCGCAGGAACGACTGGACGGACAGGCCCGAGGAGTGGCAGGCGCAGCCACCGGTCGGCAGGACGTGGTTGGAGCCCGCGCAGTAGTCGCCGAGGGAGACCGGCGCCCAGGGCCCGACGAAGATCGCGCCCGCGTTCCTGACGCGCTCCGCGACGGCGGCGGCGTCGGCGGTCTGGATCTCCAGGTGCTCGGCGCCGTACGCGTCGACGACCCGCAGCCCCTCCTCCAGGCCGTCGACCAGGACGATCGCGGACTGGCGGCCTTCGAGCGCGGGCACGATCCGGTCCTCGACGTGCTTGGTCGCGGCGACCTGCGGCTCCAGCTCCTTGGCGACGGCGTCCGCGAGCGCCACGGAGTCCGTGACGAGGACGGCGGCCGCGAGCGGGTCGTGCTCGGCCTGGCTGATCAGGTCGGACGCGACGTGCGCCGGGTCGGCGGTGTCGTCTGCGAGGACCGCGATCTCGGTCGGTCCTGCCTCGGCGTCGATGCCGATCCTGCCGGTGAAGTAGCGCTTGGCGGCGGCGACCCAGATGTTGCCGGGGCCGGTCACCATGTTGGCGGGCGGGCAGGACTCGGTGCCGTACGCGAACATCGCGACGGCGGTGGCGCCGCCGGCCGCGTACACCTCGTCGACACCGAGCAGCGCGCACGCGGCGAGGATCGTCGGGTGCGGCAGACCGCCGAACTCGGCCTGCGCCGGGGAGGCGAGGGCGATCGACTCCACCCCGGCCTCCTGAGCCGGGACGACGTTCATGATCACGGAGGACGGGTACACGGACCGGCCGCCGGGCGCGTACAGCCCGACCCGGTCGACCGGCACCCACTTCTCGGTCACCGAACCGCCGGGCACGACCTGGGTCGTGTGCGTCGTACGGCGCTGCGCGCGGTGGACGAGACGGGCCCGGCGGATCGACTCCTCCAGGGCCTCGCGCACGCCGGGGTCGAGAGCGGTCAGGGCCTCGGCCAGCGCCGCCGCGGGCACCCGGACCTGGTCCAGGCGCACGCCGTCGAATTTCTCCGCGTACTCGATCAGCGCCGCGTCGCCGCGATGATGCACGTCCTCGCAGATCGGCCGCACCTTCTCCAGGGCGGCCGCGACGTCGAAGTCGGCACGGGGCAGCAGGGCGCGCAGGGCGGGGCCCTCGGGGAGGGCGTCGCCGCGCAGATCGATTCGAGAGATCACATGGCCAATTCTCTCAGACCTTCTTTCGGCATCGGTCGCCGTATCACTGGCTGATATGAACCCCGGAACACCGCGTTCACCATGAGCGTTCAGCCGGTCACACAGCGGGCATGAAACGGGTGTACGACGCATCAGTACATTGCGACGAAGAGGATGGAAGCAGTGGTCGACGACTCCGCCGCCGGTGACCCGCCGGACGGGCTGACCGCCGCGGAGATCGGCATGTGGCAGGCCTTCCGCAACGGCAGCGTCTACGACCTCAGGTCGGGCGACGCCGCGGCGGACGATCCGCACGGCGGGCATCCCTGGGGTCCCGAGCGCAGCGTGCGGGGGCGCATCGTGTGCTGGCTGCTGCTCGACGGGCCGCCCGCGCTGGCGGGCCGCGTCTCCTCGCTGAAGCTGGCGGGCGTACAGATCACCGACGGGCTCGATCTCGCGGGCGGGACCGTCGTCCCGTACACCGAGATGAAGCACTGCCGCTTCGAGAAGGAAGTACTCCTGCCCGAGTCCCGCTTCGCCACGCTGCGGCTCGTCGACTGCTCGATCCCGCGCCTGGAGGCGGCCCGGCTGCACACGGAGGGCGATCTGCACCTGCCGCGCTGCCGGGTCCACAACGGCATCCGCCTCACCGACGCCCAGATCGGCACCGACCTGCTCCTGAACCAGGCGGTGGTCTACCGCGACCGGCGCGGCCGCTCGATCACCGGTGACGGCCTCACCGTCGGCCAGGACCTCCAGGCCGAGATGATGGAGTCGCACGGCGAGCTGAGCCTGCGCGGCGCGAAGATCGGCGTCTCGCTGAGCCTGCGCGGCAGCCGGCTGATCAACCAGTACGGGCGGTACGCGCTCAACGCCCCGCAGCTGACCGTCGAGCGCACGCTGTATCTGACCCCGGCCGCCGCCGGCAATCCGCCGCAGACCAGCGGCACGACGCCGGCGCGCGGCACCCGTGTGCAGCGCTTCGAGTGCGAGGGCGGCATCCGTCTCGACGACGGCCGCTTCGGTGACGCCATCGACTTCGCGCAGGCCCGCTTCAGGCTCCGACACGACCAGGAGATCTCGCTGCGCCGCGTCCAGACGCCCGAGCTGCGCTTCCTCGGCGAGGCGCCGCGGCTCGGCAAGGTCGTCCTGTCCGGCGCCAAGGTCGTCAACCTCATCGACAGGGCGGCCAGCTGGCCCGGCCCCGGCGGCCTGCAGATGGGCGGTTTCAGCTACGAGAACCTCGTCCCGCAAGGCAGCTTCCCGCTCTCCCGGCGGCTGAGCTGGGTGGCGGCGGCGACCGCCGAGTACAGCCCCGAGCCGTACGAGAAGCTGGCCGCCGTGCTCCGTGAGGGCGGCGAGGACGCCGACGCCCGCGAGGTCCTCCTCGCCAAGCAGCGCAGGCGCCGCGAGACGCTGCCGCTGGCGGCGAAGCTGTGGGGGTACGCGCAGGACTGGACGGTCGCGTACGGCTACCGGCCTGGCCGGGCGGCGGTCTGGATGGCCGTGCTGTGGGCGATCAGCGCGGTGGCGTTCTCGCACGCGGAACACCCGGCGATCAAACCGGGCGAGCACCCCAACTGGAACCCGGCGCTCTTCTCCCTCGACCTGCTGCTGCCCGTGATCAACCTCGGCCAGGACAGCTACTGGCAGCTGGGCGGCGGCTGGCAGTGGTTCTCGACCGCGCTGATCCTGCTCGGTTGGGTCCTTGCGACGACGGTGGCGGCGGGCGCGACGCGGCTGCTGCGGCGCAACTGACGTCCGCCACCTCCCGGGCGGGGCCCGCGGCTGAACCGTTATCCGGCCGCGGGCAACCTTCGCCACCCTTTGACCGTCCTCCCTGCGCAACGAACAATTGAGCAACCACGACGGTAACCGGCACCCGCGCGAGCGCGACGCCGGTTGAGGCGCAAAGGAGGGCACGGTGCTGCGTGCCTTCATCCGTACCGCCCGCATGGTCCGGCACACCCCGCGGCTCGCCGCCGGGCTGCCGCCGGACGACGAGGTACTCCTCGACGTGCCCGACGAGCGGCTCGCCCCCGCGCTCGTCGCCGCGGGCCGCGGCGACCACGGCCCGGCGGCCAAGCTGCTCGCCACCACCCGCGAGGCCGCCGAGTGGGAGAACCGCGACCGCTACACCACCCGGCTCGCCGCCTTCGCCCGCTCCCGCTCCGAGTGGTTCGACGACTGGCTCGGCGCGTCCCCGCACGACCCGGACGCCCTGCTCGTCAAGGCCGAGCTGGCGGTCGTCCGCGGCTGGGAGTCACCGGCCCGCGCCGAGCTGCTGCGCGAGATGAGCCCGCTGCTCACCGCCGCCGCCGAGGCCGACCCGCGTGACCCGGTGCCCTGGCGGATCGCCCTGGACCACGCCCGCGGCACCCACGCCTCGCACACCGTCTTCGAACAGCTGTGGGAGGAGGCGGTGCGCCGCTCCTCGTACCACTACGGCTGCCATGCCTCCGCCCTCCAGTACCTGTCGGCCGCCTGGTACGGCTCGCACCGCGAGTGCTTCGACTTCGCCGAGCGCGCCGCCTCGGACGCGCTGCCCGGCTCGCTGATACAGGTGCTTCCGGCGCGGGCCGCGTTCGCCTACCTCACCAGTCCGTCGGGGAGTGTGCCGCGCGAGCGGCTGGACGCGGCGGCCGACCTCGCGATCGGCCTCTCCCGGGAGTACGGGCCCTGCGACCCGTGGCCCGCCGAGGTCCGCAACCTCCTCACGTACGTCCTGGTCCGCCTGGAACGCTGGGACGACGCCCTCGAACAGCTGCGCCTCATCGGCCCGTACGCGACGTCCTTCCCCTGGGACCGGATGGCCGACGATCCGCTGGGCCAGTTCCTGGAACTGCGCGACGGCATACGCATCGAAGTGGCGTCGATGACCCCGCTGCGGCCGCCGCGCGGACGCGTGCGCTCCGACGAGCATTAGGCTTGCCGGTCGTGACCATCCGGCTTCCGCTCTTTCCGCTCAACTCGGTGCTGTTCCCCGGCCTCGTCCTGCCGCTGAACGTCTTCGAGGAGCGATATCGCGCCATGATGCGCGAACTGCTCAAGACCCCCGAGGAGGAGCAGCGCCAGTTCGCCGTCGTCGCCATCCGCGACGGCTCCGAGGTGGCGCCGAGCGCGCCCGGCCTCCCCGACCCGACGGCGCCGCCCGAGCAGGGCCCCGCCGCGGGCTTCGGCGACGACCCGCTGAAGGCCTTCCACACCATGGGCTGCGTGGCGGACGCGGCGACGATCAGGGAGCGCGCCGACGGCGGCTTCGAGGTCCTCGCCACCGGCACGGCGCGGGTACGGATCCGCTCCGTCGACGCCTCGGGCGCCTTCCTCACCGCGGAGGTCGAGGAGGTGCCGGAGGAGCCGGGCGAGGGCGCGGGCGCGCTCGCCGAAGGTGTCCTGCGCGCCTTCCGCGCCTACCAGAAGCGGCTGGCCGGGGCGCGGGAGCGCTCGCTGGCGACGGGGGCGGAGCTGCCGGACGAGCCGTCCGTGGTGTCGTACCTGGTCGCCGCGGCGGCCGTCCTGGACACCCCGACCAAGCAGCAGCTCCTGGAGGCGCCGGACACCGTGTCGCGGCTGCGGGACGAGCTGAAACTGCTGCGCACCGAGACCGCGATCATCCGTAATCTGCCGTCGCTGCCCGCGACGGACCTGACGCGCGGGACGACCAGCCTCAACTGACGCATGCCCCGAGCACGTAAGGCGAGCACCTTGGCGAAGAAGCAGAGGAAGCAGCAGGCGGCCGGGACTCCGGCGACGGTGGCGCTCACCGCGGCGGGCGCCACCTTCACGGTCCACGCCTACGAGCACGACCCCGCCCATCCCTCGTACGGCGAGGAGGCCGCGCAGGCCATGGGCGTCTCCCCCGACCGGGTCTTCAAGACGCTGGTCGCCGAGGTCGACGGCGAGCTGACGGTCGCCGTCGTGCCGGTCGCGGGCTCCCTGGACCTGAAGGCGCTGGCCGCCGCGGTCTCCGGAAAGCGCGCCGCGCTGGCCGACCCGGCGGCCGCCGAGCGCACCACGGGCTATGTACGGGGCGGCATCTCCCCGCTCGGCCAGCGCAAGAAGCTGCGGACGGTCCTGGACGACTCGGCGTCGGCGCACGCCACGATCTGCGTCTCGGCGGGGCGCCGGGGCCTGGAGGTGGAGCTGGCGCCGGGCGACTTGGCGGAGCTGACGGGGGCGGTGCTGGCGCCGATCGGCAGGACGTGACCCTGCCCACCGCCGACGGCCCCGCCCCCGACACCGCCCTCGTTCTCGTACGACGTGAAAGTGCCCTCGACACCTGCGCGGGGCGGCACTAAGAACCCAGGGCATGTCGAAGAAGACGCGCATGCGGAAGTGGCGGGCGAAGAAGCGCAAGGCCAACCACGGAAAGCGCCCCGCCTAAACGTCGCGGGGCTCCCCGTGCGGCCCCCCGTAAGGCTCGCCGTAGGGCACCGGGTACGGCTCGGGGTCGCGCGGCCCGAACAGCGCGGTGAGGCCGAGGTGCACGGCCAGCGCGGCCACCGGCCAGGCGAGGAGCGTGCCCTTGGCCTTGAGTTCCAGGGGCGCGTTGAAGACCACGCCCTTGCCGACGGCCTTGGCGTGCGCGACGACGTCCGTGTCGGGGCCGAGCATGCCCCCGGCCTTCCAGGCCAGCAGGGCGCCCAGCAGGCTGCCGAGCGCGAGCCCGGCGACCAGTGCGATGCCGCCGCTCCTGCGCACCAGGAAGGCGACCACGCCGCTGACGGCGCCGAAGCCGAGCGCGAGCAGAGTGAACGTTCCGTCGACACCGATCGCCTGTTCGCCCTCGGTGTCCTTGAGGTACACCGCCTCGCCGTCCGAGATGAGCGGGATGCGCGGCGCCAGCCAGATCCACAGCGCACCGAGCACCAAGCCACTGAGAGCCACCACGACCATGATCGCTGCGGCCTGCAGCAGTTCCTTCTTCATGCCGGGCCCGTCCTCCTCGTGGCCGTGCGGAGGCATCGCTCCGGACGGCTGCGCGGGTACCTGCCAGGGGTCGTTCGAGGATCGGTCGTGCGGCGGTTGGGAGGGTGTCAGCGGTGCGGTCACCCACACATCGTGCCAGTACTGCCTGTGCGGCGCGTCACCGGACGGCCGCCCGGCGGTACGCCCAGGTGGCGACGGTGAGCGAGGCGACGCCCACCCCCGCGCAGACCGCGAGGTCGAGGGCGACGACGGCCCAGTCGGGATCCGGCCCGAACGTATGAGCGAACGCCTCCACTCCGTACGTGGACGGCAGCAGGTCACGCGCGTACTGCAGGAGGGGCGGCATACGGTCGGCCGGGAGCACGCCGAGCAGCAGCGCCGCCGACATGCCCATCTGGCCGAGCAGCGTGGCCAGTTCGGGTCGCGGCGCGAGCAGCCCGAGGGCGGCGCCGAGCCCCGCGAGGGCGGCGCCGGCCAGCGGGATCACCGCGAGGAGCACCCACAGGTGGGTGAGCGGAAGCCCGAAGAGCCCGCATCCGACGATCGCCGTCACGACGGTGCCGGGCACCGTGAAGGAGGCGTACGCGGCGGCGGCGCCCAGCACCACGGCGGCGGGCGGCACGGGCAGCGTGGCGTAGTGGTCGAGGCCGCCGTCGGCGCGGAGCTGCCCGAAGTACTGCGCGAGCAGATTGAGCGCGACGAACGCGACGACGAGCACGGAGGACCCGGCGACGACCGCCCGCGCCTCCCCGCCGCCGTCGACGACGCCACGCATCAGGATCATGATCCCGACGGACTGGAAGGTCGCCACGAAGAGCAGCGGTATCCGGGCGACCCGCGCGCGGGAGAGCTGGGCGCGGTAGACGGCGGAGAGCGCCGGGAACAGCCGGGCCCGTGGCCCGAGCGCCGCGGGGCCCTCGACGTCCTGCTCCGCGTGCACGCTGTCGGCCCGCACGGCGGCCTCCAAAGGAACCGCGCTCACCGAACGTCCTTCCTGCTCAGGTACCGGTCTGTACGCACACCACTGCCCCCAGGAACGCTCACGCCTTCACCAGCCCCCGCCCACTCCCGCCCAACGCAAGATAAACGTCCTCCAGACTGGGCGTGGCCAGCGTGAAGTCGTCCAGCGCGGCGAAGGCGGCCCCGCCGGTAACCGCCGCGACGGCCGCGCGCGCCTCATCGGGCGCGAGCCGCAGAGACCACCGCCGCCCCGACTCGACGGCAAGGGAGCGGAGCGCGGCCACTTCAGGGACGCCGAGCGGCGCCCGCTCCCGCCACACCAGCTCCACCCGCACCTCGTCCGCCACCTGTTCCTTGAGCCCGGCCGGACTGTCGCAGGCGATGACCCGCCCCTGGTCGAGCACGGCGACCCGGTCGAGCACGGTCTCCGCCTCGATGACGTTGTGCGTGACGAGCAGCACGGTCGTCCCGCGCTCGGCCCGGCGCCAGTCGATCGCCGCCCACACGGCACGCCGCGCGACGGGGTCCATCCCGGTGGTGGGTTCGTCCAGGACGAGCAGCGGCCGCTCCCCCACCAGCGCGGTGGCGAAGCAGGCGAGCCTGCGCTGGCCCCCGGAAAGCTTCTTCAGCGGCCGCGAGGCAAGCGCAGTGAGTCCCAGTTCCTCAAGGACCGCGTCCCGCTCCCCTCGCGCCCGGCGCAGGTCGAGCCCGCGCAGCCGTCCGGTCGTCTCGACGGCGAGCGACACGGTCAGCTCGTCGAGCGCGGTGGACTCCTGCCCGAGGTAGGCGAGGATCCGCGCGGCCCGCTCGGGGTGGCGCACGATGTCGTGCCCGAGGATGTCGACGCCGCCGCTGTCGGGCCGCATCAGGCCGGTCAGCTGGCGTACGAGGGTGGACTTGCCGGCGCCGTTGGGGCCGAGCAGCCCGAAGATCTCCCCGCGCCGGACCGTCAGGCAGATGCCGTCGGTGGCGCGGATCTCGGGCGTCGCGGGCCTGCCGCGTCTGCCGCGGGCGGCGGGATAGGTCTTGACCAGGTCGCGCACCGCGCAGACGGCGTCGCTGCCGTGTTCCTGACGGAGTCCCTGTCGGACTGCCGGTGCCGGGCGCGTACTCACGAAGGACGAGACTACGGGGTCCACGGGCGCGGACGACGCCCGGGGCGCCTCGTACGCCCCGTCTCAGTCACCTGCCCGGTCCCCCGCGGGCACGTGCTCGGCGGCCGTCCGCACATCGACCTCCCGCCAGAAGCCGGCCCGGATCGCGTACCGGTCGTGCTCGTCGATCTGGTCGTCCTTGTGGGCGAGCAGGCCGAAGCGTGCCGCGTAGCGCAGCAGCTCGCCGTCGATGCGGTGCGGGATGCGGGGGTACATCGTCGACAGCTTCTGCAGGTTGTGCTGCTCGGGAAGGCGCGCCATCCACCGCCGGGCGAACACCTGCCCGACCTCAAAAGGGTCACCGCCGACGGTGGTGATGTCCTCCTCCCGGTCCGCCCAGCGCTGCTCGGCCGTCGTCAGCTGGGCGAGGGTGGGCAGGGCGGCGGCCTCGGGGCTCTCGGGCGCGCCGCCGGGCCGTTCGACCCAGCCCTTGTCGGAGGACCAGCGCAGCGTCGCGTTCGTGGGGTGATGGGTGGTCTGGGCGCCGGGGCCGCGCAGGGCGGCGAGGTCCTTGGGGGTCGGCACGCCCTTGTTCGCGGGGCCGCGGTGCTCGCCGGCCTCGCGGCCGTTGGTCGCGGCGTCGGCGTGCCGGGAGGGGGCGGCCTCTTCCTCGGCGCGCTGGGCGGCGGCGGCGAGCGCGGACTCCGGGAGCGGCGCGGAGAGGATCGCGGCGATCTCGGGGCGCGGTACGGGCGGCGGCGCGCAGATGCCGGTGAGTTCCTTGGGGCGTACGGCCTTGGTGATCCACGCGCGGTCGAGCACACGCCGCTCGTCGGCCTCGGCGACGAGGTCCTCCGACTGGTTGTAGTCGCCGTCGGCGGCCTGCACGGCCCAGAGGTGGACGGCGACGCCGTGTTCCTTGGCGGCCATCATGCCGGGCAGCAGATCCCCGTCGCCGGTGACGAGCACGATGTCGGAGCAGGCGCGGTTGCGGGCCAGCTCGGTCAGCTCGGCGTGCATCGCGGCGTCCACGCCCTTCTGCGCCCACCGCCCGTCGCTGCGGGTCAGGGCGCCGAGCCGGACCGTGACGCGCGGCATGACGCGCAGCCGCCGGTGCTCGGGCTGCGGTACGCGGTCGGGGGCCCCGTCAAACCAGTAGATGCGCAGCAGGGGGCGCTCGGTGTCGGATTCCGCGCGCTCGCGCAGGCCCTGGATCAGGGCGGTGTGATCGACGGTGATCCGGGATCTGGACGGTTCGCCCGCGAGGAGACTCGCGGCGGCACCCAGCAGATACCCGGCATCTACCAGGACGATGCAGCGGTCCACGCGATCCACCCTCTTTCCCTGGAGGTTCTCCGGCCTTCGGCGGACGTTCCTGAAAAGTGCCCGGAGGTTCCTGGACGTTCCCTCGAAGGCCCGCGAACACACCCTGTGACGGATACGAATCAGGGGTGCGGGTGCGGGGCCGCGTCGGGTTTGCTTCGAGTCTGCCCGACCTGGCGGAGGTTAACGGCCGGAACTCGATCTTCGGCGTGGCGCATCGGCGCATCACTTGCGTACAGGTCCTATCACGCACGGTAATTGCCCGAAATGCGCTCTTTGTCGGCTTATGTGAATCTGATCGCGTCATGGCCCCCAGATCCCCCTCAGGAGGAAGATCACCATGGCCAAGAACAAGAATCGCAGGCAGGGCAGCCAGGAGAACCGCGCCTCGGCGGCCGAACGGGCATCGGAGCAGGCCAAGCAGGCCGCCACCGAGGCCCAGTCGCCGATGGAGTCGCACGCTCAGGGCAGCCCCGCCGATGTTGCCCGTAAGCAGCAGCGTCGCTTCGGTCACAACTGACGCACATTGAGGCACACATGAGGGGCGCACCCGAACCGGGTGCGCCCCTCTGTGCCTTGCTTACTTCAGCTCTGTGCCTCTGCTTCATCCCGCCAGGCAGGACGGGCCGAGCAGCACCTTCAGGTCGCCGAAGAGCGCCGGGTCCGGCTTCACGCGGTGCCGGTCGAGCCGCAGCACCGTGGTCTTCTGCGCCCCCTGGAGCTTGATCCGCACCTCGCTGTTGCCCCGGTGGTGGCTGAGGACCTCGCCGAGGCGGGTGACCATCGGCGGGCTCACCTTGACGGTCGGGATCGTGATCACCACGGGCGCGTTGGTGCCCGCGTTCGACAGGTCGGGGACCTGGAGCTCCATGGCGACGAGCCGGGGCACGTCCTCGCGCTTGTCGAGGCGCCCCTTGACGAAGACCACCGCGTCCTCGACGAGTTGGGTCGACACCAGCTGGTACGTCGCGGGGAAGAACATGCACTCGATGGAACCGGCGAGGTCCTCGACGGTGGCGATGGCCCAGGCGTTGCCCTGCTTGGTCATCTTGCGCTGGAGGCCAGAGATGATGCCGCCGATGGTGACGACCGAGCCGTCGGAGAAGTCACCGCCGGTGAGCTGCCCGATGCCCGCGTCGGCCTTGTCCGAGAGCACGTGCTCCAGGCCGAAGAGCGGGTGGTCGGAGACGTACAGACCGAGCATCTCCCGCTCCTGGGCGAGCAGATAGGTCTTCTCCCACTCGTCCTCGGAGAACTCCACGTCGAGCCCGAAGCCCGGCTCGTCGCCACCGCTCTCGTCGCCCATCCCGCCGAAGAGGTCGAACTGGCCCTCGGCTTCCTTCCGCTTGACCGCGACGACGTTGTCGATCATCGGCTCGTACTGCGCGGTCAGTCCCTTGCGGGTGTGCCCCATCGTGTCGAACGCGCCCGCCTTGATCAGCGACTCGGTGGTGCGCTTGTTGCAGGCGGTCGCCTCGACCTTGTCGAGGTAGTCGGGGAAGGAGGTGAACTTCCCCTTCGCCTTCCGCGACCTGATGATCGACTCCACCACGTTCGTACCGACGTTGCGGACGGCCTCCAGGCCGAAGAGGATCACGTCGTCGCCCTGGGCGGCGAAGTTGTGCACGGACTCGTTCACGTTCGGCGGGAGCACCTTGATGCCCATGCGCCGGCACTCGTTGAGGTAGACGGCCGACTTGTCCTTGTCGTCCTTCACCGAGGTGAGCAGCGCGGCCATGTACTCGGCCGGGTAGTTCGCCTTCAGATAGGCGGTCCAGTAGGTGACCAGGCCGTACGCGGAGGAGTGCGCCTTGTTGAACGCGTACCCGGCGAAGGGGACCAGGACGTCCCACAGGGCCTGGATCGCCGCGTCGGAGTAGCCGTTCTTCCGGGCGCCCGCCTGGAAGAGGACGAAGTTCTTCTCCAGCTCCTCGGGCTTCTTCTTGCCCATCACGCGGCGCAGGATGTCGGCCTCGCCGAGGCTGTAGCCCGCGACGATCTGCGCGGCCTTCTGCACCTGCTCCTGGTACACGATCAGGCCGTAGGTGAGGCCCAGCGTCTCCTTCAGGGGCTCTTCGAGCTCCGGGTGGATCGGCGTGATCTCCTGGCGGCCGTTCTTGCGCTCGGCGTAGTTCGTGTGCGAGTTCATGCCCATCGGGCCCGGCCGGTAGAGGGCCGAGACGGCGGAGATGTCCTCGAAGTTGTCGGGCTGCATCTGGCGAAGCAGCGAGCGCATGGGGCCGCCGTCGAACTGGAAGACGCCGAGCGTCTCACCGCGGCAGAGCAGTTCGAAGGTCTTCGGGTCGTCCAGCGGGAGCGAGAGCATCTCCAGGTCGATGCCCTTGTTGGCCTTCACCATCTTGACGGCGTCGTCCATGATGGTCAGGTTGCGCAGGCCCAGGAAGTCCATCTTGAGCAGGCCGAGCGACTCGCACTGGGGGTAGTCCCACTGCGTGATCGTCACGCCGTCCGTGTGCCGCGTCCAGAGCGGCGCGTGGTCGACGATCGGCTCGCTGGACATGATCACGCCGGCCGCGTGCACACCCATCTGCCGGACCAGGCCCTCCACACCCTTGGCGGTGTCGATGACCTTCTTCACGTCCGGCTCGTTCTCGTACATCCCCCGGATCTCGCCCGCCTCGCTGTAGCGCGGGTGCTTGGGGTCGGTGATGCCGGAGAGGTCGATGCCCTTGCCGAGGACGTCGGCGGGCATCGCCTTGGTGAGGCGGTCGCCCATCGCGTACGGATATCCGAGCACGCGCGCGGAGTCCTTGATGGCGTTCTTCGCCTTGATCTTTCCGTACGTCCCGATCATGGCGACCTTGTCGGCGCCGTACTTCTCCGTCACATACCGGATGACCTCCACGCGCCTGCGCTCGTCGAAGTCGATGTCGACGTCGGGCATGGACACGCGCTCGGGGTTGAGGAACCGCTCGAAGATCAGGCCGTGCGTGATCGGGTCGAGGTCGGTGATGCCCATGGCGTACGCCACGATCGAACCGGCCGCGGAGCCTCGGCCGGGGCCGACCGCGATGCCGTTGTTCTTGGCCCACATGATGAAGTCCGCGACGACCAGGAAGTACCCCGGGAACCCCATCTGGATGATGATGTCCATCTCGTACTCGGCCTGCTTCTGGCGGTCCTCGGGGACGCCGCCCGGGTAGCGGCGCTCCATGCCGCGACGGACTTCCTCCTGGAACCAGGTGACCTCCGTGAAGCCCTCGGGGATGTCGAACTTCGGCATCAGGTCGCGCTTCTCGAACATCCCCGTGGTGTCGACCTGCTCCGCGACGAGCAGCGTGTTGCGGCAGCCCTCCTGCCACGCGTCCGAGGAGTCGATCGCGTACATCTCATCGGTCGACTTCAGGTAATAACCCGTCCCGTCGAAGCGGAAGCGGTCCGGGTCCGAGAGGTTCTTGCCGGTCTGGATGCACAGCAGCGCGTCATGGGCGGTCGACTCATGCGCGTACGTGTAATGCGAGTCATTCGTCACCAGCGGCGGAATGCCCAGCTTCTTGCCGACCCGCAGCAGATCGTCACGGACCCGGCGCTCGATGTCGATGCCGTGATCCATCAGCTCCAGGAAATACCGGTCCTTGCCGAAGATGTCCTGGTACTCGGCGGCCGCCTTCACCGCCTCGTCGAACTGCCCGAGCCGAAGCCGCGTCTGAAGCTCACCCGAGGGACAGCCGGTGGAGGCGATCAGGCCCTCCGACCACTGCGAGATCGTCTCCTTGTCCATACGCGGCCACTTCTGCAGCCAGCCCTCCGCATACGCGTCCGAGGAGAGCCGGAACAGATTGTGCAGCCCCGTGCTGTTCGCCGCCCAGATCGTCTTGTGGGTATAACCACCCGAACCCGACACGTCATCACGCTTCTGATGCGGCTGGCCCCACTGGATCTTCCGCTTGTTCCTGCGCGACTCCGGCGCCACATACGCCTCGATCCCGATGATCGGCGTCACGCCCGCCTTCTGCGCCGAATGGAAGAAGTCGTACGCACCGTGCAGGTTCCCGTGATCGGACATCGCGATATGCGTCATGCCCATCTCATTGCACGCGTTGAACATGTCCTTGAGCCGCGCGGCACCGTCCAGAAGCGAGTACTGCGTGTGGACGTGCAGGTGCGTGAAGGGCGGCTTGGTCACGGCGGGAGGCCTCCGGGGAACGGTGGGTGAAGGGCGACGGGCGGTCCGGGGGGACAGCGGGGAAGTCTAATCCGCGGCAGTGACAGACGGCGGGCACTCGGGGGTACCGTCGTGCGTTGGACCGGTCGGGAACCTGTCCCAAATGTCACGCACCCCACCCCGCACCAGGAGGCACCCAGCGATGTCGGTCCCGCAGCCCACGGCCGATGAGCGCGGCGAGCAGATCCTCGCCGTCTTCGGCACCGCGTTCGGCGAGCTGCTTGCCGCGGACCCCGCCGCGTTCCGGGTGAAATTCCGGAAGATGGCCTCCTCCGCCTTCGCGTTCTACCGCGGCACGGCCTGTCTGTTCTACGCCGACCTGGAGCGCGAGCAGCACGGCGGGCCGTACCTGGACGACCGCACGGGCCGGGTGTGGATCCACGGCGACCTGCACGCCGAGAACTTCGGCACGTACATGGACGCCCAGGGCCGCCTGATCTTCAACGTGAACGACTTCGACGAGGCGTACGTCGGCCCCTTCACCTGGGACCTGAAGCGCTTCGCCGCCTCCGTGGCCCTGATCGGCTACTCCAAGGCGCTCAGCGACGGGCAGATCTCCGACCTGGTGCGGATCTACGCCGCGGCGTACCGCGAGCGGATCCACGACCTGGCGACGGGCGCCAAGAGCGACGAGGTGCCGCCCTTCACGCTGGACACCGCCCAGGGCCCCCTCCTGGACGCGCTGCGCGACGCGCGCTCCCTGACCCGCTTCGGGCTGCTCGACTCGATGACCGAGATCCGCGACTTCGAGCGCCGCTTCGCGCCGGGCGGCGGCTCCATCGAGCTCGACGCCGCCACGCGCTACAAGGTCCTCGCGGCCTTCGACGGCTATCTGGAGACGCTGCCGGAGTCCTCCCTCACCCGCCCCGACTCGTACCGCGTGAAGGACGTCGTGGGCCGGCGCGGCATCGGCATCGGCTCCGCGGGCCTGCCCTCGTACAACATCCTCCTGGAGGGCAACAGCGACGCGTTGGAGAACGACGTCGTGATCTACCTCAAGCAGGCGCAGACCCCGGCGGTCTCGCGTCACCTCACGGACCCGGCGGTGCGCGGCTACTTCCAGCACGAGGGGCACCGCACGGTCATCTCGCAGCGCGCGCTCCAGGCGCACGCCGACCCGTGGCTGGGCTGGACGGAGCTGGGCGGCGCGGGGCAGCTGGTCGCCGAGGTGTCGCCGTACGCGGTGGACCTGGACTGGTCGGACATCGACGACCTGGAGGAGATCTCCTCGGTCGTCGCGGACCTCGGCCGCGCCACCGCCACGATGCACGCCGCGGCGGACGACGAGAGCGGGCACTCGGACCTGGTGCCGTTCTCCACGGAGCGCGCCATCGACGCCGCGATCGCGGCCGACGAGGCCGGCTTCGGAGATCTGCTCGTGGAGTTCGCGCACACCTACGGGGCACGCGCGCGCGGCGACCACCAGATCTTCGTCGACCTCTTCCGCAACGGCCGGATTCCAGGTCTGTGAGCGTCCGCCGCTCGATATGAGTCCCCATGAGTTCCACGCGGAACTCTCAGGGACCCTTTAGGGACCGCCTACAGGAACACATGGCACACTCCTCCGCGATGGACATATCCGGGACCCAGCTCAGAGCCGTGCGCGCGGCGCTCTTCACGGCGCTCGTCGTGACGCTCTCCGCCGCGTCGCACGTGCTGCTCTCCCGGGCCCCCCTGCCGCTGACCACGGTCGCGGCGATCGCCGCCGCCGTCTTCGTCATCGCGTACGCGCTGGCGGGGCGCGAGCGTGGCTACGGACGGATCGCCGCCCTGCTGATCCCGCTGGAGCTGGCCGCCGACACGGTGTTCACCGCCGGGCAGCACGTCTGTTACGGCGAGGCGGGCGGCCCGGTGGCGGGCCCGCTGCGCTCCGTCGGCTTCGACGTGCTGTGCGGCGGGACGCCCGTCGGGACCCCGCTGGCCCGGATGGCCGCCGACGGCCACGGTGGCGCCGCGGCGCTGCTCGCGGACGCCGATCCGGGCGCCGCCTGGCTGCTGCTCGGCGCGCACGTCGGCGTGGGCCTCCTCGCGGCGGCGTGGCTGCGGCGCGGCGAGCGGGCGCTGGCCCAGCTGCTGCGCGCGGTCGCCGCGGCCACGTTCCGTCCGCTGCTGATCGCGGTCGCCTCGGTGACCACCTGGCGTACGCCCGTACGGCGCCTGCCGCGTCCCGAGCGCCGGGCGCGGGCCGCGCGCACGCGGCTGCTCGTGCACTTCGTGGGGCGGCGTGGACCGCCGTGCTCGGCCGTCCACGCCTGAGCACGACACCCCCACGCAGTCACCCACACGGAGAAAAAAGATCATGAGCCAGCGCAACAGCCAGGCCGCCAAGTCCGCCGCCCGCGAGCGGATCCGCGCCCAGCAGGAGGCCGAGCGCAAGCGCGAGAAGCGCAAGCGCGCGGTGATCGTCGGCATCTCGATCGTCGGCGTCCTCGCGATCGCCGGCGGCGTCGGCTACGCCGTGATGCAGTCCAACAAGCCCGACTACTGGGACGCCGCCAAGGACGACAAGCTGGTCAAGCCCGCGAACACCTCGGGTGCCAGCGGCACGACGGTCGTCCTCGGCAAGGACTCCGCGAAGAAGACCCTCAAGGTCTACGAGGACCCGCGCTGCCCGATCTGCGCGAGCTTCGAGCAGACCGTCGGCCCGACCCTCGAGAAGGACCTGAAGGACGGCAAGTACAAGGTCCAGTTCATCGGCGCCACCTTCCTCGACCGGAACATCCCGGGCGAAGGCTCCAGGAACGCGCTCAGCGCGATGGGAGCGGCGCTGGACGTCGGCGACGATGCGTTCCTCGCGTACAAGAAGGCGCTCTTCTCGGCGAAGAACCACCCCGCGGAGCAGGACGACAAGTTCAAGAACGACTCGTACCTCCTGAAGATCGCCGACGAGGTGCCCGCGCTCAAGAAGAGCGCGGCCTTCAAGAAGGCCGTCAAGGCGGGGACCTACGACCGGTGGGCCCTGGAGATGTCGAAGAAGTTCGACGACAACAAGGACGGCGTCGAGGGCACGCCCTCCTTCGTCATGGACGGCAAGCAGCTGACCGCTCCGGGCTCGAAGAACGCGCCCAGCACGGTCGAGGACTACAAGACCGCGATCGACAAGGCCCTCAAGGGCTGACATAACACCGCGTACCGACGAGGCGCGTGGCGAAAGAGCGGGCGAACTCACGGAGTTCGCCCGCTCTTCGCTTTTACCGATCAGTAGGGTGATCGCCCGTGACCAGTCGAACTCAAGATCATCAGCCGCTCGTCCCTCCCGCCCCGAGCCGCCGTACCGTCGTCAAGGCGGCGGCCGCGACCGCCGCACTCGGCACCTCGCTCGCCGCCGCTCCCGCGCACGCCGCCGAGGGGCCCGCCTTCCACCACGGCGTCGCGTCGGGGGACCCGCTGCCCGACGGCGTCCTGCTGTGGACCCGCGTGACGCCCACGCCGGACGCCGCGCCCGGGTCCGGCAAGGGGCCCGACACCGAGGTGAGTTGGGAGATCGCCGAGGACAAGGACTTCACCCGGGTCGTCGGCCGCGGCAGCACCACCGCGCGGGCGGCGTCCGATCACACCGTCAAGGCCGACGTAAGGGGCTTGAGCCCTGCCACCGCCTATTACTTCCGCTTCTCCGTAGGGGACGCCTCCCCGGTGCACTCCCCTGTGGGCCGCACCCGCACCACCCCCGCGCACGACGCCTCCGCCGCCGGCGTCCGCTTCGGCGTGGTGTCCTGCGCCAACTGGGAGGCGGGCTACTTCTCGGCGTACCGCCATCTCGCGGCCCGCACCGAACTCGACGCGGTACTGCACATCGGGGACTACATCTACGAGTACAAGAGCGGCGAGTACCCGGCCGCCGCGAACGTCATACGTCAGCACGAGCCCCGGCACGAGATCGTCACGCTCGCCGACTACCGCACCCGGCACGGCGTCCACAAGACCGACCCCGACGCACGGGCGATGCACGCCGCGCACCCGGTCATCGCGATCTGGGACGACCACGAGTTCGCCGACAACGCCTGGTCGGACGGCGCGGTGAACCACTCCCCCGAGACGGAGGGCACCTGGGCCGGGCGCATGGCGGCGGCCAAGCAGGCGTACTTCGAGTGGATGCCGGTGCGCCCCTCCACCGAGGGCACCGTGTACCGCCGCGTCCGCTTCGGCAAGCTGGCCGATCTGCACCTGCTCGACCTGCGGTCCTTCCGCTCCCAGCAGGCGGGCACCGGCAGCGGCGCGGTGGACGACCCGGACCGTACGCTGACGGGCCGCGCGCAGCTCGACTGGCTGAAGTCGGGCCTCGCGTCCTCGGACGCCGCCTGGAAGCTGGTCGGCACCTCGGTGATGATTTCGCCGGTCGCCTTCGGCGCTCTGCCCGCCCATCTCCTGGAGCCGCTCGCGGAGTTGCTGGGCCTGCCCAAGGAGGGCCTCGCCATCAACGTCGACCAGTGGGACGGCTACACGGACGACCGCAAGGAGCTCATCTCCCACCTGCGTGACAACAGCATCCGGAACACCGTCTTCCTGACCGGTGACATCCACATGGCGTGGGCGAACGACGTGCCGGCCAAGGCGGCCACGTACCCCCTCTCGCCCTCCGTCGCCACGGAGTTCGTCGTCACCTCGGTGAGCTCCGACAACATCGACGACATGCTCGACGTCGCCCCGCACACGGTCTCCCTGGTGGCCGCGGGCGCCATCAAGGCCGCCAACCGCCATGTGAAGTGGCTGGACATGGACTCTCACGGCTACGGCGTCCTCGACGTCACGGCCGAACGGTCGCAGATGGACTACTACGCCCTCTCCGACCGGACCGATCCCGGGGCGACCTCGTCCTGGGTCCGTTCGTACCGCACGCGCAGCGGCACGCAGAAGGTCGAGCGGGTGCACGAACCGGTGCGCTAGGGGGTTCCCGGCGCGCTACAGGGTTTCGGTGCGCTAGAGGGTTTCCAGGAAGCCCATCGCCGTGCGCCATGTCGTCTCCGCGGCCTCGGCGTCGTAGTCGTCGAGGTCCGGGTCGGTGTAGAGGTGCCCCGCGCCCGCGTAGCGGTAGATCTCCACGTCGGCCCCGGCCCGGCCCATCCGCAGATACCAGGCGCTCAGCCAGTCGTCGGTCTCGAACGGGTCGGGCTCCGCCACGTGCAGCTGCACCGGCAGCTCGTCCACGGACGCGCTCTCCGCGATGTCGGACGTGCCGTGCAGGAGCAGCAGGCCGCGCGCCTTGTCGTCGCCGAGCGCGAGGGTCTGCGCGGTCGCGGCGCCGAGGGAGAAGCCCGCGTAGACGAGACCCCGCTCGGAGTAGGGGGCGGCGGCGAGGATCGCCCGCTTCAGGAGCTCGTCCTTGCCCAGCTCGGCCTGGAAGGCCCTTCCGTCCTCGACGTCGTCGAACGTGCGCCCGTCGAAAAGATCGGGCGTCCACACCTCGTGCCCGGCGGCACGCAGCCGGTCCGCCGCCGCGTGCACCGCAGGTCGCAGGCCGTACGTCGAGTGGAAGAGCATGATGTTCATGGGGCCATCGTGCCATCCACCGCGGTGCCCCTACCCTCGGAGGCATGGAGAACGTACTGCGTCCGTTGATCGTGATCGGCGGCTCGGTCGTGCTCACGGTGGTGGTCGGCTGGCTGGTCGACTTCGCTATGCGCCGGACCGACGAACGGCACCACGAGACCCCGCTGTGGGGTCTGCTGCGCCGCTGCCGGGTCCCCTTCCACCTCGTCATGTGCACCGCGCTGCTGAGAGGCTCCTACGGGCACGCGGAGCTGGCCAAGGACCACTCGGCGGCGATCGGGCGGATCCTGTCCCTCGTGCTCATCGGCTCCACGGCCTGGCTGGTGGTGCGGATCGCCGCGGCGATAGTGGAGTCCTCGTACGCCCGTTACGCCACGGTCCACCGTGATCCGGCCCGCGTCCGCAGGGTCCGCACACAGGTGACGCTCATCCAGCGGGTGGTCACCGCGATCGTCGCTGTGGTGGCGGTCGCCGCGATGCTGCTGACCTTCCCCGCCATGCAGGCGGCCGGCACCTCGCTGCTGGCCTCCGCCGGCATCCTCGGCATCGTCGCCGGTGTCGCGGCCCAGTCCACCCTCGGCAACCTCTTCGCGGGCCTGCAGATCGCCTTCGGCGACATGGTGCGCATAGGGGACACCGTGGTGGTGGAGGGCGAGTGGGGCACCGTCGAGGAGATCACCCTGACGTTCCTCGCGGTGCGCACCTGGGACGAGCGCCGGATCACGATGCCCGTGTCGTACTTCACATCGAAACCCTTCGAGAACTGGTCCCGGGGCGGCGCCCAGATGACCGGCACGGTCTTCCTCCACCTGGACCACTCGGCGCCGGTCCACCAGATGCGCGACAAGCTCCGGGACATCCTGCGCGAGTGCCCGGCGTGGGACGGCAGGGACTGGGGCCTCGCCGTCACGGACACGACGCCCAACACGATGCAGGTCCGCGCCCTGGTCACCGCGAAGGACGCGGACGACGTCTGGACGGTCCGGGTCACGGTGCGCGAACAGCTGATCCAATGGCTGACGGAGCAGCATCCGTACGCGCTGCCGCGGATCAACACGGCCTGGGTGGAGCCGACGCCGAACGGCCACCGCCCGAGCCACCTCGAAGCGGAGGCGCACCGGACCGGCCACGGCTGACCGGCCGCGGCCGGCCCCGGGCCGCCCGCCTCAGCGGAGACTGCGTACGTCGAGGTGGTGCAGGACCCGGTCGACGACCTCCGGGTCGGCGCCGGCCTCGCTGCGCGCGGCGAGGACCTCGTGGCGGGCGGCCGACATCATCTCGCGCTGGATGCGCTGGACGGCCTTGAGCCGGTCCACGCGCTTGGCGTACCGCTCGCGCCGCTCCTCGTCGACGATGTCCGGGCTGATCCTGGCCCCGATGTCGTACGCGCCACGCTGCAGCCGCTCCGCGACCTCCTCCGGAAGCTCCTCGACCTCCTGGATCTCCCTGAGGCGGCGCTTGGCGGCCTTGGCGGCGCGCACCGCGAGCGCGCGCTCCAGCTCCCGCTCCGCGTCGGTGTCGGCCCGCACCCCGAGCCTGCGCACGAGCCAGGGCAGCGTGAGCCCCTGGACGACGAGGGTCGCCATGATCACGCAGAACGCGATGAAGATGATCTCGTCGCGGGCCGGGAACGGAGCACCGTCGTCCGTCTTCAGCGGGATGGCGAGCGCGAGGGCCACGGACGCCACGCCGCGCATTCCGGCCCACCACATGACGACGGTCTCGCGCCAGCTCGTCGGGATGTCCTCCTCGTAGTCCCGGCGCTTGTGCAGCCGCTTGGCGAGCCAGGTCGCGGGCAGCAGCCACAGCAGCCGTACGCCGACGACGACCCCGACGATCGCCGCGCCCCAGCCGGCCATCTCCCACTCGCGGCCGCTCGCGATGCCGAAGACGTTGTGCAGCTCCAGACCGATGAGCCCGAAAGCGGCGCCGGTCACCAGGGTGTCGACGATCTGCCAGAACGTCTGTCCGGTGATCCGCCCGAGCACGTCGTCGGCGTCGACCGCGTTCTCCGCGAGGTAGAGCGCCGTGGTGAGGACGGCGAGCACCCCGGAGCCGAGCAGCTCCTCGGCCAGCACATAGCTGACGAACGGCACGAGCAGCGTCAGGCCGGTCTGCAGGATGGCGTCACCGAGCAGCCCCATGAGTTTGTTCGTCACCCAGCCGAGCGCGAGCCCGACGAGCACGGCCACCACGGCGGACAGCACCAGCTGACCCGCCGCGGACGGCCAGGAGAAGGTGCCGCTCACCGCCGCCGCGATCGCCACGTGGTAGAGCACGATCGCCGTGACGTCGTTGAAGAGCCCCTCGCCCTCCAGGATCGACACGAGCCTGCGGGGCAGCCCGAGCGAGCCCGCGACGGCGGTCGCGGCGACGGGGTCCGGTGGGGCGACGAGCGCGCCGAGCGCGACGGCCGCGGCGAGCGGCAGTCCGGGGACGACGGCGTTGCCCACCGCGGCGACCGCCGCCGTCGTCACGAACACCAACGCGACGGCGAGCAGGAAGATGGGGCGCCTGTTGGCCGCGAACTGCCGCCACGACGTGCGCTGCACGGACGCGTAGAGCAGTGGCGGCAGAACCAGCGGAAGGATGAAGTCCGGCGGGATCTCGACGTTGGGCACAAAGGGCAGCAGGGCCATGCCGATGCCCGCGAGCGTCATCAGGACGGGCGCGGGCAGCCCGAGCCGGTCCCCCAGCGGCACCGTGACGACGGCTCCGAGCAGCAAAATGAGCAGCAGCGCCAGTTGATCCACGGTGCGGCCTCCGGGCGGTCGAGACTCCAACGATCAAGACTCAACACTGCCACGCATTCCCCTAGCGCAGCGGCTTCCGCATCGCCCGGTGCGGGATGCCCGCGTCAGGGAACTCCGGGCCGTACGCCTCGTACCCCAGGCGCTCGTAGAAACCCAGGGCGTGCGTCTGCGCGTGCAGGTCGACCGCCGTCAGGCCACGCGCGCGTGCCGCGTCCTCGATGGCACCGACCAGGGCCGCCCCGACACCGAGACCGCGTGCGGTTCCCGTCACCGCGAGCCGCCCGAGCGCGCCCACGCCCGCGTCCCCGCCGTTCTTGGCGGCGGCCGCGTCGCCGGTGAGGAGCCGTCCCGTGCCCAGCGGAACGCCGTCTTCGCTCATGGCCAGGACGTGCACCGCCCCGGCGTCGTACGCGTCGTACTCAAGCTCTTCGGGCACCTGCTGCTCGGCCACGAAGACGTCCTTGCGGACGGCGAAACAGGCCGCCAGGTCGTCCGCGTCGCGGGCGACGCGGATCGTCACACCGCTCACGAGCTCTCCGCCCGGACGCGGTCGAGCGCCGTCTGGAGGTCGTCCGGGTAGCCGCTCTCGTACTCCACCCACTGCCCGTCGCCCGGGTGCTCGAAGCCGAGCCGGACGGCGTGCAGCCACTGACGGGTGAGCCCGAGCCGCTTGCCGAGGGTCGGGTCCGCGCCGTACGTCAGGTCGCCCACGCACGGGTGGCGGTGGGCCGCCATGTGCACGCGGATCTGGTGGGTGCGGCCCGTCTCCAGCTTGATGTCGAGCAGCGAGGCCGCCCGGAACGCCTCGATGAGGTCGTAGTGCGTGATGGAGGGCTTGCCCTCGGCCGTGACCGCCCACTTGTAGTCGTGGTTCGGGTGCCGGCCGATGGGGGCGTCGATCGTGCCGCTCATCGGGTCCGGGTGGCCCTGCACCAGCGCGTTGTAGCGCTTGTCGACCGTGCGCTCCTTGAACTGGCGCTTCAGCGAGGTGTACGCGCGCTCCGACTTGGCGACCACCATGAGGCCGGAGGTGCCCACGTCCAGGCGGTGCACGATGCCCTGGCGCTCGGCGGCGCCGGAGGTCGAGATGCGGTAACCGGCCGCCGCGAGGCCGCCGATCACGGTCGTCCCGGTCCAGCCGGGGCTCGGGTGCGCGGCCACGCCGACCGGCTTGACGATCACGACGATGTCGTCGTCGTCATGCACGATCTCCATGCCCTCGACGGGCTCGGCCACGATCTGCACCGGAGCGGGCGCCTGCGGCATCTCCACTTCCAGCCAGGCGCCGCCGTGCACCCGCTCGGATTTGCCGACCACCGAGCCATCGACCGAGACCTTCCCCGCCGCGGCGAGCTCGGCGGCCTTCGTACGGGAGAAACCGAACATGCGAGAAATGGCGGCGTCTACGCGCTCGCCCTCCAGGCCGTCCGGCACGGGCAGGGTACGGATCTCGGGAATCGTGCTCACCCCTTGAGTATGCAGGAGCCCACCGACACTCCCGCACCACGCGGTGCCGTCAGTCCTTGTGGACGGTGCCGTCCGGGTCGAGCCCCCGGAAGGACAGCAGCACGATCAGGATGCCGCCACAGACGATCGCCGAGTCCGCGAGGTTGAAGACCGCGAACCCCTTGGGGGCGATGAAGTCGACCACCGCGCCCTCGAAGACGCCGGGCGTACGGAAGATCCGGTCGGTGAGGTTGCCGAGCGCGCCGCCGAGCAGCAGACCGAGCGCGATCGCCCACGGCAGGCTGTAGAGCTTGCGGGCGAGCCGGGCGATCACCACGATGACCGCCGCCGCGATGCACGTGAAGATGATCGTGAACGCCTCGCCGAACCCGAAGGCGGCGCCCGCGTTGCGGATCGCGTTGAACCGGAGCCAGTCGCCGACGATCTCGATCGGCTCGTGGTGCTCCAGCTTCGCGACCACGATCATCTTGCTGATCAGGTCGAAGGCGTACGCGACGGTGGCCACGGCGAACAGCACGGCGATCTTGCGCCGGCCCTTGGGCTTCCGCCCGCCCTCGCCCTCGCCCACGACGCCGCCGGACTCCTCCGGCTCGCCCCCGGCCGTCTCAGGGATGTCCGGCGTACCGATGATGCGCTCCGCCTCTGCCACGTGAGTCCCTCAACCTAGGTACCTGACTGTGGACGAGGGTACGGCACACGCGTACGGGCCCAGGCGTCCAGGCCGTGCTCAGGAGCGCCGTTCCTGCTTCTGCTTGCACTCCACGCACAGGGTCGCGCGCGGGAAGGCCTGCATCCGCGCCTTGCCGATCGCATTGCCGCAGTTCTCGCAGAGGCCGTACGTCCCCGCGTCCAGGCGCTCCAGGGCGCGCTCGGTCTGTACGAGCATCTCGCGCGCGTTGGCGGCCAGGGACATCTCGTGCTCACGCGTGATGTTCTTCGTGCCGGTGTCCGCCTCGTCGTCGCCCGCGCCGTCACCGGAGTCCCGCATCAGACCCGCCAGGGCCTCCTCGGAGGACGCGATCTCACTGGTCAGCCGCAGCGCCTCGCTCTGGAGCTCCGCGCGGGCCTCCCCGACCTCTTCCGGGGTCCAGGGGTCCTCGCCCGGCCTGACCGCGAGCTCACCGGGCCGCACCGCGGCGGCACGCGCCTTGGGCACCGCCGTCGGCTGGGTCGCCGCGGTCGCCGTGCCCGGAGTCTTCTTCGCAACCACTGTCGTGGCTCCCGTCGTCTCCGCGGCCTCAGCCGCACCTTCGGCCGCGGACGCGGCCGTCTCGTTGTCCGTTCTCCGCCCGGCCGCGCTCTGGGCGGCCGGACCTTTCGCGCCCGTACTCTTCTTGGCCGCGCTCTTCGCGGCGGGGCTCTTCTTGGCGGGGCTCTTGGCGGGGCTCTTCTTGGTGGGGTGGCTCTGCGCGGCCGGGCTCTCTGCAACCGCGCCCTTCTCGGCCGAGGGCCGCTCCTTGGCAGCGCTCTCAGAGCCCGCGTCCTGCCCCGCCTCGTGCACCTCCTCGTGCCCCGCCTCCTCGTGATCCCCCTCGTGCCCCGCCTGGTGAGCGTCACCCTTCTTGGACACGGCCTTCTTCGCCGGAGCCTTCTTGGCAGCGGTCTTCTTGGTCGCGGTCGCTTTGACCAGGGCCTTCTCCCCGACGGCCTTCTCCCCCACGGCCGCGACCTTCTTCGCCACGGCCTTCTTGGCGGCAGCCTTCTTCGGGACCGCCTTCTTGGACGCGGCCTTCTCCACGGCCTTCTCCACGGCCTTCCCCGCGGCGTCAGGCGCCGCCCCCGCGCCTGTGGATCTGCCGGACGCCGACTGCTGTACGGCGGTCTTCTTCGCCACCATGGCCGCGGCCCCTTCACATATTGTGATCTTGCTCGCGAATCGTGCTGGGACGATAAATCGACTCCAGGCCCGCGGCAACGGGGCACGCCGCCCGATCCCCCCTCCCCGCGGATCCCGCGCGGCGAGTCTGCAAGCGTTGTGCCCAACTCCCTGCCGGGTAATCCGCCGGCCGACGCCCGCCGGGATCCACTCGCCCCCCATGTCGCCATTCGGGTCAGTCCGCACCCCGCGCCCGCGCCCCGCGAGAGTCCCGTAAAAACCGGTCGGCCGCCCCTGCCCTGGCGCCGTACACTGGTCGGCAGCGATAAGCGTGGATGGGGACGAGTAGCGGCGTACGCGGCCATGAGCGACCCGGGGACGGTGTGAGCCCGGGGGCGAGCGCGACGTGAAAATCACCCCGGAGCCGCCGGAAGAAAGCCGAAGCCCCCAGCGGAGGCGAGTAGACCCGGTATCGCGACCCCAATGAGGGGGCTCACCGGCACGGACCCCGTTCCGGAGAGCCAAGGAGGGTGGTACCGCGGGAGCGCGCCGCACCAGGCGCACACAGCTCTCGTCCCTCCGACGGAAGGCAGCACATCCGCCGGAGGACTCGTTGAATACGCCGCCGCAGTACCGCCAGGTGCCCGCCCAGGTCGACCTGCCCGCCCTCGAACACGCCGTGCTCGACTTCTGGCACGAGCAGAAGATCTTCGCCAAGAGCCTGGAGCAGTCCGAGGGCCGCCCCGAGTGGGTGTTCTACGAAGGCCCGCCCACCGCCAACGGCATGCCGGGCGCCCACCACATCGAGGCCCGCGTCTTCAAGGACGTCTTCCCGCGCTTCCGCACCATGCGGGGCCACCACGTGGGCCGCAAGGCCGGCTGGGACTGCCACGGCCTCCCCGTGGAGCTCGCGGTCGAGAAGGAGCTCGGGTTCAACGGCAAGAAGGACATCGAGGCGTACGGCATCGCCGAGTTCAACGCCAAGTGCCGCGAGTCCGTCACCCGGCACACCGACGCCTTCACCGAGCTGACGACCCGCATGGGCTACTGGGTCGACCTCGACGACGCGTACCGGACGATGGACCCGGAGTACGTCGACTCGGTCTGGTGGTCCCTGAAGGAGATCTTCAACAAGGACCTCCTCGTCCAGGACCACCGCGTCGCCCCCTGGTGCCCGCGCTGCGGCACGGGCCTGTCCGACCACGAGCTGGCGCAGGGCTATGAGACGGTCGTCGACCCGTCCGTCTACGTCCGCTTCCCGCTCACCTCCGGTCCCCTCGCGGGCGAGGCCGCCCTCCTGGTCTGGACGACGACCCCCTGGACCCTCGTCTCCAACACCGCCGTCGCCGCGCACCCCGACGTCACGTACGTTGTCGCGACGGACGGCAAGGAGAAGCTCGTCGTCGCCCAGCCGCTCGTCGAGAAGGTTCTCGGCGAGGAGTGGGAGACGACCGGCGAGACCTTCACCGGCGCCGAGATGGAGCGCTGGAACTACCAACGTCCCTTCGAGCTAGTGGAGTTCCCGAGCGCCGGCGAGGGAACCAGTGAGCACAGCCCGGCTCCGGCCCACTTCGTGGTCAACGCCGAGTACGTCACCACGGAGGACGGCACCGGTCTGGTCCACCAGTCCCCCGCCTTCGGTGAGGACGACCTCAAGGTCTGCCGCGCCTACGGCCTCCCGGTCGTGAACCCGGTCCTCCCCGACGGCACCTTCGAGGAGGACGTCCCCCTCGTAGGCGGAGTCTTCTTCAAGAAGGCCGACGAAAAGCTGACCGAGGACCTCAAGGACCGCGGTCTGCTCTTCCGCCACACCCCGTACGAGCACAGCTACCCGCACTGCTGGCGCTGCCACACGGCGCTGCTCTACTACGCGCAGCCGTCCTGGTACATCCGCACCACGGCCATCAAGGACCGCCTCCTCCAGGAGAACGAGAAGACCAACTGGTTCCCGGACTCGGTCAAGCACGGCCGCTTCGGTGACTGGCTGAACAACAACGTCGACTGGGCGCTCTCCCGCAACCGCTACTGGGGCACCCCGCTGCCCATCTGGCGCTGTGAGGAGGGCCACCTCACCTGCGTGGGCTCACGCGCGGAGCTCTCCGACCTGACCGGCACCGACCAGTCGGCCCTGGACCCGCACCGCCCGTTCATCGACGAGGTCACCTTCGCGTGCCCGCAGTGCGAAAGCACGGCCACGCGCGTGCCGGAGGTCATCGACGCCTGGTACGACTCGGGCTCGATGCCGTTCGCGCAGTGGGGCTACCCGCACAAGAACAAGGAGCTCTTCGAGAGCCGCTACCCGGCGCAGTTCATCTCGGAGGCCATCGACCAGACCCGCGGCTGGTTCTACACGCTGATGGCCATCGGCACCCTGGTCTTCGACAAGTCGTCCTACGAGAACGTGGTCTGCCTGGGCCACATCCTCGCCGAGGACGGCCGCAAGATGTCCAAGCACCTGGGCAACACCCTGGAGCCGATCCAGCTGATGGACCAGCACGGCGCCGACGCGGTGCGCTGGTTCATGGCGGCCGGCGGCTCCCCGTGGGCGGCCCGCCGCGTCGGCCACGGCACCATCCAGGAAGTCGTCCGCAAGACGCTCCTCACGTACTGGAACACGGTCGCCTTCCAGGCCCTGTACGCCCGTACGTCGAAGTGGGCCCCCAGCGACGCCGACCCGGCGCCCGCCGACCGCCCGCTCCTGGACCGCTGGCTGCTCAGCGAGCTGCACGCGCTCACCGACCAGGCCACGCAGGCCCTGGAGAGCTACGACACCCAGCGCGCGGGCAAGCTCCTGTCCGTCTTCGTCGACAACCTCTCCAACTGGTACGTACGCCGTTCCCGTCGCCGCTTCTGGCAGGGCGACAAGGCGGCCCTGCGCACCCTGCACGAGGTCGTCGAGACGGTCACGCGCCTCATGGCCCCGCTGACGCCGTTCATCACCGAGCGTGTCTGGCAGGACCTGGTCGTGCCCGTCACCCCGGGTGCCCCGGAGTCGGTCCACCTGTCCTCCTGGCCCGAGGCCGACCTGTCGATGATCGACCCGGAGCTGTCCCGGCAGATGCTTCTCGTGCGTCGCCTGGTCGAGCTCGGCCGCGCCACGCGCGCGGAGTCGGGCGTCAAGACGCGTCAGCCCCTGTCGCGCGCGCTCGTCGCGGCGGCGGGCTTCGACGCGCTGGGCGCCGAGCTGCGCGACCAGATCACGGAGGAGCTGAACGTCTCCTCCCTGGCATCGCTCACTGATTCCTCCACTGGTCCAGCGGGCGGCGGCTCCCTGGTCGACACCACCGCGAAGGCCAACTTCCGGGCCCTCGGCAAGCGCTTCGGCAAGGGCGTCCAGGCGGTCGCCAAGGCCGTCGCCGATGCCGACGCTGCCGCGCTGTCGCTGGCGCTGCGCGAGGGCACGGCCTCCGTGGAGGTCGACGGTGAGACGGTGACGCTCGCCCCGGACGAGGTCATCATCACGGAGACCCCGCGCGAGGGCTGGTCGGTGGCGTCCGACTCCGGTGCCACGGTCGCCCTGGACCTGGAGATCACCGAGGAGCTGCGTCGGGCGGGGCTGGCCCGGGACGCGATCCGGCTGATCCAGGAGGCCCGCAAGAACAGCGGCCTGGACGTCGCGGACCGGATCGCCCTGCGCTGGACCTCCACGGACCCGGCGGTGGAGACGGCCCTGTCCGAGCACGCCGGGCTCATCTCGGACGAGGTGCTCGCCACGGACTTCGCCGAAGGTGAGGCCGACGACACATTCGGACAGCCGTTCACGGACGACTCCCTGAAGCTGACGTTCCGCCTCCGCAAGGCGTAACGCTCGTACGAAGGCCCGGTTCCGCCGCAGATCTCGGCGGGGCCGGGCCTTTCTCGTACGCGTTCTGTACGCGTGTGCGGACGGGGACGGAAAAGGGCCGGGCCCCCGGAGAATCCGGGGGCCCGGCCCTGAACGCTGCCGACGCCTAAGGCGTGGTCACGCCCGTCAGTTGTCGTCCTCGTCGATGAGGAAGCCACGCATCGGCGACGGAGCCTGCTGCATCGGCTGCTGGCCCTGCGGCCGCACCGGCGCCATCGGCTGGGTCATCGCCGGGGACATCTGCTGCTGGCCGCCGTAGGACGGACCACCGGCACCCTGGTTGCCACCCATCGACTGGTTGCCGCCGTAGGACGGGGCACCCGCGCCGGCCGGAGCCATCGACGGCGCCGGGGACGGCGGCAGCGAGGCGGTGGCCGGAGTGCGCGGCGGGGCCAGCGAGTCGTCGGCCTGGGTCTCCAGCTGGCGCAGCTGCGACTCCAGGTACGACTTCAGACGCGTGCGGTACTCGCGCTCGAAGCCGCGCAGGTCCTCGACCTTGCGCTCCAGCGTGGCGCGGGCGGACTCCAGGGAGCCCATCGCGACGCGGTGCTTCTCCTGCGCGTCCCGCTCCAGGGCGTCGGCCTTGGCACGGGCGTCACGCTCCAGGCCCTCGGCGCGCGAGCGGGCCTCGCCGACGATCTTGTTGGCCTCGGAACGGGCCTCCGCGATCGCCTGGTCGGCGGTCTGCTGCGCGAGGGACAGCACACGAGCGGCGCTGTCGCCACCGGGGCCCTGACCGGGCTGCGGCATCTGCGGGCCACCCATGGGACCGCCGCCCATGGGACCACCCATGGGGCCACCCATCGGACCCTGACCCATCGGGCCGGGTCCCTGCGGACCGCCCTGCGGTCCGTGCCCCTGTCCATGTCCACTGGGGCCTGCGGGCAGCTGCGGAGCGCCACCGGGCAGCTGCGGAGGGCCACCCATGGGGCCACCCATCTGCTGCTGGGGCGGGACCGGCTGCGGGCCCGATATAGCGGCGGGCACCGGAGCACCCGGTCCGCGCTGGTGCTGGTGCTGGTCCTGCGGCCCGTCGGGACCCTTGCGCATACCGCCCTGCTGCTGGTTCTGAGCAGCGGCGCGGGTGGCGGCGGCCAGCTTGGCGCGCAGGTCCTCGTTCTCGCGGAGCAGGCGGGTCAGTTCGGCTTCGACCTCATCGAGGAAGGCATCGACCTCGTCCTCGTCATAGCCTTCTCGGAGGCGGACGGTCGTGAACTGCTTGTTCCGCACGTCCTCGGGGGTCAACGGCATCTCTTCACCTCAACGTAGTCGTCGGCATTCGGCAAGACCGTATCGTTCACAGCCGGCTCACGACGGAGATCAGGATGTAGACGATGATCATCAGTACGAAGAAGGACAGGTCGAGCGCCACGCCCCCGAGACGCAGCGGCGGAATGAACCGCCGCAGAAGCTTGAGCGGTGGATCAGTGACAGTGTAGGTGGCCTCCAGAACGACCACCATCGCCTTGCCGGGTTGCCATGAGCGGGCGAACTGGAAGACGTAGTCCATGACCAACCGGAAAATCAGCACGATGAGGAAGCACATCAGCGCGATGTAAAGCACCTGCAAGACCACGCTCATGTTCGCGTTTCCCTCTCCCCTGTTGCTCGTACGTCTCAGCTCTGGTTGAAGAACCCGCCCTCTGCGATGCGAGCCTTGTCCTCCGCCGTTACATCGACGTTAGCAGGCGACAACAGGAACACCTTCTGCGTCACTCGTTCAATGCTGCCATGCAGACCGAAGACCAGACCGGCGGCAAAGTCGACAAGTCGCTTCGCGTCGGTGTCGTCCATCTCGGTCAGATTCATGATCACCGGAGTGCCCTCGCGGAAGTGTTCCCCGATGGTACGGGCCTCGTTGTAGGTCCGCGGGTGCAATGTGGTGATGCGGTAGGGCTCCCGCTCGGACACGACCTTGGGCATGATCACCGGTGCGTTCTTCTCCAGGCTCGAGCGTTCAGGTGTGATGGATGCCACGGGGGCGATTCGTGCCGGACGTCCGGATTCCGCGGCTAGCGAAGCGGAATGGACCGCCGGTTCGCGGGGGGCGGGCGGCTGCACCACTCGTACCGATTCGTCCCGTTGAGACTGATGGGACTGGTGCGACTGATGCGGCGGTTCATGCCGCCTGCGGTCACGCTCGGGCTCCGGCTCGGGTTCGAACTCGTCATCGGGGTCGAACCCCGGACCGTCGTACCCATCGTCCTCCACGAGGCCGAGGTAGACCGCCATCTTGCGCATCGCGCCGGCCATGCTCTGAGTCCTCCGCTCTGTGGTGGATCGGCTGTCGTCACCAACTGCCCGCGATCCACGAGGTATCCCCGCTCAACAGCGGGAATGACCATATTTTCTGCTGTGGTCCGACTTCTTGGCGACGTTACCCGAGCCCGGGTCGGACTCCGAGTACCGCCGTACCGACGCGCACATGTGTCGCCCCGGCCGCGACGGCCTGTTCGAGGTCCGCACTCATCCCTGCTGAGACCATGTTCGCAGCCGGATGGGTCGCGCGCATGAGGGTTGCGAATTCCATCAACCGCTCGAACGCCGCCTGTTGCCGTCCCGCGTACGGTCCGGTGAGCGGGGCGACCGTCATCAGACCGTCGAGCCGCAGCCCCGGCGCCCGGGCGACGAGGTCGGCCAACTCTTCGATTCCGCCCGGACCCACACCCCCGCGCTCCCCGCGTCCGTTCTCCTCGGCGTCGAGCGCGACCTGGATCAGGCAGCCGAGCTCACGCTCCGCGCGCACCGCCGCGGTCGAGAGGGCCGTGACGAGCTTGGGCCGGTCCACGGACTGCACCAGACCGGCGTAACTCACCACGGAACGGACTTTATTGGTCTGCAATTGACCGACGAAGTGCCAGGTAAGGGGAAGATCCGCGCACTCGGCGGCCTTCGGTGCCGCGTCCTGGTCGCGGTTCTCCGCGACATGGCGCACACCGAGTTCCGACAGGATCCGCACATCGCTCGCCGGGTAGGTCTTGGTGACCACGATGAGGGTCACTTCCTCGCGCTTGCGCCCGGCCGCCGCGCACGCCGCGGCGATGCGCTCCTCGACCTGCGCCAGATTCGCCGTGAGTTGACTCTTACGTTCCGTCATGTCCTATCAGTCCAGCCAGACATAGCCCGCGAGACGACCGGTCGTGCGGTCGCGGCGGTACGAGAAGTGGTCACCGGATTCCAGCGTGCACACCGGCGACTGCTCCCGGTCGTGCACCCCGAGCCGCTCCAGCTGGGCGTGCACCCCGGCGGTCACATCGACCGCCGGCGTACCCCAGCTCGTCACGGCGTGCGCCCCGGGCTCGACGGCGGCGACGTCGGCGCGCATCGCTTCGGGTACTTCGTAGCAACGTCCGCAGACGGCGGGCCCGGTGCGGGCGACGATGCGTCCCGGGTCGGCGCCGAGCCGCACCATGGCCTCGACGGCGGCCAGGACGACGCCCGCCACCATGCCGGGGCGCCCGGCGTGCGCCGCCGCCGCGACCTTGGCGACCGGATCGGCGAGCAGGACGGGCGTGCAGTCGGCGGTCAGGACGGCGAGCGCGAGTCCCCTGCGGGCGGTCACCACCGCGTCGACGGCCGGGACCTCGGCCTCGGAGCCCCAGGGGCCGTCGACCACGGCGACGTCGCGGCCGTGCACCTGGTTCATCCAGACGACCCGGCCCGGGTCGACGCCGAGGGACGTGGCGGCCAGCGCCCGGTTCTCCCGTACGGCCTCGGCGTCGTCGCCGACCGCGCCGCCGAGATTGAGCTCCTCGTACGGAACGGCGCTCACCCCGCCCCACCTGTCGGTGAAGGCGAAGTGCGCGCCGCTCACGGTGCTGTGCTCGCTTATCACTTCAAGAAGTCCGGCACGTCCAGCTCTTCGGCCTGGCTGTCCTGGTACGGACGGGCCGGCGGAACCTGCGGCGGGGTCACGGGCGCGGCCGGGGCCTCGCTCACCGGAGCCGCCTCCGCGGGCTCCGGGGTCGAGGACTCGTCGCGCGACGTGACGCTGCCGAGGCCGCCGAAGGCCGGGCGGGACGATTCGGCGGGACGCGAGGGCGAGGACGGTGCGGGTTCGTCACGCTTGGCGGACGCGGACGCCGACGCGGACGCCGAACCAAGGACGTTGTCCCGCTTGGACGGCGGCTGCCCGCCGTCGAAGCCCGCCGCGATGACGGTGACCCTGACCTCGTCGCCGAGCGCGTCGTCGATGACCGCGCCGAAGATGATGTTGGCCTCGGGGTGCGCGGCCTCGCTGACCAGCTGGGCCGCTTCGTTGATCTCGAAGAGGCCGAGGTCCGAGCCACCGGAGATGGAGAGCAGCACGCCGCGCGCTCCGTCGATGGACGCTTCGAGCAGCGGCGAGGAGATCGCCATCTCGGCGGCTGCGACCGCGCGGTCGTCGCCGCGGGCCGAGCCGATGCCCATGAGCGCCGAACCGGCCTCGGACATGACCGACTTGACGTCGGCGAAGTCGAGGTTGATCAGGCCGGGCGTGGTGATGAGGTCGGTGATGCCCTGGACACCGGAGAGCAGGACCTGGTCCGCCGACTTGAAGGCGTCGAGGACCGAGACCTGGCGGTCCGAGATGGACAGGAGCCGGTCGTTGGGGATGACGATGAGGGTGTCGACCTCTTCGCGCAGCTCCGCGATGCCGTCCTCGGCCTGGTTGGCCCGGCGACGGCCCTCGAAGGTGAACGGCCGGGTGACCACGCCGATGGTGAGGGCGCCGAGCGAGCGTGCGATGTTGGCGACGACGGGTGCGCCGCCGGTGCCGGTGCCACCGCCTTCGCCGGCGGTGACGAAGACCATGTCGGCCCCCTTGAGGACCTCCTCGATCTCCTCTCGGTGGTCCTCTGCGGCCTTGCGGCCGACGGCCGGATTGGCGCCGGCGCCGAGTCCACGGGTGAGTTCACGGCCTACGTCGAGCTTGACGTCGGCGTCGCTCATCAACAGGGCTTGCGCGTCGGTGTTGATGGCGATGAACTCGACGCCCTTGAGACCGACCTCGATCATCCGGTTGATGGCATTGACACCACCGCCGCCGACACCGATGACTTTGATGACTGCGAGGTAGTTCTGCGGTGCTGCCACGTCGAAGGCCTCTCGCCTCGAGTTACGTGTCGCCGTTTCGCATCGATGCGATGCGGCGACTGATGCCGAATGGGACGGTCCGAACGCCGACCCGAACCCTAACGCTGAAGTTTAGGGTTACCAGTGTGTCTGTTCCCTGGACTCTTCCGAACAGGACACTAAGTCGACAAGTGGCGCACGTTCAACGAACACGCCGAACCTCCCGTTTTTCTTTTCACCCTATGTGATCAGCCGTAGCGATGCCGAACCAGGGTGCTGGCCTGCGGCGATACGCGTCAACTCCCCGACGACGCAGGGGCCGTGGGGACACTCACATCGAAGTGCCTTGCCTTGGGTGCCGCTTTCATCAGCGCGGTGAGAGTAGTGGCTTTCGCACGCCCCTTCTCGCCACTGCCCCAGACGACCGTGCGTCCGCGGCTCAACTCCAGCGAGATGGAGTCGTACGAACGGACCTTGACGTTCCAGGTATCGCGGGCGACAGCTTTGGGCAGGTCACCGGCGACCCCGACCGCTTCACGCAGCAGCCGGTCGGTGCCGAACCGGCGCAGGCTCGCCGCCCCGTTCTCCCGGTCCGGCGCCAATTCGAGATGCGGAACGCCCTTGGGCGCGTGACCCACCGTGGCGAATCGCACTCCTTTGGCGTCCACTTCGATGAACTTTCCGCCCTTTTTGATGACGAGAACCGGCTTGCGTTCCGTCACTTCGAGGCTGATTCCGTGCGGCCATGACGGGACGGCCTCAACCGAGTCAATCCGGGGCAATTTCGAGCGGACCCGACTCTCAAGAGCTTCCGTGTCGACCGAAATCAGTGGCTCCCCGACGGGCGCCTGTGCCGCTTCGAGCACCTCTTCGGGCGTGACCGTCCTGGTGCCCGACGTCTCCACGCGCTCCAGACGCAGCCACTGCGAGCCGTAGAGCATCCAGGCGCCCCCGGCCGCGAGGAACACGGCGAGGGCCACGGAGGCGCCCAGGGAGCGCGAACGCGGCGCCCTGGGGCGGCGGGTGCGGGGGCGCCGCGGGCGGGGCGGGCCGGACTTCTGTCGCTGCCGTACGGCGCTGGTCGGTCCGGCCACGGTCCCCTGCCCTTCTCACGCGTTGCGGCGTGACGCAATCGCCTCGTACACCATGCCGACGAGCAGCTCGTCGGCGTCCCGGCGGCCGAACTCGGAGGCGGCGCGGGACATCTCGTACAGCCGGTGCGGGTCGGCCAGCACGGGCAGGACGTTGCCCTGGACCCACTCGGGCGTCAGTTCCGCGTCGTCGACCAGCAGTCCACCGCCGGCCTTGACCACCGGCTGGGCGTTCAGCCGCTGTTCGCCGTTGCCGATCGGCAGCGGGACGTAGGCGGCGGGGAGCCCGACGGCGGAGAGTTCGGCGACGGTCATCGCGCCCGCGCGGCAGAGCATCATGTCGGCCGCGGCGTACGCGAGGTCCATCCGGTCCACGTACGGTACCGGGATGTACGGGGGCATTCCCGGCATCTGCTGTACATGCGGCAATTCGTTCTTCGGGCCGACCGCGTGCAGGATCTGGATGCCCGCGCGCTGGAGCACCGGGGCGGCCTGCTGGACGACCTCGTTGAGCCGCCGGGCGCCCTGTGAGCCGCCGGAGACGAGCAGGGTCGGCAGGTTGGGGTCGAGGCCGAAGGCGGCGCGCGCCTCCGGGCGGACCCGGGCCCGGTCGAGCGTGGCGATGGTGTGGCGCAGCGGGATCCCGATGTAGCGGGAGTTGCGCAGCTTGCTGTCAGGGGTGGCGACGGCCACCCCGGCCGCGTACCGCGAACCGATCTTGTTGGCGAGCCCGGGCCGCGCGTTGGCCTCGTGCACGACGATCGGCACCCCGGCCCGTTTGGCCGCGAGATAGCCGGGCAGGGCGACGTAGCCGCCGAAGCCGACGACGCAGTCCGCCTTGGTGCGCTCCAGGATCTGCTCGGCCGCCTTGATGGTGCCGCGCAGCCTTCCCGGGACGGTGATCAGCTCAGGGGTGGGCTTGCGCGGCAGCGGGACGGCCGGGATCAGCGCGAGTTCGTAGCCCCGCTCCGGTACGAGCCGGGTCTCGAGTCCACGCTCCGTGCCCAGGGCCGTGATGCCCACGGTCGGGTCCTGCCTCCGCAGGGCGTCCGCGAGGGCGAGCGCGGGCTCGATGTGGCCGGCGGTCCCCCCACCGGCGAGTACGACATGCACCGAAATTCACCGCTCTCCGGACGAACGCGCCTTGACGCGCCGTCGCATCGTGTTCCATCTCACCCGAGGTTGCCGCATGGCCAGGGCCGCCTTCGCAGCGGGGTCCGATCGCGCGAAGGCGATGAGGAGCCCGATGGCGAACATGGTCGGCAGCAGGGCCGAACCCCCGTAGGAGAACAGCGGGAGCGGGACACCGGCGATCGGCAGCAGACCAAGCACCGCACCGACGTTGATCACGGCCTGCGCCGTGATCCAGGTGGTCACGCCTCCCGCGGCATACCTCACGAAGGGGTCCTCCGTGCGTCCGGCCACGCGGATACCCGCATAGCCTAGAGCCGCGAACAGGGCGAGCACCGACAGTGTCCCCGCCAGACCGAGTTCCTCCCCGGTGATGGCGAAGATGAAGTCGGTGTGAGGTTCAGGAAGTTGACCCCATTTTTCCACACTCGCGCCGAGTCCGGAACCGAAGAATCCGCCAGAGGCCAGGGCGTAGATGCCGTGCACCGCCTGCCAGCACTGGTCGCCCGGGCCCGGGTCGGTGGCGCCGATGCAGGCGAGCCTCGCCATGCGGTTGGGGCTCGTCTTGATGAGAATCACACCGAGCAGGACCGCGACGCCGAGCACACCGGCGAACAGCCGGGTGGGGGCGCCCGCGAGCCACAGCAGGCCGAAGAGGATCGCGGTGAGAATGATCGCGGTGCCCATGTCCCCGCCGAGCATGATGAGCCCGAGCAGCATGAAAGTGACCGGGACCAGCGGCACAAGCATGTGTTTCCACTGGGTCAAAAGCCGCTTGTCATGTTTACGTGCAAGCAGATCGGCGCCCCACAGGACCAGGGCGAGCTTGCCGAACTCACTGGGCTGGAGCTGGAAGGGGCCGCCCAGATAGATCCAGTTCTGGTTGCCGTTGACGCTGCGCCCTATCCCCGGGATCTGCACGAGGACCATCAGGAAGACGGTCGCCGCGAGCATCGGATAGGCCAGCGCCCGGTGGAGTTTGAGGGGCATCCGCATCGCGATCAGCAGCAGGATCGCGCCGATCACGGCGGCGACGAACTGCTTGCGGAAGAAGTACGAGGCGGGCAGGTCGAGCTGCAGCGCCTGGATCATCGACGCCGAATAGACCATCACCAGGCCGAGCACGGTGATCAGGAGGCTGCTGCCGAAGATGAGGTAATACGCGGTCAGCGGCCGGTCCCAGGCCCGGCGGAGCTGGTTGTAGAGCCGCCGGGGCCCGTTCTCGCCCGGAGGGTGGGAGGCGCCTCTGGCGCGTACCGGAGCCGGTCGTTTGGCGACTCGCACGGAAGACCTGGCCACGTTCCCCTCCCAAGGGTGTGCCCGGCGCCGGCCGGACGGAAGACCCGGTCAGGCGCGCGTGGAGCCGAGTGCGCGGACGGCGTCCGCGAACGCTTCACCACGCTTGGTGTAGTTGGTGAACATGTCCATCGAGGCACAGGCCGGGGCCATCAGCACGGTGTCCCCGGGCTGAGCCAGCTCGGCCGCACGTCGTACGGCCTCGGACATCGCCCCAGTGTCGGTCCGGTCGAGGTCGACTACCGGGACCTCGGGCGCGTGTCGCGCGAGGGCTTCGCGGATCAGCGCGCGGTCGGCGCCGATGAGGACGGCCCCGCGCAGCCGCTTCGCGGCGCCCGCGACGAGCTCGTCGAAGGTGGCGCCCTTGGCCAGTCCGCCCGCGATCCAGACGATCGACTCGTACGCCGCCAACGACGCCTGTGCGGCGTGGGTGTTGGTGGCCTTGGAGTCGTCGACGTACGCGACGCCCTCGACATCGGCGACGTGCTCGATGCGGTGGGCGTCCGGGCGGAAGGCCCGCAGGCCGTCGCGTACGGCCGTCGCCCGGACGCCGAAGGCGCGGGCGAGGGCCGCGGCGGCCAGCGCGTTGGCGATGTTGTGCGGCGCGGGCGGCTGGACGTCGGAGATCTCGGCGAGCTCCTGGGCCTGCTTCTGGCGGTCCGGCACGAACGCACGGTCGACCAGGATGCCGTCCACGACGCCCAGTTGCGAGGGCGCGGGCGCGTTCAGCGTGAAACCGACGGCGCGGCAGCCCTCTTCGACGTCGGCCTCGCGGACCAGGTCCTCGGTGGACGGTTTGTCGGAGGCATCGACGTTGTAGACGCAGGCGATCTGATTGCCCTCGTAGACGCGGCCCTTGTCGGCCGCGTACGCCTCCATGGAGCCGTGCCAGTCGAGGTGGTCGGGCGCGAGGTTCAGGACCGCCGCGGAGTGGGCGCGCAAGGAGGGCGCCCAGTGCAGCTGGTAGGAGGACAGCTCGACGGCCAGCACGTCGTACGCGTCGTCGCCTTCGAGGATCACGTCCACGATCGGGGTGCCGATGTTGCCGACGGCGGCCGTGCGCAGGCCCGCCGCCGACAGGATCGAGGCGAGCATCCGCGTGGTCGTGGTCTTGCCGTTGGTGCCCGTGATCGCGAGCCAGGGCGCAGCGCCCGGACCGCGCAGCCGCCAGGCGACCTCGACGTCCCCGATGACGTCCACGCCCGCCTCCGCGGCCGCGGCGAACAGCGGCGACGACGGCTTCCAGCCCGGCGAGGTGACGACCAGGTCGGCGCCCTCGGGAAGCGTCTCGGCGTCCTCCAGGCGTACGAAGATGCCCTCGCCCCGGAGCGAGGCGGCGCGCTCCTGGTGCGCCGCCCCCGAGCCGCCGTCCACGACGGTCACCGACGCGCCGAGGCCGGCCAGGGCGCGGGCGGCACTGATGCCGCTCACGCCGAGACCGGCGACGGTGATGTTCTTGCCCTGCCAGTGGGACGCAGAGGTCACTTTTCGGCTGCCCATCCCGCGTAGAAGAGACCGAGGCCGACGATCACGCACATGCCCTGGATGATCCAGAAGCGGACCACCACAAGGACCTCGGACCACCCCTTGAGTTCGAAGTGGTGCTGGAGTGGCGCCATCCGGAAGACGCGCTTTCCGGTCATCTTGAACGAGCCGACCTGGATGACCACCGACATGGTGATCATCACGAAGAGGCCGCCGAGGAGCGCGAGCAGCAGCTCCGTGCGGGAGCAGATCGCGAGGCCCGCGAGCGCGCCGCCGAGGGCGAGCGAGCCGGTGTCACCCATGAAGATCTTGGCGGGCGAGGTGTTCCACCACAGGAAGCCGAAGCAGGCGCCCATCAGCGCGGAGGCCACGACCGCGAGGTCGAGCGGGTCTCTGACCTCGAAGCAGGCCTGTGGGTTGGTCAGCGTCGTCGCGTTGGCGCAGGACTCCTGGTACTGCCAGACACCGATGAAGGTGTACGCGCCGAAGACCATCACGGAGGCACCGGTGGCGAGGCCGTCCAGACCGTCGGTGAGGTTCACGCCGTTCGACATCGCGAGGATCATGAACAGCGCCCAGACCACGAACAGGACCGGGCCGATCGACCAGCCGAAGTCCGTGACGAACGACAGCTTGGTGGAGGCGGGCGTCTGGTTGCGGTTGTCCGGCCAGTTCAGCGCCAGCACGGCGAAGCCGATGCCGACGATCAGCTGGCCGGCCATCTTCGCCTTGGCGCGCAGACCGAGCGAACGCTGCTTGACGATCTTGATGTAATCGTCGAGGAAGCCGACCAGGCCCATGCCCGCCATCAGGAAGAGCACCAGGAGGCCGGAGAGCGTGGTCTCCGTGCCGGTGATGATCTTCGTGAGGAAGTACGCGATGAGCGTGGCCAGGATGAAGGCGATGCCACCCATGGTCGGCGTACCGCGCTTGCTGTGGTGCTCGCGCGGGCCGTCGTCCCGGATGAACTGGCCGTAACCCTTGCGGGCCAGGAGTTTGATCAGCAGCGGGGTGCCGACCAGGGTCAGGAAGAGCCCGATCACACCCGCGAAGAGGATCTGCCTCATCGGCCGGAGACCTGCCCCTCAGAAGACACCGCGGCGTCGTCGAGCAGCGCGGTGGCGACCCGCTCCAACCCGACCGACCTGGACGCCTTCACCAGCACGACGTCTCCTGGGCGCAGCTCGCTGCGCAGCAGGTCGATCGCCGCCTGTGCGTCGGACACGTGCACCGACTCCTCACCCCACGAACCCTCGTTGTATGCGCCCAGTTGGAGCCAGGACGCTTCCCTGCCCCCGACTGCCACGAGCTTGCTCACGTTGAGCCGGACGGCAAGGCGTCCGACCGCGTCGTGCTCGGTGAGACCCTCGTCCCCGAGCTCGGCCATCTGACCGAGCACCGCCCACGTACGGCGCCCCTGGCCCATGGCCGCGAGCGCGCGCAGGGCCGCTCGCATGGACTCGGGGTTCGCGTTGTAGGCGTCGTTGACGACTGTCACACCGTCCGGGCGCTCGGTGACCTCCATCCGCCAGCGGGACAGCGTGCCCGCCTCGGAGAGCGCGAGGGCGATCTCGTCGACGGACATGCCCAGCTCATGGGCGACGGCGGCCGCGGCAAGCGCGTTCGACACGTGGTGCTCACCGTACAGCCGCATGGTCACGTCGCTGCACCCGGAGGGTGTGTGCAGCGTAAAAGCAGGCTGTCCGTTCTCCATGAGACGGACATTCTCGGCACGTACGTCGGCGTCGTCTGCCTCTCCGAAGAGGACGATCCGGGCCTTCGTGCGCGAAGCCATGGCGCGTACGAGCGGGTCGTCGGCGTTGAGGATCGCGGCCCCGTCCGCGGGCAGCGCCTCCACCAACTCGCCCTTCGCTTCCGCGATCTGCTCACGTCCGCCGAACTCGCCGATGTGGGCGGTGCCGACGTTCAGGACGAGGCCGATCCTCGGCGGCGTGAGGCCGGCGAGGTAGCGAATATGGCCGATTCCGCGCGCCCCCATCTCCAGGACGAGGAAGCGCGTCCCCTCGGTGGCGCTGAGCGCGGTCAGCGGCAGGCCGATCTCGTTGTTGAGGGAGCCCGGCGTGAAGACCGTGGGCGCCTTGCGCCGCAGCACCTGGGCGAGCAGGTCCTTGGAGCTGGTCTTGCCGACCGAGCCGGTCAGCGCGACCAGGGTCGCGCCGAGCCGCTCCACGACATGGCGTGCGAGGGCGCCGAGCGCCGCCTGTACGTCGTCCACGACGACGGCGGGCACGCCGACCGGCCGCGAGGCGAGCACGGCGACCGCGCCCGCCGCGACCACGTCGGCCGCGTAGTCGTGGCCGTCGACGCGCTCGCCGACGAAGGCGACGAAGAGGCTGCCGGGCTCCACTTCACGGGAGTCCCGGACGACGGGGCCGGTCACCTGGATGGCCGGATCCGGTATGTCGTACGTCTGCCCGCCGACGACAGTGGCGATCTCGGCGAGGGAGAGGGCGATCACAACTTCATCCCTGGGTTTGCTGGATAGCTTCGCGAAGCACCTGGCGGTCGTCGAAGGGACGCACCACCCCGGCGATGTCCTGTCCCTGCTCGTGGCCCTTGCCCGCGACCAGCACGGTGTCGCCGGGTTCGGCGCGGGCGACGGCCGCGGCGATGGCGGCGGCGCGGTCCTCGAAGACGGCGACGTCGCCGCGCTCGTGGGCCGGCACGTCGGCGGCGCCGGCGAGCATCGTGGCGAGGATCGCGAGGGGGTCCTCGCCACGGGGGTTGTCGGAGGTCAGTACGGCGGTGTCGGCGAGGCGGGCCGCGGCCGCGCCCATCGGCATCCGCTTGGTCTTGTCGCGGTCGCCGCCGCAGCCGAGCACGATGTGCAGCTTGCCCTCGGTGACCTTGCGCAGCGCGCGCAGGACCGATTCGACGGCGTCCGTCTTGTGGGCGTAGTCGACGACGGCGAGGTAGGGCTGGCCCGCGTCGACGCGCTCCAGGCGGCCCGGCACGCCGGGCACCGCGGCGACGCCGTCGGCGGCCTGCTGCGGGTCGATCCCCGCGACGGCCAGCGAGACGATCGCGGCGAGGGTGTTGGCGACGTTGAAGGGGCCCGCCAGCGGGGATTTCGCCGTGACGCGCTCACCCTTGGGGCCGACCGCGACGAACGTCGAGTCGAGCGGCCCGACCTCGACGCCCTCGGCGCGCCAGTCGGCGTCGGGGTGCCCCTCGGCGGAGAAGGTGGTGACGGGCACCTCGGACTCGGTGATGAGCCGACGCCCGTACTCGTCGTCGAAGTTGACCACGCCGAGCCGCGCGCGCCGCTTGGTGAAGAGCTGCGCCTTGGCCTGGAAGTAGTCCTCCATGCCGGAGTGGAACTCCATGTGCTCCGGGCTGAGGTTGTTGAAGACGGCGACGTCGAAGACGCAGCCGTCCACCCGCCCGAGGACCAGGGCGTGGCTGGAGACCTCCATGGCGACCGCCTCGACGCCGCGCTCGCGCATCACCGCGAACAGCGCCTGGAGGTCGGTGGCTTCGGGGGTCGTACGTTCCGACTTGATGCGCTCGTCGCCGATGCGCGTCTCGACCGTGCCGATGAGGCCCGTCGCGCGCAGGCCCTTGAGCCCGCCCTCGACGAGGTAGGCGGTGGTGGTCTTGCCGGACGTACCGGTGATGCCGATCTGCAGGAGGCCGCGGCCGGGGTGGCCGTAGACCGCCGCCGCCAGCTCGCCCATCCGGTCGCGCGGGCTGTCGACGACCAGGACCGGAAGGCCGGTCGCGGCCGCGCGCTCGGCGCCGGTCGGGTCGGTGAGGATGGCCGCGGCGCCCAGGTCGGCGGCCTGCGCGACGAAGTCGGCGCCGTGCATGCGGGCACCGGGCAGCGCGGCGTAGATGTCACCAGGGCGCACCGCGCGCGAGTCGTGCGTGATGCCCGTGATCTCCGTGCTGTCTGCGTTTCCCTCGACGGCGACGCCCAGCCGGCCCGCGAGCTCCGTCAGCGAGGTCGCGGAGACCTGGTCCGGCCGCGGCGGTCCCGGATATGTCACGGGAGCGCCCTTCTGGGTGGTTTGGGACTGATCAGCGTGTGGCACGGCGGTGAGCGTACCGGGCGCACCCCCCGTGGGGCCAAAAGGGAGGGGCCTGCGCGTAGCGCGGTCGGGCAGGGGTGGTGGCGGGAGACGGGTGGGCGGGCGGTGTGGCGAGGAGTGGTTCCCCGGGTCCGGGGTGATCGTTGTCACGGGCGGTTCCTGGTCGGTCTCCGGGCTAGAAGGTGACGGGAAGGCGGGCCGGACCGCTCCCCGTGGGCGGGACTTGGAGCGTCTTCAGGGCGAACTCCATGACTTCCTTGTAGATGGGGCCGCAGATCTGACCGCCGAAGTAGCTGCCCTTGGTCGCGTTCTGGATCGCGCAGTAGACCGTGACGCGCGGCTTGTCGGCGGGCGCGAAGCCGGCGAAGGAGGAGGTGTAGCCCTTGTAGCGGCCGGTCGCCGGGTCGACCCGGTTGGCCGTACCGGTCTTGCCCGCGACGCGGTAGCCGGGGATGCGGGCCTTGGTGCCGGTGCCCTCTTCGTCGTCGACGACGGATTCGAGCATCTGCGACAGGGTCTTCGCCGTCTTCTCGCTCACCACGCGGGTCTTCTTGGGCTTCGGCGCGGGCTTGAAGGTGCCGTCGGGGCCCTTCGCGCCGCGCACCAGCGTGGGCTCGACGCGTACGCCGCCGTTGGCGATCGTCGAGTACACCGAGGCCGCCTGCATGGCGTTGATGGAGACGCCCTGGCCGAACGGGATCGTGAACTGCTGGGAGGTGGACCACTTGCCTGCGGGCGCGAGGATGCCGGACGTCTCGCCGGGGAAGCCGAGCCCGGTCTCCTTGCCGAGGCCGAACTTCCGCAGGTACGAGTAGAGGACCTCGTTGGCCTCCCGCTGCGTCCTGCCCAGCTGTCCGGTGGCGAGGATCGTGCCGATGTTCGAGGACTTGGCGAGCACGCCGTTGAGCGTCAGGCTCCAGGTGGGGTGGTCGATGTCGTCCTGGAAGAGGCGGTCGCCGCGGTGCAGCCGGTTGGGCACCGTCACATGGGTGCCGGGTGTGGCCGCGTTCTCCTCCAGGACCGCCGCCATCGACATGACCTTGGCGGTGGAGCCGGGCTCGAAGGCGTCCTGGAGCGCGGCGTTGCCGAGCGCCGCGCCGTCGGCTTTCGAGAGGTCGTTGGGGTCGAAGCTGGGGGCGTTGGCCATCGCGAGGACCTCGCCGGTGCGGGTGTCCTGCACTATCACGTAGCCACGGTCGGCCCTGGACCTCTCGACCTGCTTGCTGATGGCGTTCTGCGCGGCCCACTGGATGTCACGGTCGATGGTGAGTTCGATGTCGGAGCCGGGCACGGCGGGCGTCTCCGTGGAGCCCGCGGTCGGCACGCGGCGGCCGCCGGACTGGGCGTAGCGGATCTTGCCGTTCTCGCCCGCCAGTTGCCTGTCGAGCTGCCGCTCCAGACCGCCGCCGCCCTTGCCGTTGGAGCTGACCCAGCCCAGTATCCCGGCGGCCAGGTCGTGGTTGGGGTAGACCCGCTTGCTGCTCGGGTCGGCGAGGACACCGGCCAGCACGTTCGGGGAGTCGGGGTCGGTGTCCGCCTTCTGTGCGAGCGCGCCGCGCAGGTCCTTGATCTGCTTCCACACCTTGGGGGTCTGGCGCTGCGCGAGCAGGACGTAGCGGGTGTCGCGGGTCTTGAGCTTCTTGGTGAGCTCGGCGGCGCTCTTGCCGAGGATGGGGGCCAGGAGCGCGGCGGCCTGCTCGGGCGCGTCCTTGGTCTGCGTCTCCTTCCGTGTGAACAGCGTGGGGTCCGCCGTGATGTCGTACGCGTCCACGCTGGCGGCCAGTTCGACGCCGCCGCGGTCGGTGATGCGCCCGCGCTCGGCCGCCAGGGTGTGCGTGAAGTAGCGGTTCTTCTCGGCCTTGGCCGCGTACACGTCGGCGTCGACGGCCTGCACCTGGAGCAGCCGTACGACGAAGGCCAGCATCACCAGCGTCAGGCCGAGGCTGACCATGCGAAGGCGGGGGCGGGGGCTGCCCAGGCGGATGGTGCGGGGCCTGGCCTTCTGGCCGGGGCGGCGGGCGGCGGGGCGCCCTTCGGAGACCGGGCGGCGGGGCGCGCCGGAGCGCGCGGGACTGGCGGGCCCTGGCACCCGGCGCCGCGGGGGTTCCCTGTCGGACACTGAACGTCACCTGCCGGAGGTCGTCGGGGGGCCGGGCTTCATGGGCCGGGGAGCCGCGGACCGGGGGGCCACCGGCTGAGGGGCCGCCTGCCGCGAGGTCGTGGGCGCCGGGGCGGGGGCCGGGGGCGGGACGGGGATCGGGACGGAGGCCGCCGGGGGCGCCGCTTCCTGCGGGCGCGGCGCGGGCGGGGCGACGGCGCCGGGCACGCCGCGCACGGTGCCGTCGGGGTCGAGGAAGGCCGGGTCACCGCCGGGGACCATGCCGAGCTTTTCGGCGCGCCGCTGGAGGGCGTCGGGGGCCGCGTAGCCGTCCACGTCGCGCTGGAGCTGCTGCTCCTCCTCGGTGAAGTCCTTTATCTCCTTCTTGAGCTCGCTCACCTGGAACGAGCCTTCGTTGAGCGAGGAGTTCAGGACGAGCAGCATGATCAGGCCGCCGCCGAGGAGCAGTACGACGAGGAGGACGAAGGGCGTGCGCGCGGCCTGGTTCGGCCCTTGCGGCAGCAGTCGCGCGAGGCGGGCGGCCCTCCCCCGCAGCTCGGGCTTCTTGCTCATGGAGCCTCCTCGCGGACTCTGATCAGCGGACTCTGATCAGCAGGTGCTGCTCAGCGGACGTCTTCCCGTACGCGCTGCGCGCCCCGCAGCCGCGCCGGGGCCGCCCTGCGGTTCTCGGCGACCTCTTCCTCGGTGGGCAGTTCGGCACCACGGGTCAAAAGCTTGAGCCGCGGCTGGTAGCGCTCGGGGACGACCGGCAGGCCGGGCGGGGCCGTGTTCGCGGCACCGGCCGCGAACACCTGCTTGACCAGGCGGTCTTCGAGCGAGTGGTACGACAGGACGGCGATCCGGCCGCCGACGGCGAGCGTCTTCACGGCCGCGGGCACGGCCCGCTCCAGGACGCTCAGTTCGCCGTTGACCTCGATGCGCAGGGCCTGGAAGGTGCGCTTGGCGGGGTTGCCGCCGGTGCGCTTGGCGGCCTGCGGCAGGGAGTCGCGGATGAGCTCGACGAGCCGCGCGCTGTTGCTGAACGGCTCCTTCTCGCGCTCGCGCACGACGGCGCTGACGATGCGCTTGGCCTGCTTCTCCTCGCCGTACTGGCGCAGGATCCGCACCAGTTCCCCCGGTGCGTACGTGTTGAGGACCTCGGCCGCGCTGATGCCGGTCGTCTGGTCCATGCGCATGTCCAGGGGCGCGTCCTGGGCGTACGCGAATCCCCGGTCGGCCTCGTCGAGTTGCATGGAGGAGACGCCGAGGTCGAAGAGGATGCCCTGGACGCGCGGGACGTCCAGGCGGTCGAGCACCTCGGGGAGTTCGTCGTAGACGGCGTGCACCAGGGTGGCCCGGTCGCCGTAGGGGGCGAGCCGCTCGCCGGACAGGCGCAGCGCCTCCTTGTCCCGGTCCAGGGCGATGAGGCGGGCCGAAGGGAAGGCGGCCAGGAGGGCCTCGCTGTGGCCGCCGAGGCCCAGGGTGCAGTCGACGACGACCGCGCCGGGCTCGGCGAGCGCGGGGGCCAACATGTCCAGGCACCGCTGGAGCATCACCGGGACGTGTCGGCTGTTGTCGGTCAAGGGGCCCTCTCAGGTCCGGCGCGGCGTTCGTACGCACTGCCGGGTCCCCGCCCGCTCCGTGAAGGGGAATGGTCTGCCGGCGCCGGGGAAGTGGCGTCAGCCGACCGGGAGCGGGAGGAGGCCGAGCCGTACGTACGCGCCGCGCACGTGGGGATTCAGGGAATCTCCGGGATGTGCGGTCCAGCGGGGAGCAGGTCACGTCTCCCGCTTCGCGTCACTTTAGTCCACGGTGTCTCCCGGTCAATCAACCGGCCTGCGCGTCGCGGACCGGTACGGAACGGATGTACAAATCGGCCTAAGCGACCCATTCGGGTGCAGCCACCGCAGTCCTGTGGGTTACCTCACAACAAGAGTCTTTGACGTTCTTTGTCCCTTCTCACAGCGGGCCGAGTCGATCACTGACCACTAACGTCAGAACCATGTCGACTTCCGCATCCCCTCTGGGCCGCACCCCCGCAGAGCCGATCGGCGACACAGCCGTCGGCACGGTCACCGACCGCCTGGTCGAGGCGAACGAGAGATACGCCGCCGACTTCGCCGACCCCGGCATGGACGCCCGTCCCGTCCTGCGCGTCGCCGTCGTCGCCTGCATGGACGCCCGCCTCGACCTGCACGCCGCGCTCGGTCTCGAACTGGGCGACTGTCACACCATCCGCAACGCGGGCGGCGTGGTCACCGACGACGTCATCCGCTCCCTGACCATCAGCCAGCGCGCCCTTGGCACCCGCAGCGTGGTCCTCATCCACCACACCGGCTGCGGCCTTGAGTCCCTCACCGAGGAGTTCCGGCAGGACCTGGAGAACGAGGTCGGCCAGCGGCCGACCTGGGCGGTGGAGTCCTTCCGCGACGTCGAGCAGGACGTACGCCAGTCGATGCAGCGCGTGCGGACCTCGCCGTTCCTGCCGCACACCGACGACATCCGCGGATTCGTGTTCGACGTGACGACGGGTCTGCTGCGGGAGATCGACCCCGCATGACGCCCGCATGCCCCCTGCATGACTGACAAAAGGTCGTAAGACCCGACAAATCGGCGCCAGTTATCCACAGGCGAGTGACACGACCCGGTATGCCCAACAACAATGCGGGAGGTGACACCACGCGGACCATTCACGCGTGGTGTCGGTGAATTCGTGTGGACCGGGTCGTGCGCGTGAGCGGCGGCCCGGCAATGGGGTATCCCCTGCTCCTCGAGAGCGCGGGGAAGGGCCGAGGAGGGCCGGGTGACGACCTATGACGATCGAGCGAGCCTCACAGATCTGACCACCACAGCGGAGCGTGTCCGCAGGTCGGTGGAGAGTGTGATCGAGGGCAAGCCGGAGGTCGTACGGCTCTCGCTGACCGTGCTCCTCGCCGAGGGGCACCTGCTCATCGAGGACGTGCCGGGCGTGGGCAAGACCATGCTCGCCAAGGCGCTCGCGCGGTCCATCGACTGCTCGGTGCGGCGGATCCAGTTCACGCCGGACCTGCTGCCCTCGGACATCACCGGGGTGTCCATCTTCGACCAGCAGCGCAGGGACTTCGAGTTCAAGCCGGGCGCCATCTTCGCGCAGATCGTGATCGGCGACGAGATCAACCGCGCCTCTCCGAAGACGCAGTCCGCGCTCCTGGAGTCCATGGAGGAACGGCAGGTCACCATCGACGGGCAGACGTACGAACTGCCCAGCCCGTTCATGGTGGTGGCCACCCAGAACCCCGTGGAGATGGAGGGCACCTATCCCCTGCCCGAGGCGCAGCGCGACCGCTTCATGGCGCGCGTCTCGATCGGCTATCCGTCCCCGGAGGCCGAGTTGCAGATGCTCGACGTGCACGGCGGCGTCTCGCCCCTGGACGACCTCCAGCCGGTGGCGCACGCGCACGACATGGTGAAGCTCATCGACGCGGTCCGTACGGTCCACGTGGCCGACACCGTCCGGCGGTACGCCGTGGACCTGGTCGCCGCCACCCGCAACCACCCGGATCTCAGACTCGGGGCCTCGCCGCGCGCCACGCTGCACCTGCTGCGCGCCGCCAAGGCCTCCGCCGCGCTCAGCGGCCGGGAGTTCGCCCTGCCGGACGACGTGCAGGCCCTGGCCGTCGCGGTCCTCGCGCACCGCCTGCTGCCCACCGCGCAGGCCCAGCTGAACCGCCGCACGGCCGAATCGGTCGTCCTCGAAATCCTCCAGCACACCCCGGTCCCCGCCGCCGCGCAGCCGGGCAGCAGCGGCTTCTTCGACCAGCATCCGCCCAACCGGCCTCCGCCCGGCGCGCGGGGGCTGTGATGGCGGGCGGGGGGAGGCCGTCGGGCCCCGCCGATGACGGCAAGGGCGGGCTGCGCACGGCCCTCGCGGGCCTGACCACCCGCGGACGTTCCTTCCTGGCGGCCGGCATCGCCGCCGCCATCTGCGCCTATGTGCTCGGCCAGAGCGACCTGCTGCGCGTCGGGCTGCTCCTCGCCGTGCTGCCGCTGGTCTGCGCCGTCGTCCTCTTCCGCACCCGCTACCGCGTCGCGGGCAGCCGCAGGCTCTCTCCCGCGCGCGTGCCGGCCGGTTCCGAGGCCCGCGTCCATCTGCGCATGGACAACGTCTCCCGGCTGCCCACCGGACTGCTGATGCTCCAGGACCGGGTGCCGTACGTCCTCGGGCCCCGGCCCCGGTTCGTGCTCGACCGCGTCGAGGCCGGCGGACGCCGTGAGGTCTCCTACCGGGTCCGCTCCGACCTGCGTGGACGCTATCCGCTGGGGCCGCTGCAACTGCGCCTGACGGACCCGTTCGGGATGTGCGAGCTGACCCGCTCCTTCTCGACGTACGACACCTTGACGGTCATCCCGCGCGTGGAGGCGCTGCCCCCGGTGCGGCTCACGGGCGAGGCCAAGGGGTACGGCGACGGGCGCAACCGCTCGCTGGCGCTCGCCGGTGAGGACGACGTCATCCCGCGCGGGTACCGCCACGGCGACGACCTGCGCCGGGTCCACTGGCGCTCCACCGCGCGCTACGGCGAACTGATGGTCCGCCGCGAGGAGCAGCCGCAGCGGGCCCGCTGCACGGTGCTCCTGGACACCCGGGGCACAGGCTTCCGGGGCGCGGGGCCCGACTCGGCCTTCGAATGGGCGGTCTCCGGCACGGCGTCCACACTGGTGCACATGCTCGAACGGGGCTTCTCCGTCCGGCTCCTGACCGATACGGGCACCTCCGTGCCGGGCGAGGGCTCCGACGGCTTCGCGGGCGCGAGCCAGGAGTCCGCGGACGCGGCCGGACTGATGATGGACACCCTCGCGGTCGTCGACCACTCCGACGGAGCCGGGCTCTCACGCGCGTACGACGTGCTGCGCGGCGGCAACGAAGGCCTTCTCGTCGCCTTCCTCGGCGACCTCGACGAGGAGCAGGCGGCGATCGTCGCCAAGATGCGCCGGCGCAGCGGCGCCGCGGTCGCCTTCGTCCTGGACAGCGCGGCCTGGGCGCAGGGTCCCGGCGGTGTGCCGTCCGACGCCGGTGACGCGCGGGTGCGGATGCTGCGCGCGGCGGGCTGGACGGCGCTGGCGGCGCCCCCGGGGTCGAGCCTGACGGACCTGTGGCGCCAGGCGGACCACGCCCGCACGAGCGCGGGCGCCGCGCCCTCCGCGGGGACGGCGACGAGCGGGGGCTGGGGATGACGACTGGGGGCCGGGGATGAGCGCGCCGCACGGATCGCCGGGTGGCCCGCGCGCGGGTGGCCCGGCCGCACGGCAGGTACGTACGACAGTGGGGGGACGGTCATGAGTGGACGCGCGCGGCTCGCGCTGTGCGCCACCGCGGCCACGGTGATGGCCTCGGGGGCGCTGCTGCCGCTCGTCGATCCGGCGACGTGGTTCCTGCAGGCGGTGATCCTGCTCGCGATGCAGAGCGGGGTGGGCGCGCTGGCCCGGCGGGTGCCGCTGGCCAGGCCGCTCACCGTGGTGGTGCAGGCGCTGGTGACGCTGCTGCTGCTCACCCTGGTCTTCGCCCGCGAGCAGGCCCTCGCGGGGATCGTGCCGGGGCCCGAGGTGTTCCGGCGCTTCGGGCTGCTCCTGGAGGCGGGCGGTGACGACGTCGGGCGGTACGCGATCCCGGCGCCGCTCAGCGACGGCATCCGGCTGATGCTGGTCGGCGGGGTCCTGGTGATCGGCCTCGCGGTGGACGCCCTCGCGGTGACGTTCCGTACGGCGGCCCCCGCCGGGCTGCCGCTGCTCGCGCTGTACTCGGTCGCGGCGGGCCTGTCCGGGGACGGCGCCGGGTGGCTGTGGTTCCTGCTCGCCGCCTCCGGCTATCTGCTGCTGCTCCTGGCCGAGGGCCGGGACCGGCTCTCCCAGTGGGGCCGCGTCTTCGGCGGCGCGGCGCGCGCTCCGGGGCGGGTCTCGGGGGGCCTGGAGAGCAGCTCCGGAGCGGTCGCCCCGGTCCGCACGGGGCGGCGCATCGGCGCCCTGGCCCTGGGCATCGCCCTGGTGGTGCCGGTCGTGCTGCCGGCCCTGGGCGGTGGCCTCCTGGGCGGCTCCGGCGGCCCGGGCGGGGGCGGCTCGGGCGGCGGCGGGACGATCTCCGCCGTGAATCCGCTGGTCGCGCTCCAGGACAGCCTGAACCAGCCGGAGGACCGCGAGGTCATCTCGTACCGCACGAACGCCGAGCGGTCCGACGAGCTGTATCTGCGGATCGTCTCGCTCGACCAGTTCGACGGCACCACCTGGAAGACCACCGTCCGGCGCATCCAGGACGTGCCGTCGCCCCTGCCGGACCCCCAGGGGCTGTTCCCCGACGTCCGCAGGACCGAGATCCGGACGAACATCGAGGCCGCCGACGGCTACGCGCAGAACTGGCTGCCCATGCCCTTCCCTGCCAGCCAGGTGAAGATCAACGGCCGCTGGCGGTACGAGCCGGTGGGCCGTGCCCTCGTCGGTGACCGGGGCCAGACGACGCGAGGCTCCGAGTACCAGGTCACGAGCCTGGCCGTGGAGCCCACGGCCGAGCAGCTGGCTAACGCGTCCGCGCCCCCGGCGGATCTGCGGCGCGAGTTCACGAAGGTGCCGGACTCCCTGCCGGACATGGTCGCGGACACGGCCCGCCGGGTCACCAAGGGTGCCGCGAACCCGTACGAGCAGGCGGTCAGGCTCCAGGACTACTTCGCTTCGGACGGCGGGTTCACGTACAACACCCAGGTGCGAGCGGGCAGCGGTCCCGCCGCGATCGAGAAGTTCCTGAAGCAGAAGGAAGGCTTCTGCGTCCACTTCTCCTTCGCGATGGCCTCCATGGCGCGGACGCTGGGCATACCGGCCCGGGTCGCCGTGGGCTTCACTCCAGGCTCCGCGCAGGCCGACGGCTCGATGTCGGTCGGGCTGCGGGACGCGCACGCCTGGCCCGAGCTGTACTTCGAGGGCGTGGGCTGGACCCGTTTCGAGCCGACGCCGAACCGCGGCTCGGTGCCCGAGTACACGCGCTCCGACGTCCCCTCCGGCGGCGTGAGCGACCCGGACACCCCGGAGCCGTCCCGCTCCTCGGAGCCGTCCACGGCGCCCTCGGCGTCGGACAGCTGCCCGCCCGACATGAGGAAGCAGGGTGGCTGCGCGAGCGCCGCCCCGCAGGTCGCGGCCGGGTCGGGGGGTGACGGGCCGCCCATCGGGATGATCGTCCTGGTGGCCCTGGCGGCGCTGCTCCTCATCCTGGTGCCGCTGCTGCCCCTGCTGTGGCGCTCCCGCGTGCAGACGGTGCGGCTGGGCCCCGTCGCCGGTGGGCCGGCGGTCACCATGGCGCCTGCGGTCTCCACGGCGCGGGCCCTGTCCGCCTGGCTCGAAGTGACCGATACGGCCTGGGACCACGGCATTGAGCCGGACGAGTCACAGACCCCCCGGAAGGCCGCCGCGCGGATCGTCCGCATCGGGCAGCTGACCACGGGGCCCGCGGAGGCCGCCCACCGGGTGGCGACCGCCGTGGAGCAGGCGCTCTACGCCCCGAACCCGCGGCTTCCCATGACGGGGCTCTCCGAGGATGTGCGGCGCGTACGTGAGGGGCTGCGGGCCTCGGCGAGCCGGTCCACCCGGCTGCGGGCGACGCTCGCGCCGCGTTCGGCCGCACGGGTGGTGTGGGCGGCATCGGACCGCTGGGCGGCGTTCAGCGCGCGCTGGAGCGAGCGGGCCGCCAAGCGGTGGGCGGCGCTGACCCGGAGGCTGCCGCGGCGGCTGCTGCGGCGGGCTTCACCGGAGAGCTGAGGCGAGGGCTTGCCCGCCCGGCCGGGACGTGTATGAGCGCCCCGGCCGGGACATGCGTGAGCCGGGACATGCGTGAGGGGTGACCGCCCTTGGGTGGTCACCCCTCACGCACACTCAAGTCTGTTCGGTCAGCCTCGCGCGGCCGAGCTCACTGACCACCCTGCTGTTCGTCGCGGCGGCGCTGCCACCGCTGCTCGATGCGGTCCATGACGGAACGGCGCTGCCTTGTCTGCCGACGAGCCTGGGGCCCACCCTGCGCGGCCGCGCCCGCGGGCTGTTCGCCCGGCTTCGGGGCCTTGCGCCAACCGGTGACGGCGAGCACCGCGCAGCCCAGCATGACGAGGAACCCCACCACGCTGATCCAGATCTGCTGGGCGACCATTCCGGCCATGAGAAGGGCGATGCCCACCAGGAAGCCGACGACCGCTTGGTAGACCCGCTTCCGGGTGTACGTACGCAGCCCGCTTCCCTCAAGCGCTGTCGCGAATTTGGGATCTTCGGCGTACAGCGCTCGCTCCATCTGCTCGAGCATGCGCTGCTCGTGCTCCGAGAGCGGCACGGAGTCCTCCTCATCGTGCAGTCGCCGGGGCGACCGGGGGTCCCCTTCAGGATAGGCAGGGAATCGCCCCCGTGAAACCCGCCCCTCTGCGCCAACTTCGCCAAACCGGACCTTCACATCGCTCCGGCTCGCTGAAGCGTGCATTCCCCAGCGGCCGGGCCGTCATGCAGGACGGTGTCCCTCGATCATACGGCGCCGGTAGCCCGTTCGGGGGTCCTGTGGCGTACTCCATGTGCGGCTGCGTCGCTGATCAGCGGGGCAGTCGCGGGCGCACCTCATGCTTCGGCGGTACCGCGCGCCTCGCCGAGCACATGCAGCTGGGTGGCCACGGAGTGGAAGGCGGGCAGTTCGGCGGCGGCGGCCTCCAGCTTGAGGAGGGCCTCCAGGGCGCCCGGCTCGGTGTCGACGAGGACGCCGGGGACCAGGTCGGCGAAGACCCGCACGCCGTGCACCGCGTCGACGCGCACGCCCGCGGCCTCGACCAGTTCGGTGAGCTGCTCGGCGGTGAAGCGGCGCGGCACGGGGTCGCCCGCGCCCCAGCGGCCCGCCGGGTCGGTGAGCGCGGTCTGCGCCTCCTTGAAGTGACCGGCGAGGGCCCGCGCCAGCACGGCCCCGCCGAGGCCGGCGCCGAGCAGGCTGAGCACTCCGGAGGGGCGCAGCGCGTCGACGGCGAGGCGCACCCCCTCGGCCGGGTCGTCCACGTACTCCAGGACGCCGTGGCACAGGACGGCGTCGAAGCCGCCGCGCTCCACCACGTCGAAGAGGCCGAGGATGTCGCCCTGGACGCCGCGCACCCGCTCCGCGACGCCGGCCTCGGCGGCCCGGCGCTCCAGTGCGAACAGGGCGTTCGGGCTGGGGTCGACGACCGTGACGCGGTGACCGAGGCGGGCGACCGGCACCGCGAAGTTGCCGCTGCCGCCTCCGGTGTCGAGCACGTCGAGTTCGGTACGCGGCTGTGGGCCCGTGGCCTTGACGCGGCGGTCGAGGGCGTCGCTCAGGACGTCCCAGACCACGGCGGTACGGAGAGAAGCGCGGGGACGGGAGGGGTCGGAGCGCAGCGACGCCGTGTGAGGGTGGTGGTGGGAGACGGGCGGGCGCATCGGGTCCGACACGGCAGTTGACTCCTCGGCGCGTGGGGTTGCGATCGTCCCCACCCTATTGCCTGCCGTGCAGTGCCCCGGTCATCCGTCCCGGGGTGTGGACTGCCGGTCAGCCCGCGTCCGGCTGCCGCTCCTCTCCCGCGTCCCGCGCTTCCTGCCTCGGCTGGGGCAGCACCGGCTGGAGGACCAGCATCCGCTCGACCAGGCGCAGGAACATCGCCACGTCGCGGATCAGGTCGTCGGCGTCGCGGGCGGTGGCGGCGCCCTGGATGCCCGCCTCGGCGCGGGCCCGGCGTGCGGCACCGGAGGCGAACAGGGCGCTCCACTCCGTCAGTTCGGGGGCTATCTCGGGGAGGACTTCCCAGGCGCTGCGGATGCGCTGCCTGCGGCGCGGGGACGTCTCGGGCCGTCCGCGCGCGGCCAGGACGGCGGCGGCGGTGCGCAGGGCGGCGAGGTGGGCGGTGGCATAGCGCTCGTTCGGCGGGTCCAGGCGGGTGGCCTCGTCGATTCCGGCGTGGGCCTGGGCGAGCAGTTCGAGGGCGGCGGGCGGGGCGGTCGCGCGGCGCAGGACGGGGTGGACATCGCTCGCCGGGCCGGCCAGTGAGGGTGCGGGGCGCACGGCGCTGTGCCGGTGTGCGGCTGCTGCGGAAGTGCTGGCCATGACGAACCTCCTGTCGTCGTGTGACGGCGCGGTGGCCGTATGTGCCCATCGTGGAGTACGCCACTGACAATCGGCTCTGACCTGGCCCTTTGCCTCGATCGACGGTCCGGGCTTACTTTTGAACTGACCAGTCAGTTCAAAAGAGGGGCAGGGGGGACTGTGGACGGTCCGACCGACGACGTGCGGGGCGCCGCCGTCACCGCCGAGGGCCTCGGGCTCAAGGGGCCGCGGGGCTGGGTGTTCCGGGGCATCGGCGTCGACGCGGAGCCCGGGTCGCTGATCGCGCTGGAGGGCCCGTCGGGGTCGGGCCGCACCTGTCTGCTGCTCGCTCTGACGGGACGTATGCGCGCCACCGAGGGCCACGCGTGCGTGGACCGCTTCCGGCTGCCCAAGCAGCTGGCCGCGGTGCGCCGGATCAGCGCTCTGGGGCCCGTGCCCGGCGTCACCGATCTCGACCCGGCCCTGACCGTCGCCGAGCATCTGCACGAACGGGCCCTCCTGGAGCGGCGGTTCGGCGGACCGCTGCGGGGGCTGCTGCGGCCGCGCGCCGAGCGGCGCAACGAGACCCGGCTGCGCGTCGACACCGCGCTGGCCGCCGCCGGGCTCGACACGGAGTCGCTGCCCAAGGGCCGACGGACCTCCGTACGCGACCTGGAGCGGCTCGAAGCCCTGCGCCTGTCCGTGGCCCTCGCGCTGATCGGCCGGCCGCGCGTGCTCGGCGTCGACGACACCGACCTGAAGCTCCCGGACGCCGAACGGGTCATGGCCTGGGGCCTGTTGAAGTCCCTCGCCGAGAGCGGGACGACCGTCCTGGCGGTGTGCAGCGAGGCCCCTGAGGGCGCGGTCGTGATCCGTACCGACGACGACAAGGAGGCGGCGGATGCGCTCGCCGAAGCTGGCCGCGCTTGAGCTCAGGCGTTTCGGCAGGGGGAAGCTGCCGCGCCTCGCACTCGTCGCGCTCCTGCTGCTGCCCCTGCTGTACGGCGCGCTGTACCTGTGCTCCTTCTGGGACCCGTACGGCCGCCTCGACCGCATCCCCGTGGCGCTCGTCAACGAGGACAAGGGGGCCACCGCGCAGGGCAAGAAGCTCCAGGCGGGCGACTCCATCGTCGAGGGGCTGCACGACAGCAAGACCTTCGAGTGGCACGAGGTGAGCGACGCCGAGGCACGCGAGGGCGTCGAGGACGGGACGTACTACCTGTCGCTGACCATGCCGTCGGACTTCAGCAAGCGCGTCGCGTCGAGTTCGGGGGACTCTCCGGAGACGGGCGCTCTGCGGGTCCGTACGAACGACGCCAACAACTACATCGTCGGGCAGATCTCGCGGACGGTCTTCTCCGAGGTGCGCAGGGCCGCGTCCACCAAGGCATCGCGCTCCTTCCTCGACAGGATCTTCATCTCGTTCTCCGACATCCACGGCGCGACGCAGAAGGCCGCCGAGGGCGCCGACAAGCTCGACGGCGGCATCGGCAAGGCGAAGAAGGGCTCGAAGGACCTCGCGAAGGGCCTCGGGGACGCCAAGGACGGCAGCGGCGAGCTGGCCGCGGGCGTCAAGAAGCTCCACACGAAGGCGGGCGAACTGAAGAGCGGCGCGAGGCGGGTCGCGGACGGGACGCATACGCTCGCCGGCAAGGTCAACGGCACCGCGGACAAGGTGCGGCCCTTCCTGAAGGACAACGGCAAGACCATCGGGGACACGGCCCAGCTGGTCGCCGACTCCTCCAAGGCGATGCGCCGCAACCTCGACACCTGGGTCAAGCTCGCGCCCGGGGCGGCCAAGGGCGCCGAGGAGGGCTCCAGGGTCATCGGCGACTTCTACACCGAGCACTGCGAGAAGGCCCCGGTTCCCGACCCCTCCTGCTCCGAGATCAAGAAGGCCAGGAAGGCCGCCGAGAACGTGTCGACCATCGCGGACGACATGAACACATTGATCAAGGACCAGCACAGCGACGTCAAGAAGCTCGACAAGCACCTGGCCACCCTCCAGAAGAAGTCGCAGGCGCTCGCCGACCGCGCCCCGCACCTCGACGAGGACCTGGAGAAGGCCGTCGCCCGGATCAACGAACTCGACAAGGGCGCCGGCAAGGTCGCCGACGGTGCCAGGAAGCTGCACACGGGCCTCGGCACGGCCGAGACCGGGGCGAACGACCTGGACGCGGGCATCGGCAAGCTGGAGACGGGCGCGAGCGACCTCAAGGGCGGCATGTTCAAGCTGGCCGACGGCTCCGCGAAGCTCTCCGGCGGACTGCACGACGGCGTCAAGAAGATCCCCGACTACGACAAGAAGGACCGTGACGAGCGCACCGACGTCATGGCCGACCCCGTGCAGCTCGCCTCTCAGTCGATGCACAAGGCGCCCAACTACGGCACGGGCTTCGCGCCCTACTTCATCCCGCTGTCCCTGTGGGTCGGCGCGATGGTGGCGTACATGTTGATCCAGCCCCTCAACCGGCGCGCGCTCGCCGCGGGCGCCTCCGCGTGGCGCGTCGCGCTGGCCGGCTGGCTGCCGGTGGCGGCCCTCGGGGTGTTGCAGACGGCGGCGCTCATGTCCGTGCTGCACTGGGGGCTCGGTCTCCAGATGACCAGGGCGGTCGGCACGATCGGCTTCCTGTGCCTGGTGACCGCGTGTTTCGCGGCCATCGTGCAGTGGCTCAACGCCCGCTTCGGAGCGGCCGGGCGCATCCTCGTCCTCGCCGCCCTCATGCTCCAGCTGACGTCGGCGGGCGGCACCTACCCGGTGCAGACGAGCCCCGGCTTCTTCGGCGCGATCCATCCCTTCCTACCGATGAGTCACGTCGTCGACGCTCTACGGAGGCTCATCACGGGCGGCGGCCTCGGTCCCGTCTGGCAGGCGTGCGCGGTCCTGACGGCGTTCACGGTGGGTGCCCTCGCGCTCACCGCGCTCTCCGCGCACCGCAAGCAGGTGTGGACGATGGACCGGCTGCACCCGGAGCTGACCCTGTGAGCACGCCGAAGCAGGGGCGCCCTGCGAGACCTGTGAGAATCAAGGTCATGGACAGCAGTGCAGGCAGCACCCGCCGCGAGGCCACCCGGCAGAAGCTCTACGAGGCAGCCGTCACCCTCATCGCGGAGCAGGGCTTCTCCGCCACGACGGTCGACGAGATCGCCGAACGGGCCGGGGTCGCGAAGGGCACCGTCTACTACAACTTCGCGAGCAAGTCGGTCCTCTTCGAAGAGCTGCTGCGGCACGGCGTCGGCCTGTTGACCGCCTCCCTGAAGGAGGCGGCCGAGGAGACGGAGAAGAGCGGCGGCAGCAAGGTCGACGCCCTCGACGCGATGATCCGCGCCGGCCTCGTCTTCATCAACCGCTATCCGGCCTTCACCCAGCTGTACGTCGCCGAGCTCTGGCGCACCAACCGGGCCTGGCAGTCCACTCTGCTGGTGGTCAGGCAGCAGGCGGTCGCGGTGGTGGAGGACGTACTGCGCGCGGGCGTCGACAACGGCGAACTCAGCGACGAGATCGACATCCCGCTGACGGCCGCCGCGCTCGTCGGCATGGTGCTGGTGGCCGCGCTCGACTGGCAGGCCTTCCAGCCGGAGCGCTCCCTGGGCGACGTACACGCGGCGCTGTCACGGCTGCTCCAGGGCCGGGTCAGCGGCACGCGCGCGTAGCGGCTCGGAAGCGGACACGACGGCGCCGGTCCGGTGCCCCCTGTTCTCCAGGCGGCACC